>NZ_JBFUHT010000038.1:0-116812 GCF_056402275.1 Azospirillum sp. P4_B5
CACAACACGGTATCAACGATATCCAAGATCCCGCGGCTCCAGGAGAACCGCAATACCCCGCGCCCAGCCCCTTCGAGGAGCGGGCCGCCAGGGCCAGAATGTCTTTGTGTCCCGACCCGTCGGCGCCTCGTTGGCGGCCACCGCGTCGGGAGGCGCTTTATATGCGTGGTGTCCCGGGGGTGGCAAGCACTTTTTTCGACCCCCGGCGATTTTTCTCCGCTGCCTTTTTCACACGGCGCCTTCGTCGCCGCCCTTTCGTAGAATGCCGGTCCCCTTTCCGATGGACCCGTTTCCCTCCATGCGCCTTCTCCACACCGCCGATTGGCATCTCGGGCAAACTCTGCACGGCTTCGCGCGCGAGCACGAGCATGCGCGATTCCTTGACTGGCTTCTCGACCGGCTTGAGGATCAAGCCGTCGACGCGCTGATCATCGCCGGCGATGTGTTCGACGGGCAGAATCCGCCGATCCCCGCGCTCGGCCTGTTCTACCGGTTCCTGTCGAGGGCCAAGGCGCGCTGCCCAGGGTTGGACATCGTGGTGGTCGCCGGCAATCACGACAGCGGCAGCCGGCTGGAGGCGCCCTCGCCGCTGCTGACGGAAATGGGGGTACGGGTGGTCGGCGCCCCGCCGGTGGGCGGGGATGGCGCCTTCGCGCCGGACGGGCTGGTGGTTCCGCTGACCGACCGCGACGGAACGGTTGCCGCGCGCTGCGTCGCGCTGCCTTACCTCCGTCCCGCCGACCTGCCGCCGCTGAGCGAGGGGGAGATCGCGGCGGGTGCCGACCCGCTGGTCGAGGGGGTGCGCCGGGTCTATGCCGACGCGGCGGAGGCCGGGCGGCGCGCGCTGCGGCCCGGCGAGGCGCTGATCCTCACCGGCCATTGCTACATGCGCGACGGCGCGCTGTCCGAACTCAGCGAGCGCAAGATCCTCGGCGGCAACCAGCACGCGCTGCCGGTGGACGTCTTCCCGGAGGACGCGGCCTATGTGGCGCTCGGCCACCTGCACCGGGCGCAGGCGGTGGGGGCGCGCGAATCGGTGCGTTACAGCGGCTCCCCCCTTCCGCTGGCGGTGGACGAGGAGCCCTACCCGCATCAGGTGGTGCTGGCCGACTTCGCGGAGGGGCGGCTGGCCAATGTCGAATCGCTGCGGGTGCCCCGCTTCGTCGCCATCCGGCGGGTCCCCGGCGGCGGGCGATTCGCGGCGCCGGAGGACGCGCTGGCGGCGCTGGCCGCGCTGGAGCTGGACGAGGAGTTGCCGCGCGAAGCATGGCCTTATGTCGAGGTCTCGGTGGAATTGCCGACGCCCCGCCCCGCCCTGCGCGAGGAGGTGGTCGCGGCGCTGGCCGGGCGCCCGGCGCGGCTGGTCAAGCTGGCCCTGCGCCTGACCGGCAGCGGCGAGGCGCTGGCCGAATCCGTACCGCTGGCCGATCTGGCGGACCTTGCGCCGGAGGATGTGTTCCTGCGGCTCTACCGCCGCCATCACGAGGGCGAGCCGGAGCCGGCCTTGCTCGCCGCCTTCCACGAGCTGGTCGCGACCGTTCAGGAGGGTGCGTGATGCGTATTCTGGCGATTCGCGGCGGCAATCTGGCCAGCCTGGACGGGACCTTCGCGGTGGAGCTGGCCGACGGGCCGCTGCGCCACGCCGGCCTGTTCGCCATCACCGGACCGACCGGCGCGGGAAAGAGCACGATCCTGGACGCGCTGTGCCTCGCTTTGTTCGACCGCATGCCCCGGCTGCCGGACGGGCGCGGCGTGACGCTGGGCGCCAGCGGGGACACCGATGCGATCAGCACCACCGACGTGCGCAGCGTCTTGCGCCGCGGCGCCGGGTCCGGCTGGGCCGAGGTCGATTTCGCCGGGATCGACGGCGCCGTCTACCGGGCGCGCTGGGAGCTGCGGCGGGCGCGGCAGAACGCGCGCGGCCAGTTGCAGAAGCAGACGATGAGCCTGACCGCGCTTGCCGACGGCAAGCGGCTGGGCGACGGCAAGACCAGCGTGCTGGACGAGATTTCCACCCGGCTGGGGCTGAGCTTCGAGCAGTTCCGCCGCGCCGTCCTGCTGGCCCAGGGCGATTTCGCCAACTTCCTCAAGGCTCCGGCGACCGAGCGCTCCGCCCTGCTGGAGCTGCTGACCGGCACCGAGATTTACTCCCGCATCTCCGTCGCCGCGCATGAGCGCTCCCGGGAGGAGCAGCGGGCGCTGGAGGCGCTGGAGGCGCAATGCGCGGGCATTGGCGTGCTGACCGACGACGCGCGCGCCGCCCTGGACATCGAGGCCGGTGCGGCGGCCGAGGCGGTCCGGCGGGAGGAAACGGCGTTCGAGCAGGCCCGGGCCGCCGTCGCCTGGCACGAGCAGGACGCCCGACTGGCCAAGGCGGAGGCGGACGCCGCCGCGGCGAGCGCGCGGGCCGAAGGGGTCTGGCGGGAGGCCGCGGCGCGGCGGGAGGAAGCCGCGCTGCTGCGCCGCCTCCAGCCCTTGCGGGTGCGATTGACCGAAGCGGACCGTTGCGCCGCGGCAGCGTCGGAGGCTGGAGAGGCTCTGGCCCGCGCCCACGCCACGGTGACCGAAGCGCAGGACCGGCTGGTCCAGGCCGAGGCCCGTCATCGTGAGGTGCGCGGTACCTACGAGACGGCCCGCGGCGCCATCGACGCTGCCGAGCCGGAACTGGAACAGGCCGCCGCCCTGGACGCCGAGATCGCCGCGCTGGCCGGCCAACAGGCTGGAGCGCTCGCCGATGCCGCGACGGCGGAGGCGGACGCGAGGGGGATCGGAGAGAGCTGGGTCGCCATCCGGACAGCACTTGAGCAGGCGCGCACCGACTCGGCGGAGCGGGAGGGCTGGCTGGCTGGCCAGACGGCGCTGCTGCCGGTGGCCGATCAGTGGGCGCGCTGGGACGCGCTGCTGCTGCGCCACCGCGACTCGGCAAGGGCGATGCGGGAAGCGGAGGCGGAGGCCCGCCGCACTGCCGCGGAGGCTGCGGCCCACGAGGCGGAGCTGGCCCGTCTGTCCACCGTCCGTCTGGACGCCGCCGCGCGGCGGGACGCGGCGGAGCGGACGCTATCCGCGCTGAAGGCCGAGGCGGTGGAGTCGCTGGACACCCTGCGCGGGCGCCGCACGGCGCTGGCGGAGCGCCGCGACGGTCTGTTCGTCCTGGCTCAATTGGCGGAGCAGACCGCAAGGCTGGCCGCAGACGACGCGGACGCCAAAGCGGAGCGCGAGCAGCAGCGCACCGCCGCCGCGGACGGGGAGACCCGTGCGGCTGAGACCAAAGCACGGCTGGACCAGCGCCGGGCGGCGTTGGAGGAGGCGGACGCCGCCCTGCATCGCTTGCGCCTCGCCCGCCGAGAGGATGTGGCGTCGCTGCGTGCTCAGCTGGCGGAGGGCGAGGCCTGTCCGGTCTGCGGTGCCACGGAGCATCCCTGGGGAGGCGGGCACACCCCGCTCGACCGGCTTGCCCAAGATCAGGAGCGCCACGTCACCGCCCTGCGCGCCGAGGTGACCGGGCTGGCCACCGACCAGGGCGCCCACAGCGCTGCGGCGAATGCGGCGCGCGAGCGGGCCGCGGCCCTGGATGGACGGCTGGCCACCCTGGCGGTGGAGCGGGCGACCGCGGTGGAGCGCTGGGCGAAGCGGGCGCCGGCCTTCGGACTTCCCGCCGAACCGGACGCGGAGATCGTCACCCGACGGCTGTCCGACGTGGACGCGGAACTGGCGACGGCCGGGCAGGCCGAGGCCAGGGCGCTGGACCACAAAGGGCGGCTCGACGCCGCGGTGCAGACCTGCCGGGAGCGGGAAGCGGCGCTGACCGAGGCGGAACGGACGATCGAGGCGCGGACCCGCCAGCGGGACGCCGCCCGCCACGCCGAATCCCTGGCCATGGCGCGGCGCGATCAGGCAACGGACACGCGGGCGGCGGTACGGGCGGAACTGGCCCCGCCCTTCGCCGGGCTTGAGAACTGGCACAGCCGGCTCGACCGCGATCCCGACGCGTTCCGCGAGGATCTCGGCGGGCGGGTCGCCGAGATCCTCCGTCAGCGCGAGGGGTTGGCCCAGGCGCTGCGCGACGTCGAGGCCCTGGAGCGGCAAGCCGGCGCCAAGGCGGCGGAGTTGGAGGGTGCGCGGCAGGCCGAGCAGGTGGCGCGGCGGCGGTGCGAGGGGCTCGCCGCCGCGCTGGAGGATCGGCGCGCGGCACGGGCAACCCTGCTGGACGGACGGGCCGTGGGCGCGGTGAAGAAGGAGCTGGCCGACGCCTGCCAGCGGGCGGAGGCCCTGGTCGAGCAGGCCACGATCGCCCGGCAGGACGCGGCGGCCCGGCTGTCCGGGGCGGAACAGACCGTCGCCACGCGCGGCGACTCCGCGCGCCGCTGCGCCGCCGAGGCGGAAGCGGCGGCGGACGCCCTGGCCGCGGCGGCGGAGCGTTGCGGCGTGACGGTGGACGAGGCGCGCGTCCATCTGGTCCGGGACGAGGAGTGGCTGGCCGACGAGGAGCGGGCGCTGGCCGACCTCGAGCCGGCGCGGCGCGAGACGGCGCTTCTGGCGGCGGAGCGGACGCGACTGCGGAGGGAGCACCACACCGCCGGACTCCCCGCGCTCGGCGTGGAGGAGGCCGGCAAGGCCGTCGCCGAGACGGGCTGGCGCCTTCAGGAGGCCCGCGGCCGGCTGGGCGAGGTCCAGGCCCGGCTGCGCGCCGACACGGAGAATCGCGGCCGCCTCGCCGCGGTGCTCGACCGGGTGGAGGCGCAGCGCAAGGCGCAGGGGTTGTGGGCGACCATGGCCCAGCTCATCGGCTCCGCCGACGGGCGGAAGCTGCGCAACTTCGCCCAGAGCCTCAGCCTCGACCTGCTTCTGGTGCAGGCGAACCGCTATCTGGCGGATCTCGCCCGCCGCTACCGGCTGGAGCGGGTGGGAGGGGCCGACCTGGAGATCCAGGTGGTGGACGGCGAGATGGGCGACGAGCGGCGCGGCGTGCACAGCCTATCCGGCGGCGAAATGTTCCTGGTGTCGCTGGCCCTGGCGCTCGGCCTCTCGGCCATGGCGGGGGGCGGCGGCGGTGGAATTGGCACGCTGTTCATCGACGAGGGGTTCGGCACGCTGGACCCCGACAGCCTGGATCTGGCGCTGTCCTGCCTGGAGGCGCTTCAGGCCACCGGGCGGCAAGTGGGCGTCATCAGCCACGTCCCGGCGCTGGTGGAGCGGATCGGCGTGCAGGTGCGCGTCACCCCGCAGGGCGGCGGACGCAGCGCCGTGACGGTGACCCGCGGGACACTGGCGGCGCCGTCAACGGACGCGGCGGCGGAACGGGAACTGCTGCTGCCTTTGTAAGGCGTTTCAGGCGGCGCGGGATCACCACGGAGACACGGAGGCACAGAGGCGCGCCCTCCCCTCCGTGTCTCCGTGGTGAAAGTGGCGTCAGGCCAGACGAAAGGCCAGATAGCTGTCGGCGCCGACCTGCCCCGGCATGGTGATGACCGCACCAACGGATTTTCCGGTGAAGGTGATGCTGCCATCGATGCTGCCGTCGCCATCGAAGTCGATGTGCGCCGTGGCGCCCTTGAACCCCTCGGCGCCCGCCATGGAGGCCCAGCTGAGTGTCGATACGCCTTCCTTCCATCCCCAGGCGGTAGCCCACTCGTTTGGTTCGAAATCGGTGATGGTGGACCAGGTTACCCCCCCGCTCCGCCCATCCAGGAAGAATGTGTCGGTGCCGGAACCGCCGGTCAGGAAATTCGAGCCGGTGCCGCCATCCAGCACGTCGTCGCCGCCCCTGCCGTCCGCCGCGTCGTCGCCGGCGCCAAGGTTGAGGAAATCGCCGACCTCGCTGCTGATGATGATCTCGATGGATTTGGTGCCCAGAAAGAGGTTCTTCAGCGTGGCGACCGGACCGACATAGACTTCCATCTGCACGTCGCGGCTGGACGAGCCGTTGTTCACCACGGCGCGCCGCTCCGATTCGGAGGTCGGCGGAGCGTTCGAGATGTAGGAATCATTGGCCGACAAGGCGTCCTTCAGCCAATAGGCGTGGCCGCCAAGCGCGGTGGCGCCGATGGCGGTGGACACGACGCCGACGGCGTAAAAACTGTTTCCGGAACCATGGAAGATCGGACCGCCCGAATTCCCGGGATTGATCTCCAGATCCCCGTTTATGTAGTAGACCGAATCGACGCTCGACCGGCGGACGGTGCCGCTGTCGAAGGTCTCGTACCGCCCGTACTTGGTGGGATAGCCCAGGACGTTGACCGCCCCGCCGCTGAAGTTCCAGTCGATCCCGAAATGGCCGTAGGTGTCGCCGATCGGCTGGGACAGGGTCAGCAGGGCAACGTCGATCTCCGATCCGCTCTGGGTGGTCCGGTAGAAATCGCCGGCAATGAGCCTGCCGTCCGAATCCGGGTCAAAATTGGTGAAGAACTGCGATTTTGCAACGCCGTAGGCGACGTTGTCCGATTTACCGGGATTGTAGGACGGATAGATCTTCAGGCTGCTCGGCTTACCGCCGAGAGCGGCGTTGTAGACGACGTGGGACGCGGTGATGACGTCGTTCCGACCGACCAGGAAGCCTGAGCCGACGTAGGTGCGGCTTCCCCAGGTGGCCTCGATGGAGACCACGGCGCGCGCCGGATACAAATCGTCGTCGACCCTGTAGGACATTGGAAACGGTCCTTCCGCTGCACCCGGCACGACATCGCACCGGATGGTTGCAACCGATCGACAATGTCACGCTGGGGCGGTGCTTTTCAACAGGATGCGATGCGTCTGGACCATTTCATCCGCGGCGCACAACCGCACCCCTCAGCCGCGGACTGGGCGCAGGACGAGATGCTTGTTGGACGGCACGGCCGGCGCCGAGGGACGCAGAACGAGCCCCTTGGAGGTCGGCTCGATGTTCGCGTCGGGATAGACGGCCATGACGTCCTTCAGGGCTTCCTTCAGGCGGAAGGCCAGGACGCGGTGCTCGCTGACCGAGCCGAAATGCTGGGACAGGGCGTGCCAGGGAACGACCGTCTGCTTGTCCAGCCGGTGCAGGCGGTGGACCAGCCACACATAGGCGTCGAGCGCCAGGGCGGAGTTCTTCAGCTTGGCGATGGCGTGCTCGTCCAGCGGGACGGCGTGTTCCATCAGATGCTCGAAGAAGCTCTGGGTCAGCCGGACGAAGCGCACCCACTCGCCACCCGTGCGGAACAGGTCCGGCGTGTCCTCCTCGTCCCGCCACAGCTTGATGCCGTCGATCAGGCGCTGGTCGGAGATTTCCGCCGTCGAGGGGCCGGTGGTGGTGCGCAGGGTGAATTCGCTACGGGCGATCCGCAGCACCTGCTCGCGCACCGGCTTGTAGTTCCCGCGCTCGCCGCCCGTCGGGGCCAGCCCAAGGCGGCGCAGCCACGCGCTCATGCTCGGCCCCAGATCGACGTGGGCGCTGCGCGTCTTGCGCGCCTCGGTCTGCAGGTAGATCATGATCAGGCGCGCCTTGGCGCCGTAGGGAACGCCGACGTCCAGGACCGTGCCGTCGCGCAGCGGCAGGATGCCGGGGCGGACGACGAGCTGGTACTTGCCATTGTTGCGCACCCAGGGGGCGGTCTCGTCCTTGGGCTTGCGGTGCGGCAGGGAGGCTTGGCAGAAGCCGGCATGGAGATAGCCGATCGCGTCCATTTCGTTGGACAGCGCTTCATGGGCCATCATCACACGGCGGCGCTCCTTGGGGTCTTCGGTGCGGGCAAGAACCGCCTCGAATCCCTCCAGGGTAAGCTGCTCGTGGATTTTCGCCATGGGACCCCTCCGGCCTCGTTCGGTCACGTTCCTGTCATTTCAGAAAACACAAAATGTGGTGGCTGTGAAGCGCGTCCATCCCACGAATCGCTGAAGTTGCAACGGAAGCTGCAGATTCCGACTCAACTTCAGCGAAGCGGCCTTTCGTGATCCCGTCGCTCCGTCCCCTGCCGGCAACCGCCAAGCCAGCCGCCAAACCATCTGCCAAGCCAGCGTTTCAAAATCAGCGTCCCCAACGGAGCACCCCACGCCGGATGGGCCGCTTGTCCACAGCCGGAGCGGCTTGTCCACGCTGAGTTGGAATCGCACCGGGCGAAACCGGCCGGATCGGTTCGCTGACTCCGCAACGGCGGGGACGCCGAAGTCGCAACGGGGACTCGCTCATCCACGCTGAAGACGAGTCACGAAAGGCGGTTATCCACGCTGAACTCGCAACCATGTCCTATATGAGTCCCTATAGGATTCTCCGGTTAGACCAGTTGCGCGGGTGCTGGCGCGACCCCCTTCGCTGAAAACGCAACGTCGGTGGGGTGGGAGAATCGCCAACCGGGCATTCGAGGGTGATCCAGACCCCAATCCTCCACCAGAACGAGCATCGTCCCTGGCCGGGGGTTCCAGTCCAAAACCGTCAACTGTCAACCGAACCCGACGCTGAATTTGATACAAAGGCGACTCGGGTCCAACGCTGAATTGGTAACATTCGACTCGGAAACCCAAGGCTTTCCAGGGCTTAGCCGACTCGGCGAGTCTCGCGCAGATCTTGTAACGCCGACGGAAACCAACGAATCGACATACGACGCTGAATTTGAAACGACAGACTCCAAGCGATTCAAGGGCCGAATCGAAACCACTCCTCGCAGCCAACGCTGAATTGGTAACGCTTTGGAAAATGGGCTTGACGGGCTCTCGGTCGATTCGACTCCGGAATGGTATTCCACCGCTCGCAGCGACCGGCAAACGCCCTCGAATTCTATGACCATAGTCCCATACGACGTCGCATGACCTGTGCTCCCGCCGCCATTTGACGCAATTCGGTGCACTTCGGCTTGACCAGTTGCGTCACATTTTGCAAGAAAGGACCTCACACAGGGAAAGTCGGAGGCCCGATGAACGGGGAAGAACTGCGCGCCATCCGCGAACGGCGTGCCGAGGATCAGTTGAGCTTCGCGACATGGCTCAACGGCGCACTGAACCGCCGCTACGACCGCTCCCGGATCAGCCGGTGGGAAAGCGGGGCGGAGCGCATCCCCCAGCAGGTCGCCGGGTTCCTGGCCGGTCAGGGCGGCATGGCCGCCGTGCCGCAGAACACCGGGATGCCCAAGATGCAGCGGGCCGTCGTGGCCGTGGCGAATCAGAAGGGTGGCGTCGGCAAGACGACGACAGCGGTGAACCTGTCCTACGCGCTGTCGACGCTGGGCCTGAAGGTGATGCTTCTCGACAGCGATCCCCAGGGCAACGCCACCGTCCATATGGGGCTCGACCCCGGCGAGATCGAAACCCAGCGCAAGGGCATCTATAATGTTGTGCGCGGCGGGGCGTCCTTCGACAGCATCCTCCAGCCGGTGTGCGGCGGCGCCGTCATGCTCGCCCCCTCCAGCATCGGGCTGGCCGCGGCGGAGACGGAGCTGGTGGCGGAGCCGGACAACTCCCTGGTCCTCAAGGAGAAGCTGGCGGAGGTGCGGAACCGTTACGACGTCATCGTGATCGACTGCCCGCCCAACCTCGGCCTTCTCACCATCAACGCGCTGGCGGCCAGCGATCTCGTGCTGATTCCCGTGCAGACGGAGGTGTTCGCCGGGCTCGGCGTGCCGCTGCTGCTGGAAACCATCGCCAAGATCCGCCGCCGCTCGAACCCGTCGTTGAACATCTTCGGCATCCTGCCGACCATGTTCTCGTCCCGCTTGACGCAAGATCAGGCCAGCCTGCGCGAGATCCAGGAGCATTACGAGGGGCGCACCCGCGTTCTGAACGCGGTGCCGCGCGCCACCCTGTTCGCCCAGGCGTCGGGTGCCGGCCGTCCGGCCATCGAAGCCGATCCGAATTCCAACAGCGTCCAGGCCTACGGCGAACTGGCGCGCGAACTGGCCGCCCACCTCCAGACTGCGGAAGACGCCCATGTCTCGTAAACTCGAACGGACCAGCACCCGCATTTTCGACAAGGCGGCGCAGCGCGGCGGGGACGCGCTGTTCGGGCTCTCCGCCGACTTCCCGCGGCTGATCGAGGTCGATCTCGACCGGGTGCACCCCAATCCCGACCAGCCGCGCCGCCATTTCGACGACCAGTCGCTGCAGGAGCTGGCCAACTCCATCGCCCGCCACGGGCTGAAACAGCCGGTTCTCGTGCAGGATCTCGGCGACGGCGACTACCGGCTGATCGCGGGTGAGCGGCGCCTGCGCGCCTGCGGGCTGGCCGGCCGACAGACCATTTTCGCCATCGTCACCGACGGCGACCCCGACGAGTTGGCGCTGATCGAGAACATCCAGCGCGTCGACCTCGACGCCATGGAGCTGGCCCGCGCCTTCGCCCGGCTGATCGAGCGGCACGACTACACGCACGAGGCGCTGGGGCAGGTGATCGGGCGGAGCCAGGCGGAGGTGACGCGCACCCTGTCACTGCTGCGTCTGCCGGCGGATATCGTCGCTGAATTTGAAACGCGCCACCGTTCCGTCCCGAAAAGCATCCTGACGGAGATCGCCGCGGTGGACGATCCGATCCTGCAGAGGAAGCTGTGGGACACCATCAAGGACGGCGGCACCGTCAAGGCGTTGCGCGAGGCCAAGCGCGCCCAGATGGGCGGCGGCGAGCCGGATTCCATGGCGGCGGCGAAGGCTCAGCCGGCCCCGGCGGTGCGTTTCGTCTCCGCCGTCCAGCGCATCGCCAAGGACTTCTCCGCCGTCGATGCCGGGGAGCTGCGGGCGCACCGCAAGCAGCTCAGTGAGGCGCAATGGCAGGAGTTGCGCCGTCTCCACGCCCTTCTCGATGAGCTGCTGGCCTGACCGTCAGCAACGCTGAATTTGTAACGCACACCCGCTGACGTCAGCGGCGGGTGTCAACTTCAGCGTCGATGACCCGCCTGACCTCGCGGAACCAGCGCAGCTTTTCCGCGAAAGGCAGACGGGCGAGCCCGCTGGGCGAAGGCAGCACGACGTCCACCGGACCATTGAACAGGCTGTCCGGCTGCACGCCCCAGTCCGCCCGGTCGCGATCCGCGGCGGCGAGATAGACTCCCTTCCCCGTGTAGGCGATCACCCGCGGCCGGACGTCCGCGACCAGGGCGCGCAGCCGCGGCACGCCGCCGCGCAGTTCCGCCCGGCTGAGATCGGCGGCGCCTGGCGTCGCCCGCGCCACGAGGTTGGTGGACCCCAGCCCGAACTCCGGCAGGAGCCGATCCTCCTCCGGGCGCAGCAGGCGCGGCGTCAGGCCGGCCTCCGCCAGCAACTTCCAGAATTGGTTGCCACGCCCCGCGTAGTTGTGGCCGAGCTGGCCGGAGCGCGTTCCGGGGTTGAAGCCGACGAACAAAGCGTTCAGGCCAGGGGCGATGATGTCGGGGATCGGGCCTTCGGACTCGGTCATGTTGCGTCAACACTCCAACGCGGCGTCCGGCAACGCTGAATTTGAAACGCTTCTACTCCGCCGTCCGCCATTCGGCGAGGATCACCGGGGCGGCGAAGCCGGCGAGGATGGCCGCCAGCGTCACGAACAGCATGGCGCCCCAGGCGCTGTAGCCCAGCACCCCCAGCACGCCGCCCAGGAAGAAGGAGCCGACGGTCGGCAGATGCGTCCTCAGCTTGTCGAGCGTCACCCGGACCCGATCCCGGCCGTTGCGGTGGTAGAGATCGTCGATCAGGTTGCCCAACTCGATCCCGATGTCGGTGATCATGCCGGTGACGTGGGTGGTGCGGACGCGGGCGTTGGAGATGCGCGTGACGATGGCGTTCTGCAACCCCATCAGGAAGCTCAACCCCATGACCAGCGCGGCGCCGCGCAGCTCGTGCAGCCAGACGTCGGCGGCGCCGAGCCCGGCGAGCAGAAGGGCTTCGAGGCAGACGCTGTAGGCGTAGATCGCCGACAGGCCGCGGCGCTGCCCGGCGTTGATGAGCATCGCCGACACCATCGCTCCGGCGATGAAGGTCGCCACGATGGCCAGCGCCATGCCGAAGGCGCCCATCTCGCCCAGCGCCAGATGATCGGCCATGGTCGAAACGGTGCCGGTCATGTGCGAGGAGTAGAGGCCGGCGGCGTAGAATCCCGCGGCGTTGACGGCGCCGGCGACGCCCGCCAGCGACCAGGCCAAGCTGCGGTCCGCCGACACGCCACGATGTTCACCCTGCCGGACCAGCATGCCCTACCCCCTGAACCAAACGGGGCGCCATCATAGTGGCGACCGCAAGCGTCGGGGACCCGCTGGTTTGTGGGGTCATCAATGCGTTTCCAGAGCGGTCGGCATGGTCTTGACGACATCGAGAAACGCCCGCAGGGCCGGCGGTACGGCGCGGTGTCCGGGGTAGTACACCGCCGCCCGCTCCGGCTTGTGCATCCAAGAGGGCAGGACGGTTCGCAACCGCCCGTCCGCGAGGGCGGCTTCGGCGGCCCAACTCGCCACATAGGCGATCCCCAGACCTCGCGCGGCGGCGTCCGCCATCAGCTCCTCATCGTCGAGAACCACCGGTCCGTTGACGTCGACCGTCAGTTCCTGCCCGGCCCGCTCGAACTCCCAGCGGTACAGCCGGCCGCCCGGAAGGCGGTGGCCGATGCAGCGATGGTGCTGGAGATCGTCCGGCGTCGCCGGCTCCCCGGCGCGAGCGAGATAGGCGGGGGAGGCGACGCAGACGAACCCGATCGGGTCCGGGAAGGGCACCGCGATCATGTCCTTCGGGATGGAGTCGATCAGGCGGACGCCGGCATCGAAGCCGCCGGACACGATGTCGATCAACCGCCCCTCGACGACGATGTCCACCGTCACGTCGGGAAATCGCTCGACCATGCGCGGGAGGACGCCGCGGACCAGAGCCGCGGCGGCCACGCGCGGCGCGTTGATCCGGACCCGTCCGGCGACGTTGCCGCGAAAGGCGTTGACCGCGTCGAGCGCTTCATCCAGGGACGTCAGCGCAACATTCAGGCGGGCGAGCAACTCAAGCCCCGCTTCGGTCGGCGAGACGCTGCGGGTCGTGCGGTTGAGGAGCCGAACGCCCAGCCGATCCTCGAGACCGCGCATCGCATGGCTCAGCGTGGACGGCGCCGTTCCCAGCTCATCCGCCGCGCGGCGGAAGCTGCGACGGGTGGCAACGGCCACGAAGGCGCTGAGATCGTTCAGGGAGGGGCGCGTCATTGATGGTGATCTTGCATCAACTCATGCCGATTTCAACGTCTAATCGCACATTCCCTTGGCTGCTATCTCCTGCTCCAGGTCCATTCCGAACGGGAGACACCGATGTCCAAGCGCGACGCCCTCTTTCCTGCCGGTCGGCAGGCGCTCTATGAGATCCACCGCTACTCCGCCGCCATCCGATCCGGCGATCTGCTCTTCGTCTCCGGGCAGGTCGGCGGCCGCGAGGACGGCTCGCCCGAGCCCGACTTCGCGAAACAGGTTCAACGTGCTTTCGACAACCTTCGCGAGGTTCTGAGAGCGGCCGGCGCCACGTTCGACGACATCGTGGACGTGACGACGTTCCACACCGATCCGGAGGCCCAGTTCGAGACCGTCTTGTCCGTCAAGGACCGGATGTTTCCGGAGAAGCCCTATCCCAACTGGACCGCCGTCGGAGTGACCTGGCTTGCCGGTTTCGACTTCGAGATCAAGGTGATCGCTCGGGTTCCTCCGGCTGCCTGATCCAACATCGGTGATGATTTCCCGACCGGGGCTTCCGACCGGGGCTGATGTGTCGATGCCACGTCAGCCTTGGCTCGGGATGCGTCCCGCAATTCCACCGCCGGCTCGCCCCGTACGAACAAGATCCCGCAGTCAGGGCCATGCTCCCGGGGCGGCGCGGACCGAAGGCCGGTCACCGGCGCCTGCCCGGCGAGACCGAAGGGTTGATCGCCCATGAGATCGTGACCCTTGAGAGCGCGCGCCTGCCTGTCCACACGCGCCACGGGCTCACCGTGCCTATCGACGTGGCGAGCCGCATGGTCGCCGCCTTCCATCTGTCGTTCGACCCGCCGAACGCCCGCTCGGTCGCCATGGCCATCGCCCATGGCGTGCTGCCCAGGGCCGATTGCCGCCGCGACTCCATCCGTTCCGGGGCGTTGCGCGGAGGTCGGCCTCTGATATCGCCGAGGCACCTTTACCTAGGTTAAGGCTCCGCGACCCCCGCATCCCAATGATGATCCCGGCGGTACGACGGCCTACGGGGCCGCGACGGGAGATGGGGCCGCCGACTGGAGGACCGCCATGCAACCGCCTCTGCGGATCACCTTCCACAACATGGAACCCTCGCCCCTTTTGGAGACATGCGTCCGGGAACGCGCCGCGAAGCTGGAGCGGTTCTTCGGGCACATCACGGCCTGTCACGTGGTCATCGACGCGCCGCATCGGCACCACCACAAGGGCGGGCTTTACACCGTCCGGATCGACCTGACTGTTCCAGGAGAAGAACTGGCCGTGCACCATGCCAAACCCGCCGACCATGCCCATGAAGATCCCGAGGTCGCCATTCGCGATTCGTTCGACGCCATCCGCCGGGAACTGGAAGATTACGTGCGCCGCCGCAGGCTGGATGTGAAGACGCATTCGGCGTCGTGAGCCTCACGCTTTCGCTTTCCGCCCGAGTTCAATCACCGAAGCGGCCGGTGTCGGAATCCACGCCACCGTAGCGGGCGTCATCACCTGGGAGGCCGACATGCCGGACACGTCCTACATCCGCTGGTTTTCCGACCTTGGACGCGACGACGTCGCCCTGGTGGGCGGGAAGAACGCCTCGCTCGGCGAACTCCATCGGCGCTTGAAGCCGCTGGGGGTGAAGGTGCCGGACGGCTTCGCCCTGACCGCTGCCGCTTTCCGCGACGCGCTGACCGCCGCCAATGCCTGGGACGGCCTGCACGCGCTGCTGGACGATCTGGACAAGGCGGATGTGGAGCGTCTGGCCCGCGCCGGGGCACGCGCCCGCGAGATCGTCTACGCCGCCGGCCTGACGCCGGACATGGAAGCGCAATTGCGCACGGCCTTCCGCGCGCTGCTGGCCGAATACGGGGAGGGCCTGACCGTGGCGGTGCGCAGCTCCGCCACCGCCGAGGATCTGCCGACGGCCAGCTTCGCCGGGCAGCACGAGACCTACCTGAATGTGGCAGGCGAGGCGATGCTGCTCGACGCCGTGCGGCGCTGCCACGCCTCGCTGTTCACCGACCGCGCCATCTCCTATCGGATCGACCAGGGCTTCGACCATTTCAAGGTCGCCCTGTCGGTCGGCGTGCAGAAGATGGTGCGCTCCGACCTCGCCTCGGCCGGGGTGATGTTCACGCTCGACACGGAATCGGGATACCGGGATGCCGTGTTCATCACCGGTGCCTATGGGCTGGGGGAAACGGTGGTCCAGGGGACGGTCGATCCCGACGAGTTCTATGTGCACAAGCCCACCTTCCGGCAGGGCCATCGCGCGGTGCTGCGGCGGCGCCTGGGCGAGAAGCTGGTGAAGATGGTTTACCGCTCCGGCCGCACGCGTGAGCCGACGCGCACGGTGCCCACCCCCGGCGCCGACCGGGAGCACTTCTGCCTGACCGACGACGAGGTGCTGCGGCTTGCCGAACAGGCCATCCGGATCGAGGACCATTACGGCCAGCCCATGGACATCGAATGGGCCAAGGACGGGCAGGACGGCGGCCTCTACATCGTCCAGGCGCGGCCGGAGACGGTGGCCTCCCGGCGTTCGGCCCTGGAGCTGGAGAGCTTCGTTCCGGAAGGAAAAGGCACCGTGCTCGTTTCCGGGCGCGCGGTCGGCGGGCGCATGGCCGCCGGGGCCGTCCGTTTGGTGACCGGCACCCACCCGCTGTCCGCCTTCCGCCCGGGCGAGGTGCTGGTGGCCGACACCACGTCGCCGGATTGGGAGCCGGTTATGAAGACGGCCGCCGCCATCGTCACCAACCGGGGCGGCCGCACCTGCCACGCCGCCATCGTCGCCCGCGAGTTGGGCATTCCCGCCGTTGTCGGGGCCGAGCGCGCGACGGAGGCCCTGCGCGACGGCCGAACGGTGACCGTTTCCTGCGCCGAGGGCGACACCGGCAAGGTCTATGACGGCGCCCTGCCGTTCCGCGTGGAGCGCATCGACCTCAGCCGGCTGCCGCGCCCGCAAACGCGCATCATGGTGAACCTCGGCAACCCCGACCAGGCCTTCCAGACCGGCCAGCTTCCTGTGGACGGGGTTGGCTTGGCGCGCATGGAGTTCATCATCAGCGAGGCCATCAAGGTGCATCCGATGGCGCTCGTCCATCCCGAGCGCGTCGAGGACTCCGACGTGCGCGCCCACATCGCCCGGCTGACGTGCAGCCATCCCGACGGCGGCGCCTATTTCGTGGAGCGTCTGTCGGAAGGGATCGGCACCATTGCCGCAGCCTTCTTCCCGCGCCCGGTCATCGTTCGCCTGTCGGACTTCAAGACCAACGAATACGCCTCTTTGATCGGCGGGCGGTGGTTCGAGCCGGTCGAGGAGAATCCCATGCTCGGCTTCCGGGGGGCGGCGCGCTACGCCCATCCTGCCTACGAGGAGGGCTTCGCGCTGGAATGCCGGGCGCTGGCCCGGGTGCGTGTCGAGATGGGGTTGACCAACGTGAAGGTCATGGTTCCCTTCTGCCGCCGCCTGGAGGAGGCGGACCGGGTGATCGCCGCCATGGCCCGCCATGGGCTGGAGCGCGGGCGCGACGGGCTGGAAATTTACGTGATGTGCGAGATCCCCAACAACGTGCTGCTGGTGGACGAGTTCGCCCAACGCTTTGACGGCTTTTCCATCGGGTCGAACGATCTGACTCAGCTCACGCTCGGCGTGGACCGTGACAGCCCGCTGGTCGCCTTCGACTTCGATGAGCGCGATCCCGGCATGTTGGCCTTCCTGCGCCAGGCCGTGGAAGGCGCGCGGCGCAACGGCCGGCCCTGCGGAATCTGCGGCCAAGCGCCCTCGGACTATCCGGAAATCGCCGAGTTCCTGGTGCGGCTCGGCATCGACTCCATCAGCCTGACGCCCGACAGCGTGCTGAGGACGTTGCGCGCCGTGGTGGAGCTGGAACGAGGGCTCGGCCGCGCCCCGCGCAACCCCGAGACGGGAGATCCAGCATGAAGCACGTCGTCGTCTTCGCGCACCCGCGCTCCGGCAGCTTCATCCGGCAGGCCGCGGGGGCCTATGTGGACGAGCTGGAACAATACGGACATTCGGTCGAGGTGCGCGACCTCTACACCATGGGCTTCAACCCGGTCCTCTCGGAAGAGGAGATGGCCGGCAAGGGGCCGGTGCCCGAGGACATCCGGCGGGAGCAGGAGATCATCGCCGGGTCGCAGGCGATCACGTTCCTGTTTCCGATCTGGTGGGCCGGAATGCCCGCCATGCTCAAGGGCTATGTGGACCGGGTCTTCACCTATGGTTTTGCCTGGGAGATGCGTGGTGAGGAAATCAAGGGCAAGCTGCACGGGCGCAAGGGACTGATCGTCACCAGCTCCGGCGCTCCGCTGGACTATCTGGAAGCGGTCGGGGAAATGCAGGCCTTCAAGGTCACGCAGGACGCCGCGATCATGGGGCTGTGCGGCATCAAGGTGGTCGAGCATGTGCATTTCGACGATCTGGGGCCGAACACCACGCCCGAGCGGATCGACGACTGCATCCACCGCATCCGCGCCGCCGCGCGCAACCATTTTTGACCTGCTGCCGACGAGGTGGCTGCCATCAGTCACCGCTCACGGCGCCTGATCCAATGCCGAGGCGGGCATGGGCGCGACGCCTCGTCCAGCAGGCGGATGACCTCGGCGTCGTCGAGCTGGTGGAAATCCTCGTAGAAGGCGCCGATGGCGCCGAACGAGTGCGGAACCTGGAGACAGACGACCTCGTCGGCTTCGGCCCGCAGCTCCGACACGATGTCGGGCGGCGCCACCGGCACCGCCAGCACGAGCCGCTTCGGGTTCGCGCGGCGCACCGACCGTAAGGCGGCGCGCATCGTCGCGCCGGTCGCGATGCCGTCATCCACAAGAATGGCGGTGCGCCCGGCGACCGGCACGCGCGGGCGGTCGCCGACATACACGGCCCGCCGGCGCTCGATCTCCCGAAGCTGGCGAATCGTCTCCTTTCCGATCCAGGCTTCGGACACGAAGGCCGCAACATCCGGGTTGATGACGGTTTCGATCTGGCCGCCATCCGCTATGGCACCGACGGCCAGTTCCGGCTGGAATGGCGCACAGATCTTGCGCACGAGCACGATGTCGAGCGGCGCATGGAAGGCTCCTGCCACCGCGACGGCCACCGCAACGCCGCCGCGCGGCAGAGCCAGGACGACCGGCTTCTCGTCGCGAAGGTGTGTCAAGCTTGCGGCAAGGCGTCGGCCAGCTTCGTTCCGGTTACGGAACCGGAACGGAATGCCGAGTCCGCTCTTCGTCGCTGATCCTGGCGTCATGCTGTCCTCCGCTCGCCACCGTTCAACGTGTGTTAAGCGTCTTTTCGGGAAAGCTCTCTTCACCCAGGTTAAGGGCACCTTTCGCCGACGGCGACGAGGATGCCATCCAGAATCAGCTCTCCCTCAACGTCGGCGGCGGGCTCCAGGCGGCGCGGCTGTTCCTGCCATCGATCCGCCGGAACGAGTCCATCATCTCAATCGGGACAAACAGATGGCTTGCCGCGATTCGCGAGCTTTGGCACTGTTGAGGGGGCGCACCATCACCGGGTCGTTTGAGCCCCAATCTTCCAGTCAAGGAAGTGAAGCGGCCGTTTAGTACAATCTCCCTCCGAAGTGCTTGATCTGAAACGCGTCACAGCTCGATCTGGGCGGCGGTGATGACGCTTTGCGCGATGTCGGCGATGCGGCGGCCCTGCTTCATGGCGGCCTTGCGCAAGGCGTTGTAGGCCGCCTCCTCCGTCTGGGACTTCTGCTGCATCAGGATGCCCTTCGCCCGCTCGATCAGCTTGCGGTCGGCGAGCTGCGTCCGGGCCTCGTCGCGTTCGCGTTTCAGCGTTTCAAAAGCAGCGTAGCGGGCCAGCGCGGTTTCCAGGATCGGCCGCACGCGGGCGGGATGCAGACCGTCCAGAACGAAGGCGGCCACCCCGGCCTCCGCCGCCTGCGCCGCAGCCCCCGGCGGCGCTCTGTCGGCGAACAGGACGACGGCGCAGGCTCCCGACCGGGCCAGCCGGAAGAGGCCGTCCAGCGTTGCAGGGTCCGATGTTGCCAAAACAGCGACGACCGCGTCCGGCGCCCGAGCGGCGACGCGGGCTGGCAGATCGGCGAAGCCATGGACCACGACGATCCGGTCGGCGATCCGGTCGCGGCCCCCCGCCCCGGCCAAGCCGTCCTCCACCGCCCGCGTCGCTGTGGCGTCGGGGCCGGCCACAAGAATGGTCAGGGGTTTGCTCGCCATCGCCGTTCTCACCTTCCCCTTACGCCGACCCGTTCATGCCGCCCATTTCACGCCGCTTTCACCGTCCCGTGATGCCCGCCTTCCAGGAAATTCAGCAACTCCTCCCGGTAGGCGTAGTAGCGGGGGTGCTCCAGCAGGGCCTGCCGGGTCCGGGGGTGGGGGATGTCCACCTCCAGGATGTGGCCGATGCGGGCGTTCGGCCCGTTGGACATCATCACCACACGGTCGGCCAGCAGGATCGCCTCGTCAACGTCATGGGTGACGCAGATGGCGGTGACCTGGGTGCGCGCCCACACCTCCATCAGCACCTCCTGAAGCTCCCAGCGGGTCAGGCTGTCCAGCATGCCGAAGGGCTCGTCGAGCAGCAGCAGCTTCGGCGACAGGGCGAAGGCCCGCGCGATGCCGACGCGCTGCTTCATGCCGTTGGACAGCTCCGCCGCCTTCTTGTGCATGGCGTCGCCCAGCCCGACGCGCGACAGGTAGTAGCGGGCGATGTCGTTGCGCTCCCCCCGGCCGGCCTGCGGGTAGACGCGGTCGACCCCCAGCATGACGTTCTCCAGCGCGGTGAGCCAGGGGAACAGGCTGGGCGCCTGGAAGACCACCGCCCGGTCGGGGCCGGCGCCGTCGACCTCCCGGCCGTCCAGAACGATGCCGCCGCTGGAGACGTCGGCCAGCCCGGCGACCATCGACAGCACCGTGGACTTGCCGCAGCCTGAATGGCCGATCAGCGAGATGAACTCCCCCTTGCGCATCTTCAGGTCGAAGCCGTCCACCACGGTCAGCGGCCCCTTCGGCGTGGCGAAGGTCTTGGTGACCCGGCTGAACTCGACGTAGCGGTCGTCGGACAGGCCGCCGGCTTGCCCGGCCAGATAAGCCTTGGGCGGCGGCGCGGCGGTGATCGGCGTCGCCGCCGGCAGGGTCAGGGTCTCGTCCACCGCGGCGGCGGCGCGGCTGGCCCCGGCCTCCATCAGCCACGCCGTGACCTCGGCGCGCAGGCGCTTGAAGTCGGGGTCGTGGTTCACGGCGGTGCGGTCGCGCGGGCGCGGCAGGTCCACCGCGAAGGCCGGGCCGAGCGTCGCCCCCGGACCCGGCGTCAGCGGGATGATGCGGTCGGCCAGCAGGATCGCCTCGTCCACGTCGTTGGTGATGAGGACGACGGTCTTGCGGTCCTTGCGCCAGATCGCCTCGATCTCGTCCTGGAGCTTGGCGCGGGTCAGCGCGTCCAGCGCCGACAGGGGCTCGTCGAGCAGCAGCATTTCCGGGCTCATGGCGAGCGCGCGGGCGAAGCCGACGCGCTGGCGCATGCCGCCCGACAGCTCCTTGGGGCGGCGGTCGGTGGCGTGGCCCAAGCCGACCGTCTCCACCGCCCGGCGGGTGAGCACGCCGCGCTCCGGCGACGGCTTGCCCTTGTGCACGGCGTCCACGGCCAGCGCCACGTTGTCCTTCACGCTCAGCCAGGGCATCAGCGAGTAGTTCTGGAACACGACGCCGCGCTCCGCCCCCGGCCCGCGCACCGGTTCGCCGCGGAACAGCACCTCGCCGGCGTCGGGGGCGGCCAACCCGCCCATCAGGTTGACCAGCGTGGTCTTGCCGGCGCCGGAGAAGCCGACGATGGCGACGAACTCCCCCTCCGCGATGGACAGGTCGATGCCGCGCAGCACCTCGGTCCCGCCGTAGGACTTCGCGACGTTCTTCAGCTCAAGGATGGCCATGCTCGGGAACTCCTCAGCGGATGCCGGTGTGGGAAACGGCGGCCTGGAAGGCCAGCATCACGCGGTCGAGCAGGAAGCCGATCAGGCCGATGGTGAAGACCGCCACCATGATCCGGGCGAGCGAGGAGGAGGAGCCGTTCTGGAACTCGTCCCACACGAACTTGCCGAGGCCGGGGTTCTGGGCCAGCATCTCCGCCGCGATCAGCACCATCCAGCCCACGCCCAGCGACAGCCGCAGACCCGTGAAGATGTAGGGCAGCGCCGAGGGCAGCACGAGCCGGCGCACCATCGTCGGGCCGGAGAGCTGAAGCACCTTGCCGACGTTCATCAGGTCCTTGTCGATGGAGGACACGCCGACCGCCGTGTTGATCAGCGTCGGCCACAGCGAGCAGAGCGTGACCGTGATGGCCGAGGTCAGGAAGGACTTCTCGAAGGTCGGGTTGTCGCTCGACACGGTGGCGCTGACCACCATGGTGACCAGCGGCAGCCAGGCCAAGGGCGACACCGGCTTGAAGATCTGGATCAGCGGGTTCATCGCCGCGTTGACCGTACGCGAGAGGCCGCAGGCCACGCCCAGCGGCACCGCCACCAGCGCGCCGAGCAGGAAGCCGGTGAAGACCGTCTTCAGGCTGGTGACGATCTGGTCGAGATAGGTCGGCTTGCCGGCGTAGGGGCGGGTCTTCACCTCGGCCGCGGGGTCCTTGGCCAGCAGCTCGGCGTTGCGCTTGGCCTGCCGGTCGTAGAAGGCGGCCTCCTTGGCGCGTTCGGCCTGATGGTCGGCGTGCAGGACGCCCACCTGCTCCCACACCTGGGCCGGGCCGGGGATGGCGCCCAGGCTGGTGTTCACCTGCGGCGCCAGCCACGCCCAGGCGGCGAGGAACAGCATCAGGGCGGTCAGCGGCACGCCCATCTGTTGCCACAGCTCCCGCCCCTGCTGGCGCGGGCTGTCCCCGGCGGCCATGCGCAGCAGCGGGCCGAGCCAGCCGAGCCCGACGATTTGCAGGGTGGCGGCGGTACGGTTGAGCGCGTGGGCGAGGCGGGCCTTGCGCCGGGCGCGCAGCGCCTCGGCGGAGGAGAGGGTGGCGGTGTCGGTCACGCTGGTCATGGGGTGATCTTTCTGTTTGGCGCGGGGCGCCGATGCCCCCACCCCGGCGCTCCCCCGCTTCGCAGGGGAGGGACGAAATCCCCTCCCCTGCGTGAGCGGGGGAGGGTTAGGGTGGGGGCCCGTCGCAGCCTCTGCGCGGAATTCGGAAGTCCGCAGTCTCAACCGCCGACCAGTTGGCCGCCCTGCAGCGCCTGCCCGCCCTTCAGGCCGATGGGCAGCTTCGTCAGGTACTCGTTGGGCTTGCGGCCGTCGTAGGCGATGCCGTCGATGAAGCCCTCGTCCAGCGGCTTGTAGCCGTCGCTGGCCCAGGGGAAATCGGCCTCCTTGGCCTTGCCCTCCTCCACCAGCAGCCGCGCGGCCTTCAGATAGATCTCCGGCTTGTAGACCTTGCGGGCGGTCTCGTCGTACCAGGCGTCCGGCTTGGCCTCGGCGATCTGACCCCAGCGGCGCATCTGCGTCAGGTACCAGACGGCGTCGGAATAGAAGGGATAGGTGGCGTTGTAGCGGAAGAAGACGTTGAAGTCGGGAACCGCCCGCTTGTCGCCCTTCTCATACTCGAAGGTGCCGGTCATCGAATTGGCGATGACCTTGGCGTCCGCCCCCACATACTCCGACTTCGCCAGGATCTTCACCGCCTCGGCGCGGTTGGCGTTGTCGTTCTCGTCCAGCCACATGGCGGCGCGGATCAGCGCCTTGACCAGCGCCAGATGGGTCTTGGGGTTCTTGGCGGCCCAGCCCTCGGTAACGCCGAAGACCTTCTCCGGGTTGTTCTTCCAGATCTCGGTGTCGGTGATGACCGGCACGCCGATGCCCTTCATCACCGCCTGCTGGTTCCACGGCTCGCCGACGCTGTAGCCGAAGATGGTCCCGGCCTCCAGCGTCGCCGGCATCTGCGGCGGCGGGGTCACCGACAGCAGCGCGTCGGCCTGGATCTGCCCCGACACGTCGTTGGGCGCGTAGTAGCCGGGGTTGATCCCGCCGGCGGCCAGCCAGTAGCGCAGTTCGTAATTGTGGGTGGAGACGGGGAAGACCATGCCCATGGTGAAGGGCTTGCCCTCCGCCCGGTACTGGGCGATGACCGGCTTCAGCGCGTCGGCCTTGATCGGGTGCAGCGGCTTGCCGTCCGCCCCCTTGGGCAGGTTGGGCTTCATCCGCTCCCACACCTCGTTGGACAGGGTGATGCCGTTGCCGTTGAGGTCCATCGAGAAGGCGGTCACCACGTTGGCCTGGGTGCCGAAGCCGATGGTGGCGCCCAGCGGCTGACCGGCCAGCATGTGGGCGCCGTCCAGCTCCCCGGAGATCACGCGGTCGAGCAGCACCTTCCAGTTGGCCTGCGGTTCCAGCGTCACCGACAGGCCTTCGTCCTCGAAGAAGCCCTTCTCCGCGGCGATGGCGAGCGGCGCCATGTCGGTCAGCTTGATGAAGCCCAGCTTGAGCTGGTCCTTCTCCACGTCGAGCGGAGCGGCCTGGGCGGCCCCGAGCGTCAGCGCCAGCGTGGCGGCGGCGGACAGCAGGGCGGTGCGGGGGGAGGCGGGAAGTCGGATCACGTCTCGGGTCACGTCTCGCGTCACGTTGGTCGCTCCATCTCTCGTTCCGGACCCCCGCGGCACGCCCGACCTCGATCCAACGCCCCACCGGCGACGCGCCGTTGAGGGCTCTCCAGCCATGAAGGGCTGTCGAACCGGGTCAGCGACGGTGCCGAGGGGCCCAACCTTGGGCGTATGGGATGGACGCACCGCCGTTGGCGCGTCCCGCCGTTCCTCTCGCAAGGACCATGCCAAAGGCTGAGATGGCGTCCAAACAGAGCCAAAGGTCTTTGTTTCTGCGGCTTTGACGCGAATTGCCTATTGTTTGTGCTAGTACCTTGGTGGTGCCGCATTGCACAATTTGTCGGCTTTCGGACCGCTTTTTGTTCGATGCAGGACAAAAGCGCGTGTTCAGGTCCCGACACTCCCGCCATGCGCCAGTGGTGGCGGAGCCTCGCAAATGGCGGAAATCCGCCATTCCGGCCCCTTTCTCATACCTTGGTGCCGGTGTTGGCACGCGGATTGCCAGAAGGATGGGCAGATCAGGGCCAGGGCAACGGCGCCATGGCCGGTTCGACGGCGAACCACCCGGACAACGGCGTCCGAAACCCTGGGAATCCCGCGGGAGTCCCCAGGGCTTCGGGCGCCTTTTTCTTTTCGGCCTCGCGGCCTCGCAAGAGGGCACACAGCATGAGCACGCACACCAATCCATCCACTCCGCGCGAACGGCTGGTCGTCGTCGGCAACGGCATGGCCGGCATCCGCACGCTGGAGGAACTGCTGGCCAAGGCGCCGGACCGCTACGACATCACCGTCTTCGGCGCCGAGCCGCACCCCAACTACAACCGCATCATGCTCTCCCCCGTGCTGGCCGGGGAGAAGACCTTCGAACAGATCGTGCTGAACGGGCGCGACTGGTATGAAGCCAACGGAATCAAGCTGTTGACCGGCGACCGGGTGGAGGTGATCGACCGGGCGAACCGCACCGTCACGGCCATTTCCGGCCTGACCGTGCCCTATGACAAGCTGCTGATCGCCACCGGCTCCACCCCCGTCGTCATCCCGGTTCCGGGCTCCACCCTGCCCGGCGTCGTCGGCTTCCGCGACCTCGCCGATGTCGACACGATGCTGGAGGCGGCGGCCAAGGGCGGGCGCGCCGTGGTCATCGGCGGCGGCCTGCTCGGGCTGGAGGCGGCCAACGGCTTGAAGGTCAAGGGCATGGACGTCACGGTCCTGCACCTGATGGACACGCTGATGGAACGGCAGCTTGACCGCTCCGCCGGGGCGCTGCTGCGGCACGAGCTGGAACGCCGTGGCATCACCGTGCTGACCGGCGCCGACACTGCCGAAATTGTGGGCAATGAGAGCGTTTCCGCGGTTCGCCTGAAAAATGGGCAGGAGCTTCCCGCCGATCTGGTGGTCATGGCCGTGGGCATCCGCCCGAACATGGCGCTGGGCAAGGCGGCGGGGCTGGCCTGCGGGCGCGGCATCCAGGTGGACGACGCCATGACCACCTCCGACCCGGCGATCCTGTCGGTCGGAGAGTGCGTGGAGCATCGCGGCCAGACCTACGGCCTCGTCGCCCCGCTGTTCGAGATGGCCAAGGTCGCCGCCGCCCGGCTGGCCGGCGGTACGGAGGCCGCCTACACCGGCTCCGTCACCTCGACCAAGCTGAAGGTGACGGGGGTGGACGTCTTCTCGGCGGGCGACTTCACCGGCGGCAAGGACTGTGAGGACATCGTGTTCCGCGACGCCGCCCGCGGCGTCTACAAGCGCGTGGTGGTCAAGGAGAACCGCATCCTCGGCGCCGTGCTCTACGGCGACACCAAGGACGGCGGCTGGTACTTCCAGATGCTGAAGGACGGCACCGAGGTGGCGCCGGTCCGCGACACCCTGATCTTCGGCCAGAGTTTTGGAGGCGAGGGGGCGGCAAACCCTAAGGCCGCCGTTGCGGCGCTCCCCGACAGTGCGGAGATCTGCGGCTGCAACGGCGTGTGCAAGGGCACCATCGTCAAGGCGATCACCGAAAAGGGTCTGTCCAACCTGGACGAGGTGCGGGCTCATACCAAAGCCTCGGCCTCCTGCGGAAGCTGCACCGGTCAGGTGGAGCAGTTCCTGGCCCTGACGCTGGGCGATGGCTATGCGGGCGAGGCAAAGGCCAAGCCGATGTGCAAATGCACCGACCGCACCCACGACGAGGTGCGCCGGGCCATCACCGCGCTGGAACTGAAAACCATCCCCGACGTGATGCAGCGGCTGGAATGGCGCACGCCCGACGGCTGCCACCATTGCCGCCCGGCGCTGAACTATTACCTGCTCTGCGAATGGCCGGGCGAGTACAAGGACGACAGCCGGTCCCGCTACATCAACGAGCGCGTCCACGCCAACATCCAGAAGGACGGCACCTACTCCGTCGTCCCGCGCATGTGGGGTGGGCTGACCAGCGCCAAGGAGCTGCGCGCCATCGCCGACGTGGTGGACAAGTTCGCCATCCCCACGGTGAAGGTGACCGGCGGCCAGCGCATCGACCTGTTCGGCGTGAAAAAGGAGGATCTGCCCGCGGTGTGGGCGGACCTGAACGCCGCCGGCATGGTGTCCGGCCACGCCTACGCCAAAGGGCTGCGCACCGTGAAGACCTGCGTCGGGTCGGAATGGTGCCGCTTCGGCACGCAGGACAGCACCGGCCTCGGCGTCAAGCTGGAGCGGATGACCTGGGGCACCTGGACCCCGCACAAGGTGAAGCTGGCCGTCTCCGGCTGCCCGCGCAATTGCGCGGAGGCCACCATCAAGGACCTGGGCGTCGTCTGCGTGGACAGCGGCTACGAGCTTCACGTCGGCGGCAACGGCGGCATGCATGTCCGGGCCTGCGACCTGCTGGTGAAGGTGGAGACCGAAGCGGAGGTGCTGGAATACACCGGCGCCTACATGCAGCTCTACCGCGAGGAGGCCCGCTATCTGGAGCGCACCGCCCCATGGGTCGAACGCGTCGGGCTGGACCACATCAAGCGCCGGCTGGTCGACGACGCGGAGGGCCGCGCGGCGCTCAACGCCCGCTTCCTCTTCTCCCAAAGCTTTTCGCAGGACGATCCGTGGGCCGAGCGGGCCAGCGGGTCGGTGGACCGTCACGAATTCGCGCCGCTCGCACAGGTGGGGTAACGACACATGGATCAGAGCATTTCCTGGATCACCGTCGGCTCGGTCGAGGACATTCCCCGCCAGGGGTCCCGCGTGGTGCGGACCGACTTCGGCGACATCGCCCTGTTCCGCACCGTGGCGGACGAGGTCTACGCGCTGGAGGACCGCTGCCCGCACGCCGGCGGCCCGCTGTCGCAGGGCATCGTCCACGGCGCCCGCGTGACCTGCCCGCTGCACAGCTGGGTGATCGACCTCGCCAGCGGCGAAGCGGTCGGCCCGGACGAGGGCTGCGCCGGCCATTGCCCGGTGCGGGTGGTGGACGGCGCGGTGCAGCTCGGGCTGGCGGCCTTCCGTCCGGGACGTGGAGGGTGCGGCCATGGGTGACGCGCCGTCCGACTCGCCCCTTCCTTTTTCTCCCTCTCCCCCCTGGGGAGAGGGTTGGGGTGAGGGGGTTGCGCGTGGCGCGGCGTCCGGCACAAGCGCAACCCCCTCACCCTCCCCTCTCCCCGGAGGGGAGAGGGAAAACGCGGCGGGGAAGCCCATCCGCACCACCTGCCCTTACTGCGGCGTCGGCTGCGGCGTGCTGGCCTCCGTCGCCGCGGACGGCACCGTCAGCGTGGTCGGCGATCCCGACCACCCGGCCAACCGGGGAAAGCTCTGCTCCAAGGGCACCAACCTCCCCGACACGCTGGGCCTCGGCGAACGGCTGCTGCACCCGCAAGTGGACGGGCGGCGCGTCGCCTGGGACGAGGCCATCGCGGAAGTCGCAACGCGCCTCTCCGACACCATCACCAAGCATGGGCCGGACTCGGTCGCCTTCTACGTCTCCGGCCAGTTGCTGACCGAGGACTATTACGCCGTCAACAAGCTGGCGAAGGGCTTCATCGGCACCGCCAACATCGACACCAACTCGCGCCTCTGCATGGCCTCCAGCGTGGCGGGCCACAAGCGCGGCTTCGGCGCCGACGCGGTGCCGGTGACCTACGAGGATCTGGACGAAGCCGATCTGGTCGTGCTGGTCGGCTCCAACCTCGCCTGGTGCCACCCGATCCTGAACCAGCGGCTGCTGGCGGCGAAACAGGCGCGCGGCACCCGCGTCGTCGCGATCGACCCGCGCCGCACCGCCACGGTGGATGGGGCCGACCGCCACCTGCCCATCCGGCCCGGCACCGACGCCCTGCTGTTCAACGGGCTGCTCGTCCATTTGGCCGACAACGGCCTGATCGACGCCCGTTTCGTCGCCGAGCACACCGCCGGATTGGCGAAAGCGCTGGAGGCGGCGCGCGCCGACGCCCCCTCCACCGCCCATGTCGCCGCCCGCTGCGGTCTGCCGCTGGCCGAAATCGAAGCCTTTTACGCTGAAGTCGCAACGGTCCGCCGCACCGTCACCGTCTATTCCCAGGGGGTGAACCAGTCCTCCCAGGGGACCGACACGGTGAACGCCATCCTGAACGTCCATTTCCTGACCGGACGGATCGGCGCGCCGGGGATGGGACCCTTCTCGGTCACCGGCCAGCCCAACGCCATGGGCGGGCGCGAGGTCGGCGGGCTCGCCAACCAGCTCGCCGCCCATATGGGGTTCGAGCCGGAGTCGGTGGACCGGCTGCGCCGCTTCTGGAACGCGCCGCGGGTGGCGGACAAGCCCGGCCTGAAGGCGGTGGACCTGTTCCGCGCCGTGGAGCAAGGCACGGTCCGCGCCGTCTGGGTGATGGCGACCAACCCGGCGGTCAGCATGCCCGACGCCGCCCGCGTCCGCCGCGCGCTGGCGCGGTGCGAGACCGTCATCGTCTCCGACTGCATCGCCGACACCGACACGGCGCGGCTGGCCCACATCCGCCTGCCCGCCGCCGGCTGGAGCGAGAAGGACGGCACCGTCACCAACTCCGATCGCACCATTTCCCGCCAGCGGGCCTTCCGTCCCCTGGCGGGCGAGGCGCGGCCCGACTGGTGGATCGTCACCCAGGTCGCCCGCGCCATGGGCTTCGCCGCCGTCTTCCCCTTCGAGACGCCCGCCGACCTGTTCCGCGAGCACGCCGCCCTCTCCGCCTTCGAGAACGACGGCGCCCGCGCCTTCGACATCGGCGGCCTCGCCGGGCTGTCCGACGCTGAATTTGAAACACTGGCTCCCGCCCCCTGGCCGCAAAGGGTTGGCGAAGGTCCGACGCGCCGTCTCTGCACCGACGGACGCTTCTTCACCGACGACGGGCGGGCGCGCTTCGTCCCGGTCTTGTCCCGCCCCCTGCCCCGTTCCCTGGAGCCGGGTTCGCTGATGTTGAACACCGGCCGCCTGCGCGACCAGTGGCACACCATGACGCGCACCGGCCTGTCGCCGCGCCTCTCCTCCCACGCGCCGGAACCCTGCCTGGACCTCCACCCACAGGACACGGCGGCGCGCGGCCTGGCGGACGGCGTCCTGATCAGCCTGTCCACCCCCGTCGGCACGGCGCTGGCCCGGCTGCGTGTCACCGAGGCGCAGCGGGTGGGGGAGGCCTTTCTGCCCATGCACTGGACCGACCGCTTCACCGCCTCCTGCGTCGTCGGGCGGCTGGTGGACGACGTGGCCGTGGACCCGGTGTCGGGCCAGCCGGACCTGAAGCGGATGCCGGTCACGGTCACCCCCTACCCCGCCGCCTGGACCGGCTTCCTGATCGCCCGAGACCCGGTGGAGCCCGCCCATGGCGGCTACTGGTCACGCCGCGCCGTCCCCGGCGGCCACCTGATCGAACTGGCCGGCGAGGGCGCCCTGCCCGCTCCGGAGGCGCTGGCGTTCGGCTTCGCCGGGGCGACGGTCGATTACAGCGACGCGGCCCGCGGCGTGCTGCGCCGCGCCTGGGTGACCCACGACCGGCTGGTGGCCTGCCTGTTCCTGTCCACCTCCGGCGCCCTGCCCAGCCGGGGCTGGCTGGTCGACCTGCTGTCGGCGGAGGCGCTGGACGGTGCCGCCCGCCGCGCCCTGCTCTCCGGCCGGTCGCCGGTTCCCACGGCGGACGAGGGGCGGACGGTGTGTTCCTGCTTCGGCGTCGGCGTCAACCGCCTGATCGCCGCCATCCGAAGCCAACGCCTGACCACGGTCCAGGAGGTCGGAGCGGCCCTGCGGGCCGGGACCAACTGCGGCTCCTGCATCCCCGAACTCAAGGAGATCCTTACCGATGCCCAGCGCAGCCATGTGGCTTGACGGTCTCGTCTCCCGATCCGGGGGCAAGCGTTTCAACTTCATCGTCGTCCTGCGCGCCGCGCTGGGCTCGGCGCTGCGTCCGCGCACAGCCCGCCGCGTTGCCCGCGCCATCCCGCAGGCGGGCACGCGGGCCCCGCACGTCACGCTGGTCGGCGCCGGGCCGGGGGACCCCGACCTATTGACCGTCGCCGCGGCGCGGGCCATCGCGCAGGCCGAGGTGATCCTCTACGACCATCTCGTCGGGCCGGGCATCCTCGCCCTGGCGCAGCCGGAGGCGGAGCTGATCTGCGTCGGCAAGCGGTCGGGCCAGCACTCCCATTCGCAGGAGGCGATCAACGCCCTGATCGCGGCGCAGGCCCGCAGTGGGCGGCGCACCGTCCGGCTGAAGGGCGGCGACCCGATGATCTTCGGCCGGGCCGGCGAGGAGATCGAGCATTTGGAGCGTGTCGGAATCAGCGTGTCGGTGATCCCCGGCATCACCGCCGCGCTCGGCTGCGCGTCCAGCGCCGGGCTCTCGCTGACCAAGCGTGGCGTGTCGCGCGCCGTCACCTTCGTCACCGCCCACGCCCGCGAGGGCGACGCGACGGAGCCGGACTGGGCGCGGCTGGCCGACCCCAAGGGCACGCTGGCGATCTACATGGGGCGCGAGGCCGCCCGCCGCGTTGGGCGCGGCCTGACCGTGGGGGGCCTCTCCCCCGACACGCCGGTGCTGGCGGTGGAGAACGGCTGCCGCCCTGACGAACGCCACCACCGCACGACGCTGGGCGTCATGGCCGAGCAAGGCGTGGCGGCGGGCGGCGGCCCGACGCTGCTTCTGATCGGCTGGGCGCTGGAGGCCCAGGTGCTAGAAGACCGGCCGGCGCACGCCGGTGATGCCCTCTGCGCGGGCGGCCACGTCGGCCAGGGGCTCGGTCACGACTGACATGGTGAAGACGGTGGCGTGCAGCAGCGTGGCGCCGTCCAGCATGATGCCGACATGGCCGGGGAAGAACACGATGTCGCCCCGGCGGTAGTCGACCCCCTGCCCGTCAGCCGAGACCATCGGCCCCAGCCGGCCGTCGTTGCGCTGCATCCCGCTGCTGTGGTGGGTGGTGATCCCCGCCGCGCGCAGCGCCACCTGGACGAGGCCGGAGCAGTCGATGCCGAAGGCGCTCCGCCCGCCCCAGACATAGGGCGTCTCCAGGAAGCGCAGCGCCGTTTCGACCGGAACGCGGTCCAGCGGCACGGCCACCGGCTCCAGCCGCTTGCCGAAGCTCCACAGCCCGTTGTCGAGCCGGACCCAGCCGCTATCCGCTTGCTCCGCTACGGTCACCAGACTGCCGAAGCTCAGCGCTGCCACCGGCACCGCCTTGTGGGTGGGCGCCGGGTGCAGGTTCGCCACGCGCCCGGACACGCGGTGGGTCGGGGAGACGGGTTCCCTCAGGTCCGTGCCGGGGGGCAGCCAGCCGACATGCCCGTCGGTGCGGTTTTCCACCTTCACCCAGTCGCCATCCCGGTCGAGCGGCGTACATGTTTCACCGAACAGCATCTCGCTGGTTTGCGGGACGCCGTGCCTCGGCTGTTCCAGAAGAACGGCCTGCGGGGCGGCGAGCCGGCGGATCGGGGTGGTCTGTGCATCGGTCATGCCGGTCACGCTAGAGCCCGCCCCGCCGGATTGCAAGCCAGAGGACCGTTCCGGACAATCCTCCGGGAGGTGGGGATTTGCTATGGATTTGACGCTTTTCGACAGGAGAGTGCGATGGGCAACCGTGTGAGGCGTCTGGGGCTCGCGGCGGCGACAGGGGCATGTCTGCTGGCCGGTGCAGCCACGGCGCAGACGGCCTCCCAAATGGCGACCGAAGGTCCCCTGCGGCTCGTGCCGAAGCCCATTCCCTCTCCGGCTCCTTCTCCGGCGGTGGAGCAGCCCCCTGCCCCGCCGGTCCTCGTTCCACCGCAGCCGTCCTCGGCGGCCACGGTGGTCCGGCCGGGTCAGCCCGCGGCCAGCCCTGCGCCCATCCCGCAGCCCGCCGCGAGCGCTGACCCGGCCCAAATCCATCCGCCCACGCCGCGCCCCCAACCGACCGACGGGGTCGCGGCGGTGCGCGCCTTCTATGACGCCTTGGGGCAGGCGGACGCCGCGCGGGCCAACACCTACGTCATTCCCGAGAAGCGGGGCAGCGGGGCCTACGACATCGCGTCGATGAACCGCTTCTACGGCAACATGAGCGTTCCCGTCCGCCTGCTGGCCGCGGAGCCTGTTGGCCGGGACGCCGTGCGCGTGCGCTACCATTACGTCTATGTGAACGGCCGCACCTGCGACGGCGCCGCCGAGGTCGCGCTGGCGGAGCGCGATGGGTTGGCGCTGATCGAACGGATCAAGGCGCTCAACGACTGCTGAGGTCTTTTTCCCTCTCCCGCCTCGGGAGAGGGTGCCCGCGCAGCGGGCTCTCGCGCTGGCTGAAAGCCAGCGCTGACGCGGCAGGCGGACCTTCGGTCCGCCGAGAGCGGGTGAGGGTCGCGCAAGGATCGAGCGCTGGTCTTTTGCCGGCACCCTCACCCTTCCCACGCTTGCGCGTGGGCCCCTTTCATCTCCCGGGGCGAGAGAGGGGATGAAAGGCTACCGTGCCCGCCCCGTCGGCTTGCCGACCTTGGCCGGCGTCCGCCGGCCCTTGCCCGCCTGCTGGGTGTAGAAGGTCTTGCCCGGCTTCGGCCCATCCGCCTTGGTCTTGTCCGCCTTGCCGATCCCCCCCGTCGTCTGCCAGGCCGGAACGAGCTGGTGCTCGCCCGGCCCGATCAGGTCGCTGCGGCCCATCGCCTTCAGCGCGTCGCGCAGAACCGGCCAATTCTCCGGATCGTGGTAGCGCAGGAAGGCCTTGTGCAGGCGGCGCTGCTTCAGCCCCTTGGCGGAGAACACCGTCTCCGAGCCCTCGCGGCGGATCGGGCGCAGCGGGTTGCGGTCGCTGTGGTACATCGCCGTGGCGAGCGCCATGGGGGAGGGCAGGTAGGTCTGCACCTGATCGGCCTTGAAACCGTTCCGCTTCAGCCACAAAGCGAGGTTCATCATGTCCTCGTCGCTGGTGCCGGGGTGGGCGGCGATGAAGTAGGGGATCAGGTAGAGCTTCTTGCCCGCCGCCTTGGCCGCCTTCTCGAACATCTCCTTGAAGCGGTCGTAGGTGCCGATGCCCGGCTTCATCATCTTGGACAGCGGGCCGGGCTCGGTGTGCTCCGGCGCGATCTTCAGGTAACCGCCGACATGGTGGGTCACCAGCTCCTTCACATACTCCGGGCTGCGGACGGCGAGGTCGTAGCGTAGGCCCGAGGCGATGTTGATCTTCTTCACGCCAGGGATGGCGCGCGCCTTGCGGTAGAGCTGGATCAGGTCGCTGTGGTCGGTGTTCAGGTTCTTGCAGATGTCCGGGAAGACGCAGGACGGGCGGCGGCAGACCTTCTCGATCTCCGGGTCCTTGCAGGCCATGCGGTACATGTTGGCGGTCGGCCCCCCCATGTCGGAGATGACGCCGGTGAATCCCTTCACCTTGTCGCGGATCTCCTCGACCTCCTTGAGGATCGACTCCTCCGACCGGCTCTGGATGATGCGCCCCTCATGCTCGGTGATCGAGCAGAAGGAACAGCCGCCGAAGCAGCCGCGCATGATGTTCACCGAGAAGCGGATCATCTCCCAGGCCGGGATGCGCGCGTCGCCGTAGGACGGGTGAGGGGCGCGGGCGTAGGGCAGGCCGTAGACGCCGTCCATCTCCGCCGTGGTCAGCGGGATCGGCGGGGTGGTCAGCCAGACCTCGCGGTCGCCGTGCCGCTGCACCAGCGCGCGGGCGTTGCCGGGGTTGCTCTCCTGGTGCAGCACGCGCGAGGCGTGGGCGTAGAGCAGCTTGTCGGCGCTGACCTGCTCGAAGGAGGGCAGGCGGACCACGGTGCGGTCGGCCCCGGCGGCGCGCGGCGCGGCGGCGGTCAGCTCGTCGATGCTGCTGCTGTCGAGGACGGTCCATCCATCGGGCACGCGGCTGCGGACGATGGAGGTGCCGCGGATGTCGTCGATCTCCCGCGCCTTCTCCCCGGCGGCGATGCGGTGGGCGACGTCGATGATCGCGCGCTCCGCGTTGCCGTAGCACAGGATATCCGCCTTGGCGTCGACCAGGACGGAGCGGCGCACCTTCTCGCTCCAATGGTCGTACTGGGCGATGCGGCGGAGGCTCGCCTCGATGCCGCCCAGCACGATCGGCACGTCCTTGTAGGCTTCGCGGCAGCGCTGGCTGTAGACGATCACCGCGCGGTCGGGCCGCTTGCCGCCCTCGTCGTTGGGGGTGTAGCTGTCGTTGTGACGCAGGCGGCGGTCCGAGGTGTAGTGGTTCACCATCGAGTCCATGTTGCCGCCGGTCACCCCGAAGAACAGGTTCGGCTTGCCCAGCGCCTTGAATGGTTCGGCGCTGCTCCAGTCCGGCTGGGCGATGATGCCGACGCGGAAGCCCTGGGCCTCCAGCAGCCGCCCGATGATCGCCATGCCGAAGCTGGGATGGTCCACATAGGCGTCGCCCGTCACCACCACGATGTCGCAGGAATCCCAGCCCAGCCGGTCCATCTCCGCCCGCGTCATCGGCAGGAAGGGCGCCGGGCGCCGGGCCTCCGTCCGGTGCCGGGGGAGGGAGAAGATGTCCCGCGCCGCCGGAACGGCGACGGTGGGCGTGGCTTCGTTGAGCATGACGCTCTCCGTTCGGGCCGCCGGTGCGCGAGGCGCTGCCGGGGCGGGGTGCTTGATGGTCGGGTGCCGGTTCATACCGGTCTTGTCCGGCATGGTCCACCGCGCGAGTCCCTACGGAAGTGCCGCGGCGCGGTCAAGGATTGCCTGACCGTCGGGGTCAACTTTATACGCGATCATGACGCCGTGATGTGTGCAGCCGGGCCGCCCGCGGCAAGGGGCCATGGGAAAGACGGGCCGCAACAGGTCTCCCGGCACCCTGTTGGGAAGGGCGGAGACGAAAGCCTCACCCATGGACAGGAGTGGACCATGAGCACCGACAGGCGTTATAGCGACCAGCGCGACGAACCGCTCGACATCAAGAACACCCGCGCCGACCCCGCCATCGACGAGGAGAAGATGGGCTTCCAGAACATCGAAGGGCCGGGCGCCGAGACCAGAAAGGATAAGGCGTTGGGCACGGGCGACTCTCCGGACAGTGCACCCCGGCCGTGACGGGGACCCCCGCAGGCACTGCGGGCGTTGTTCGCTGGAACCACAACAAGCGGAGGTTCGCCATGGCTGAAGAGAAGACACCCGACCGCCTTCCCCAGGCGGGGGCCGAGGCGGGGAAAGACTCCCCGTTGGAAGACAAGACCAAGACGCCCGGCGATGGGACGTTGCAGGACGCCGTACCCGCCGGAACGACGTCGGACGAGCTGCGGCGGCGGGCGGAAGAGGATGACGGCTCCGTCCAGCCGGGCACCGGCTGACGTGTCGGAAGCGTCGTCGGTTTCATCATACGACGTCGTATGAGAACGACTGGGTATGAGAACGACTGGGTATGAGAACGACTGGGTATGAGAGCTACCGGGTGACGCTCTCGCCCGCGGGCGCGGCCAGTCCGACCATGGCATAGCTGCTGCGGATGGCCGCGTCCAGCGTCGGGGGCAGGGGTTGGATGCGTTGCTCCCGCGCGGCGCGGCGGGCGAAATCGGGGTCCGCCGCCAACGCCCGTGTCGCCGCCGCCTTGGCCTCGTCCATCCGGCCCATCTGCACGAAGGCGACCGCCAGGGCGGCCTGGGCCGGGGCGGCGGCGGTCACCTCGAACTCCAGCTTCGTGCTGTCCGGGTGTCCATGACGCTGGAGGGCGAGGCTGTAGGCGGGCAGAAGCCGTTCCCGCTGCGCGGGGTCGCGCTCCATCGCCTGCTCCAGCAGTGGCAGACCTTTCGTGGACTGCCCGGCTTCGACATGCCACAGGCCGAGGTCACCCAGCACATGGGCGTTCCCGGGTGAAGCCTGCAAGGCGCGCTGCCCGGTGGCAAAGCAGGGGGCGTATTGCCCGCCCAGACAATAGGCGGTGTAGAGTGCCGTCAACGGGCGCAGCGAGGTCGGCTCCAGTTCGGTGGCGCGCAAGGCGGCAGCCAAGGCTTCGTTCAGCGTTGCGTCGTTCCGCTCCGCACGATAGGCGTCGGATTGCAGCAGGGACAGCGCCGACCAGAGGCGGGCGGCCTCGCCGGCGCTGGTCGTCAGCGCGCTAGCCCCGGAGGTCAGGCAACCGCTCAAGGCGGCCCGCTCGGCCGGCGGGATCTCATGCCGTCCGGTGGCGAGGACGGCGCACTCACGCGGCGACAGGCTGGCGGCCGGTTTCGCGCGCAGACGCGCGGTGGCAACCGGCAGCAAGGGGCCTTGCGCAGCGGTGAGCGGCTCGACGATGCCGACCGCCAGGGCCTGCGGGGTGGGTGCTCCCTCCGGCCCGGCGGGCCGGTCCAGGCTGCTGGACCACAGCACCGCCCCGGTGGCGAGGTCGGTCAAGTGCACGACCAGGCGAACCGCCGCGTCGTGTGCCTGAAGGCTTCCAGACAGGCGAAGTCCTTGATGGGGCAGGGCGGCGGTGGGCGGCGGGTCGATCCGCACAGAAAGATCGGTGCGGCTGGCGAGGCCGCTGGCGATCTCGTCGGTCAGCATGGCGGCAAGAGCGCCATCCTCCGCCGACTGGCCGGTGGTGCGGAAGGGGCCGACGACAATGGTCATCGATGCATCGACTGCCGGGGACCGGGCCGTCCTCGGGTCGCTCACCCCCGGCCCCATGGCCGCCGCGATGGAATGGGGGCCGAGCGCCAGGGCCTCCTCCACCTCGATGGAGGTGGCGAGGTTGCGACCGATCAGCAGCCCCACCAGCCCGACCGCGATCAGCACCACGGCGGCCAGCCCGGCGATGCGCGGAGAAATGGGGCGCCGAGATGTGTCCGCCGCCGGAACGGGGGGACAGGGCGGGTCAAGGCACGGATCGTCGCTCAGCTTTTCGAAGCGAGGGGCATAACCGCCCTTCGGCACGACGATGCGGATCGGGTCGTGGCGGCCCGCGGTCAGATAGTAATGCTCCAGACTGCGGCGCAGCCGCCCGGCCTCCAGCCGCACAATGGGATCGGATTGAGGGTCGAAACTCGGCTCCCGGTTGAAGACGCTGACGGCGATGCAGTAGGCCTTGATCTGCTGCGCCCGGCCTTCCAGGCACTCCTCGACCACATAGCGCAGGAAGCGACGGTTGCGATCCGACGCGTCGAAATGGACGCTCGCCAAAATCCGCTCAAGCTGAGTTCTGACGGCACGATCGTCCAATGCCCACCCCTGCGCGGGCGGAGTTTCCTCGGTCATTCGTGACGTCTCCCGAACGTTGAGAAAGACGACGGGCGTTCTTTCCCAAAAGGGGTGGGTCGATGTGTTGCCGGCATTCTTTCATTGGGAAAAACTGATGTCCATCGGCCCTGTGCTTTTAGGCCGGACCATGTTCCCGAAGTCCGCCCGCTTCTCTGATCGTTGGGATAGGGCGGTCATCCAAAGGCCCGAGGCGCCGGACCGAATGCGGCGAGGAGTACCCCCGCCGAACGGGGCGTAAACTACCGTATGCTACCCGCCGCGGCGGAACGGTCGGGCCATTATCCGGTTTACCCGCCGCCGGACAGGGGACTCGACACGGGAGGACCCGAACACTGGCTGAGGCTCTCTCCCGTCCCCGCGGCACGCCCGGCTCACCGACGCGCATCCCCCGCCGTCGATAAGGCGTGCCGACATTTCCCGGTTTTCCCTGTTCTCGGCTTCGGTAACGCAACGCACCGGTGGTTCCATGCCTTTTTTGTCTTCGTCTTTCTTGTCCACGCTGAACGTTCCGTCCCGCCGCTGCCCCGCTCCCTCCCTTCAAACGTCTCCCCAGAAATCCCGGATGGACCAGCCTGCCACGTCCGCGCTGACGCGCCGCGGCATCTTCGGGTTGGGGGCTGCCGTGGCGGTCGGTGTTTGCAACAGCCGCACCGCCGCGGCGTGGGAGCCGGCGCCGGAGCGCACGCTGCGAATTTACAACTGCCTGACGGGGGAGGGCTTCGACGACGTCTATTGGGCGGAGGGACGCCCGGTGGCGGAGGCGATGGCCCGCATCGACTGGGTGCTGCGCGATCATCGCAGCGACGATTGCCACCGCATCGATCTCGCCCTGCTGAACCGCCTGTCGGAAATGCAGGAGAAGCTGGATAGCCAGCATCCGTTCGAAGTGCTGTCGGCCTTCCGGTCCCAGGAAACCAACCGCCGGGTCAAGGGAGCGGCGACGGGCAGCCTGCATCTGCAGGGGCGGGCGGTCGACCTGCGCCTGCAGGGGCGGCGCGCGGTGGACCTCTATCGCTGCGCCCTGTCCTTCGGCGAGGGCGGGGCGGGTTGCTACGCGAAGCGGAACTTCGTCCATGTGGACACCGGGCCGACGCGGCGCTGGGTTGGAGCCTGAGCGTGGCGGCGCAGCATCGGGACTTTTCGTCGCAGAACCTTTTGCCAGGGGGCATCGGGCGAAGGGCATTACGCCGATGGATGGATTGTGCGCAGGGCGGAGGAAGCGCACCATAGCCCGAAAAAGAAGGCCATTGGATCAGGCCAATGCTCTTTGGGAGGAGCCCATGCTAACCCCAACCGACCTTACGGCCCCTCGAGGCCGCAGCTTATCGGCGCATCGTCACCCGTTGACGGACCCGGCCCGGATGGCCCAGGCCCGCACGCTGGCGGGCTGGATCGCCGTGATCGCTGAAGACCGCGGTCTGGACGAGCGTGGCGTTGCCGCGGCGACCGGCCTGGACATCGAGGATGTCCGGGCGGTGCTGGGCGGCACCGTGTTCATGATGCCCGTGAGCACGCTCGACCGCGCGCTGCGCCGCCTGGAAGGCCGCCCGCACTGAGGAGCCGCAAACCCGCCTCTCCCTGCCCGCCGGCACAGGAGGACCGCATGACCCATCATGTCCGCAAACGGAGCAGCGCCATGGACCGCACGGAGAAACGCGACGCCATCACACGCATCCGCCACGCCGCCGAACAGCAGGGGCTGGACGCCGGCGATCTGGCCCGGATGACGGGGCTGGCTCCGGGGCACGCCCGCGCGATCCTATCCGGCTTCGGCTCGACGGTTCCGCGCGCCGCGCTGGACCGCACCGTCACCGTTCTGCCGGAGTGACGGAACGCTCGTGACGGCACGCTGAAATGGAAACGGCGGCGCCTCGGGTGCGCCGCCGTTTCTTCTGGGGATGTGCCGCGGTTCAGGCGACCGAGAGCACGTCCAGATAGACGTTTGCCGGTTCGGTCAGGTGAATGCGGTACAGCATGCCCGTCTGGTCGATGATGATGCCGGCGACGGGGTTCCTGGCCGCCATGTCGGTGACGGCGGCGCGCACGTTGCGCGGCAGGCTGTCGAGTTCGACGTCGCGGTAGCCGTTCTTGTCGGAGAACTTGATGGTCTTCTGGCCCATGGTCAGGCGCCCTGCGTGCATGCTCTGTTTTCGGTGGGCGGACCATGATCCTGTCGGGTTAAGGAAGCACTAACCAAAAACCGCGCAAACGCAGGACTGATGAGCGGCGGCTGCATCGGTGTCTTTGGAATAATTCGGGCGGCGGTTGCCCCCACCCTAACCCTCCCCCGCTGTCGCAGGGGAGGGGACTATTCTCCCTCCCCTGCGACAGCGGGGGAGGGCCGCGGGGGTGGCCTCCAGGTCCTTCAGCCCCGCCGAGGCCACCGCGGTGGAACTGCCGAAATGGTGCAGCAAGGCCTTCTTGCGCGACGGGCCGACGCCGGGGATGCCGTCGATGCGGGTGTGGTCCATCGCCTTCAGGCGGCGGGTGCGGTGGGCATCGATGGCCGTCCGGTGGGCCTCGTCGCGCAGCCGTTGCAGGAAGTACAGCACCGGGTCGTTGGGCTCCAGCCGGAAGGGCTCGCGGTCCGGCAGGAAGAAGCGCTCGCGTCCGGCGTCGCGGTCCGGCCCCTTGGCGATAGCGGCCAGCGGCACGCCCGCGATGCCCAGCCCGTCGAGAACCGCACGGGCGGCGTTCAACTGGCCGAGCCCGCCGTCGATCAGCACCAGATCGGGCCACTGGCCGCCGCCGCGCTGCGGGTCCTCGCGCAGCGCGCGCCCGAAGCGGCGGGTCAGCACCTCGCGCAGCATCGCGCAGTCGTCGCCCGCCGCCGCCGGGTCCTTGATGTGGAAGCGGCGTCCGGCGTTGCGCTGGATGCCCTCCGGCCCGGCGACCACCATGGCGCCGACGGGGAAAGCCCCCTGAATGTGCGAGTTGTCGTAGATTTCGATACGGGCCGGTGTTTGGGACAAGCCGAAGACGCGCGCCACCCCGGCCAGCAGCTTGCCTTGCGCGGAGCGTTCGGCCATGCGGCGCCCGTGCGCCTCGCGCGCGTTGGTCAGGGCGTGTTCGACGACGCGGCGCTTGGGGCCGCGCTGGGGAACCTCCACCTCCACCCGCCGTCCGGCGGCGAGCGTCAGCGCCTCGGCGAGCAGGGCGCGCTCCGGGATGGCGTGGCTGAGCAGAAGGTGACGGGGCGGCGGCGTCCCTTCGTAAAGCTGGGCGGCGAAGGCGGCGAGGATCGCGGCGGGCTCCTCCTCGCCGTCGTGCCGGGGGAAGAAGGCGCGGGTGCCCTGGTTGCGCCCGCCGCGGAAGAAGAAGGCCTGGACGCAGGCGGTTCCGCCCTCGGCATGGACGGCCAGCACATCGGCGTCTTCCAGCACGCCTTCCAGATTGATGTCCTGGCGGCTTTGCAGGGCAGTCAGGGCGCGGATGCGGTCGCGCCAACGGGCGGCGTCCTCGTAGGCCAGCCGGTCGGAGCAGTCCATCATGTGCCGTGCAAACTCCGCCTGGACGGCGGCGCTGCGCCCGGTCAGCACGTCGCGCACGCCCTGCATCTGGGCGGCATAGTCCTCCGCCGAGACGCGGCCGACGCAGGGGGCGGAGCAGCGCTTGATCTGGTGCTGGAGGCAGGGCCGCGTGCGCGCGGTGAAGGTGGCGTCGTCGCAGTTGCGCAGCAGGAAGGCGCGCTGCAAAGCCCCGATGGTCATGCCGACAAGGGCGGGGGAGGCGTAGGGGCCGAACAGGTCGCGTTTCTTGCCATGCCGGTCGGCGCTGCCGCGATGGTGCATCAACCGCGGAAACTCGTGTCCCTCGCCCAAAGCGATGTAGGAGAAGGAGCGGTCGTCCTTCACCAGCACGTTGAAGGGCGGCAGCAGGCGGCGGATCAGGTTGGCCTCCAGCAGGAGGGCCTCCGCCTCGGTGTGGGTGGTGACGAACTCCATGGAGCGGGTCAGCGTCACCATGCGGCGGGTGCGGTTGGGCAGCCCGTCCGTCCGGGTGTAGCTGGCCACCCGGCGTTTCAAGTTCTTCGCCTTGCCGACATACAGGATGCGCCCGTCCGCCCCGATCATCCGGTAGACGCCGGGCGTGTCCGGCAGCGTCGGCAGGGTGGCGCGGATCACCGCGGCTCCATCTACAGCCAAGCCGGCCATGGTCCCTAACCCGGTGTGCTAATCACGATGGCGCGGAAGGAAGCAGGGGAACGAACCATGGACAAGGGACAATCTTCGGTCCTGTTCTTCAGACCAGGATTCACCCCGCCTTTTGCCGCTCCACGCCCACGGCGGCATCCGGGCGGGTGCTGTCGCGGACGACCAGCTCGCAATCCAGCCCGTGGTGCGGCTGCGCCACCGTGGTGCCGTTCAGCCGGGCCAGGATCTGGCCGGCGGCCAGTTCCCCGATCTCGCGCTGCGGCGGACGGACGGTGGACAGTGGCGGCAGGCAGGCGGCGCTGAAGGTCAGGTCGCCGAAGCCGATCACCGCCAGATCGTCGGGCACGTTCAGCCCGCGCCGGTTCGCCTCGAACAGCACGCCCAGCGCCATGGCGTCGTTGGAGCAGACCACCCCGTCGATGTCCGGATGCAGCGCGAACACCTCGTCGATCAGCCAGATGCCGACCGGGGTGGAGGCGGTGTCGGGGGCGGTGAAGGCGATCGGCTCGTGCAGGCCGCGGCGGCGCACCTCGTCCTCATAGCCGTCGGTGCGGCTGCGCACGCGCATGTCCTGGTGAACGGCGGCGCCGATGTAGGCGACCTTGCGGCTGCCCTGGTCGTAGAGGTGGCTGGCCTGCCGCCGCCCGACCTCGAAGTGGGAGAAGCCGACCGTCATGTCCACCGCCGGGGTCTGGGCGGAGGGGATGTCCCACATCTCCACGACCGGCACGCCGGAGGAGCGCAGCATGGCGCGCGTCCGCTCGGTGTGGTGCAGGCCGGTGACCACCACCGCGGCGGGCGACCAGGCGAGGAAGGCGCGGATCAACTCCTCCTCCCGCTCCGGATCGAACTCGCTGACGCCGAGCAGCGTCTGGTAATGGGCGGTCTGGAAGGCGCTTTGCAGCGTGTTGTAGGTTTCCGCGAAGAAGGAGTTGGTGATGGAGGGCAGGATCACGCCCACCGTCCGGCTCTTCGCCGCGGCGAGGCTGCCCGCCACGAGGTTCGGCACGTAGCCGAGCTGGTCGATCACCGTCCGCACACGGGTTGCCAGCTCCTCCGACACCGCCTCCGGCTTGCGCAGATAGAGCGAGACGGTGCTGGGCGACACGCCGGCGGCGTTGGCCACGTCCGTCATGGTCAGCCGCTCGGTGGCGCGGCGGGTCTTCTTGCGGATGGGTTTGGCGGGTTTCGGCGGAAACGGCTTGGCGGGCGGCTGTGCGGTCATTCTCGTCCTTCCCTGCGGCGAACCCCGCCGCGCGGCGAGGCGGCATCATAGCACGCCGTTGGAAAAGCGGGGGAAATGCGGGAACGGTCAGGGCGCGGCATTCGGTTCCGCTCCGGCCATTTCCGTATCCGCCAGGGCGGCGCGCGCCTGCTCCGCGAAGAAGTCGATGAAGACGCGGATCTTGGCGGGCAAAAGGTTGCGGTGGGGGTAGAGCACGGCGAGCGTCACCGGTTCCGGCGGGCAGTGGGGCAGCACGACGCGCAGGGTCCCGCGGCGCAGATGGTCGGCGACCTCCCACAGCGGCTTCAGCACGATCCCTTCCCCGGCCAGCGCCCAGCCGGTCAGCACGTCGCCGTCGTCGGCGTCGAACTGGCCGGACACCGGCAGGGTCATCGGGCCTTGCGGCGTGGTCAGCGTCCATTGGAACTGCTGCGATCCGGGAAAGCGCAGCAGCAGGCAGTGGTGGGACAGCAGATCCTCGGGCCGGGCCGGCACGCCCCGTCGCTCCAGGTAGGAGGGCGCGGCGCAGAGCACCCGCGGCAGGTCGGCGATCTTGCGCGCGACGAAGCTGGAATCCTTCAGCGGCGCCATGCGGATGGCGACGTCCGTCGCCTCGCGCAGCAGGTCGAGCAGATGGTCGGACAGGCGCAGCCGCAGGTCCACCTGGGGGTAGGCGGCGTGGAAGCGCGGCACCATCGGGGCCAGGATGCGCCGACCGAAGCCCAGCGGCGCCGTCACCCGCAGGCTGCCCACCGGCGCCCCGCCGATGGCGCCGACGCTGCTCTCCGCCCGCTCAGCCGCCTCCAGAACCTCCAGGCAGTGTTCGAAGAAGACCTTCCCGGCTTCGGTGAACTGCACCTGCCGGGTGGTGCGGTTGAGCAGGCGGGCGTTCAGATGCTCCTCCAGGCTTTGCAGCCGGTGGCTGACCACGGCGGGCGACAGGCGCAGGCTGCGCCCGGCGGCGGACAGGCTGCCCAGCTCCACCACCCGCACGAACACCCGCATGTTCTCCAGCAGCGCCACGCCGTGTCTTTCCTGATTTTCCTTCTCCCCCCTGGGGAGAAGGTCAGGATGAGGGGGCGGCCGAAGGCCGACCACGCCGGCTCCTTGCCGCGCGTTGGACGCCCTGGCGGGCGCCCCCTCACCCTAACCCTCTCCCCAGGGGGGCGAGGGGATAAGAGGAGGAATCCTCCCACCTTTCCGTTTTTTTTGAAAGTGCTGGCGCACGCATCCGCTTCCCCGCTGCGCCGCGGCAACCGTAGAGTTCAGGGTGAGGATCACCGAACGGAAGAGGCCGCGACGCATGGAGCCGATCATCTGGGAGTGGGTCAACGTTCTGGTGCGCTGGCTGCACGTCGTCACGGCCATCGCCTGGATCGGATCGAGCTTCTATTTCATCCACCTCGACCTGTCCCTGCGGCGGCGCGACGGCCTGCCCAACGGCGTGGCGGGGGAGGCGTGGCAGGTCCACGGCGGCGGCTTCTACAACATGATGAAATACACGGTCGCCCCGGCGGAGCTGCCGGAGACGCTGACCTGGTTCAAATGGGAATCCTACGCCACCTGGCTCAGCGGCTTCGCGCTGCTGTCGGTGCTCTACTACCACGGCGCGGCACTCTACATGATCGACCCGGCGGTGCTGGACATCCCCTGGTGGGGCGCGGTGCTGCTCAGCCTGGGCGCCCTCGGGCTGGGCTGGCACGTCTATGACCGGCTGTGCAAGTCGCCGCTGGGCAAGGACGACGTGAAGCTGGCGGCGGCGGGCTTCGTCTTCCTGGTGCTGGTCGCCTGGGGCCTCAGCCATCTTTTCAGCGGGCGGGCGGCGATGCTGCATGTGGGCGCGCTGATCGGCACGATGATGTCGGCCAACGTCTTCCGCATCATCATCCCCAACCAGACCAAGGCGGTGGCCGCCATGAAGGCCGGTCAGGTGCCCGACCCGGCGCTGGGCAAGCAGGCCAAGCAGCGCTCGCTGCACAACAACTACCTGACGCTGCCGGTCGTCTTCCTGATGATCTCCAACCACTACCCGCTGGCCTTCGGCACGCGCTACAGCTGGGTCATCGTGGCGGCGGTGCTGGTGGTGGGGGCTGTGATCCGCCACTTCTTCAACAGCCGCCACGCCGGCAAGCCGACGCCCTGGTGGACCTGGGCGGTGGCCGCCGCGGGCGTCGCCGTCATCGTGGGCTTGAGCGCCGCCGGGACGCGGACCGAGAGCGCCGCCGCACCGGCCAGGGTCGAGTTCGCGCAGGTGGAGGAGGTGGTGCTGTCCCGCTGCTCCATGTGCCACGCGGCGCAGCCGGTGTGGGAGGGGATCGGCGTGGCGCCGCGCGGCGTGATGCTGGACAGCGCGGAGGCGATCAGCCGCCACGCCTCCCAGATCCGGACCTGGGCGGCGCTGTCCGACGCGATGCCCCCCGGCAACGTCACCGGTATCACGCCGGAGGAGCGCCGCCTGCTCGCCGCCTGGGCCGATCAGCTTCCCCGGTAGGTCGAGTAGCTGTAGGGGGAGACGAGCAGCGGCACGTGATAATGCTGGTCCGCGTTGGCGACGCCGAAGCGGATCGGCACCACGTCGAGGAAGGCGGGTTCGACGATCTCCAGGCCGGAGGCCCGGAAATAGTCGCCGGCCTCGAACACCAGCTCATAGACGCCCGGCGTCAGGTCGGCCCCGGCGAGGAGCGGCGCGTCGCAGCGCCCGTCGGCGTTGGTGCGGGTTTGGGTCAGCCGCTCCCGCCGCTCCCCGTCGATGCGGTAGAGGGTGACGGCGATCCCGGCGCCGGGCAGGCCGTGCGTCGTGTCGAGAACATGGGTGGTCAGGCGCCCGCTTCCGGACATGGGTCTCTCCTCTCGTGAATCCCCTCGCCCCCCTGGGGAGAGGGTTAGGGTGAGGGGGCGCCCGCCAGGGCGTCCAACGCACTGCAAGGGGCCGGCGTGGTCGGCCTTCGGCCGCCCCCTCATCCTGACCTTCTCCCCAGGGGGGAGAAGGAATAAGTGACTTTATACCGCAGCGCGACGCAGTCCGAACGGGGCCTGCGCAAAAAGACTTTCAAACGGATCGAAAAAGCGGACCTCGGCGATTGCGGTTATGCTGCGTGGCAGAGGACCGATCAGGGAAGGCCGGGATGCGACCGAGCGAGATGGACCGTGCAAGTTTCGTCGCCCGATTCGGCGGCGTGTTCGAACATTCGCCCTGGGTCGCCGAAGGCGCCTGGGATGCCGGCAATCAGGGGGGAAACCTGCCCGACGACGCGGACGGGCTGCACGCCGCGATGGTCGCCGTCCTGCGCGCCGCCGACCATGGCCGGAAGCTGGCGCTGCTGAACGCCCATCCCGATCTGGCGGGCCGGCTGGCGCTGCGCGGCGAGCTGACCGCCGACAGCACGGCGGAGCAGGCCAGCGCCGGGCTGGACCGCTGCACGCCCGAGGAGTTCGCCCGCTTCACCGAACTGAACGACGCCTACAAGGCGCGCTTCGGCTTTCCCTTCATCCTGGCGGTCAAGGGCCGCAGCCGCGCCGAGATCCTGGAGGCGTTCGAAACCCGCCTGTCCAACGGCCCGGAAGAGGAGTTCGCCACGGCGCTCGCCCAGGTCGAGCGCATCACCTGGCTGCGCCTGAAGGACCTGCTTCCCAAGGACATCGAGTCATGACCGGCTTCGGCGCGGACCTGATGGCGCGGCTGGACGCCTTCGCCGGCTTCACGGAGGAGCCGGGGTTGCTGACCCGCCTGTTCCTGACCCCGCAGCACCGCGCCGCCGCGGACCAGTTGATGGAGTGGATGGGCAAGGCCGGGATGGACGCCCGGATGGACCCGGCCGGGACGGTGGTCGGTCGTTACGAGGGGACCGCGCCGGGCGCGCCGGCCCTGCTGATCGGCTCCCACATCGACACGGTGCGAAACGCCGGCAAATATGACGGGAATCTGGGCGTGCTCGCCGCCGTCGCCGCGGTGGCGGAGCTGGACCGGCGCGGCGAGCGCCTGCCCTTCGCCATCGAGGTGCTGGGCTTCGGCGACGAGGAGGGGGTGCGCTTCCCCGTGACGCTGACCGGCAGCCGCGCCGTCGCGGGGCGCTTCGACCGGGCGGCGCTGGAGGCGCGCGACCGCGACCGCGTGCGCATGGCCGACGCCCTGCGCGCCTTCGGCGGCGATCCCGAGGCCATCGCCGCGGCGGCCCGCAAGCCGGGGGAGGCGCTGGCCTTTCTGGAGGTCCACATCGAACAGGGGCCGGTGCTGGAGGCTGAAGGTCTGCCGGTCGGCATCGTCACCGCGATCAACGGCGCCACGCGCTTCGCCATCCGGCTGCGCGGCATGGCCGGCCACGCCGGCACGGTGCCGATGGCGCTGCGCCGCGACGCGCTGGCCGCCGCCGCCGAGATGACTCTCGCGGCGGAGCGGGTGGCCGCGGCCTCCGACGCCGGACTGGTGGCGACGGTCGGCCGGATCGAGGCGAAGCCGGGCGCCGTCAACGTCATCCCCGGCGAGGCCGCCTTCACCCTCGACGTCCGCGCGCCGGAGGACGCCGTGCGGCGGGACGCCTGCGCCGCCATCCTCGGGGCGTTCGAGGCGATTGCCGGCCGCCGCGGCGTGGAACTGGCGGTGGAGACAACCCACGACGCGGCGGCGGCCCCCTGTTCCCCCGGCATCCGGCGGCAGATCGAGGCCGCCGTGATCCGCGCCGGCGTCCGCCCCTTGTCGCTGCCCAGCGGCGCCGGGCATGATGCCATGGCCTTCGCCGGCGTGCTGCCGATGGGCATGCTGTTCGTCCGCTGCGCGGGCGGCATCAGCCACAACCCCGCCGAATCCATCACCGCGGAGGACGCCGATTTGTCGGTGCAGATCCTCCTGGACATCATCCGCCACTTCGAGCACGAGACCCCGACACCATGACCGACACCGCCCAAAAGGCCATCCGCGCTTTCCTGGAGCAGACGCGCGACGAGCAGGTCCGCTTCCTGGCCGAACTGGTCAAGGTGCCCTCCGACAACCCGCCCGGCGACTGCGCCCCCCACGCCGAGCGGGCCGCCGCGCTGCTGGAGGCCATGGGGCTGACGGTGGAGCGCCACCCGGTTCCGGCGGATCTGGTGCGGGCCAACGGCATGATCTCCGCCACCAACCTGATCGTGCGCCGCCGCTTCGGCGATGGGCCGACCGTGGCGCTGAACGCCCATGGCGACGTGGTGCCGCCGGGCGAGGGCTGGACCCGCGACCCCTACGGGGCGGAGGTGGTGGACGGCTGGATGTACGGGCGCGGCGTCGCCGTCTCGAAGTCCGACTTCGTCACCTACACCTACGCGCTGCTGGCGCTGGAGAAGGCCGGTCTTGACCGCGGCACGGTGGAGTTGCACCTGACCTACGACGAGGAGGCCGGCGGCGAGATCGGGCCGAAATGGCTGCTCGACGAGGGGCTGACCAAGCCGGACTTCGCCATCGCCGCGGGCTTCAGCTACGGCGTCGTCACCGCGCACAACGGCTGCCTGCATCTGGAGGTCGAGGTCACCGGCAAGTCCGCCCACGCCGCCCTGCCGATGACCGGCATCGACGCGCTGGAGGCGACGACCGCGATCCTCGGCGCGCTCTATGAGCACCGCAAGGGCTACGCCGGCACCGTGTCGGCGGTGGACGGCATCGGCTCGCCGCAGTTGACGGTCGGGCTGATCAAGGGCGGCATCAACACCAACGTCGTCCCCGACCGTGTGACGCTGCGCCTCGACCGCCGCATGATCCCGGAGGAGGCGTCGGAGACGGTGGAGGAGGCGTTGCGCGCGGTCATCGCCGATGCGGCCACGGCCTTCCCGAAGGCCCGCGCCGAGGTCCGCCGCATCCTGCTGGCCCGCCCGCTGACCCCGCTGCCCGGCACCGACCGGCTGGCCGCCGTCCTCTGCGCCCACGCCAGCCGCGTGATGGGCGAGCCGGTGGAGACCAAGGGCGTGCCGCTCTACACCGACGCGCGCCATTACTCCGACGCGGGCGTGCCCATCGCGCTGTTCGGCGCCGGCCCCCACACCATCGAGGAGGCCAACGCCCACCGCGCCGACGAGCGCCTGCCGCTGTCCGATCTGTTCAAGGCGACGGAGGTTGTGGCGCTGTCGCTGTTGGAGGTGCTGGGCGAGGGGTGAGGCTGCGCTGGTGCTGACCTTGCCCCCACCCTAACCCTCCCCCGCTGCGCAGGGGAGGGGACTTCATTCTCCCTCCCCTGTGCTGATCCGCCCGAAGCGCAGCACCCTGGAAAGCCGCAACGACGTGGACATCGAGCGGACCTTCCGCTTCGTCCACAGCGGGCTGGAATGGACGGGCTTCCCGCTGATCGCGGCCAACATGGACGTGGTCGGCACCATGGCCGTCGCCCGCGCCCTGTCGCGCTTCGGCGCGCTGACCGCGCTGCACAAGCACTACCCGGCCGAAGCCCTGATCCCCTTCTTCCGCGACGAGGACACGGCCAACGTCTTCTACTCGCTGGGCACGACCGAGGCCGACTACGACAAGTTCCAGGCGGTGAAGGCCAAGGCCCCGGTGGGCAAGCTCTGCCTGGACGTCGCCAACGGCTACACGGAACGCTTCGTGCGCGTCATCGCCCGGCTGCGGAAGGAGAATCCGGACATGGTCATCATGGCCGGCAACGTGGTGACCGGCGACATGACCGAGGCGCTGGTGCTCGCCGGGGCCGACATCATCAAGGTCGGGATCGGGCCGGGGTCGGTCTGCACCACCCGCAAGATGACCGGCGTCGGCTATCCGCAGCTTTCCGCCATCATCGAATGCGCCGACGCCGCCCACGGGCTGAAGGGGCAGGTCTGCGGCGACGGCGGCTGCACGGTGCCGGGCGACATCTCCAAGGCCTACGGCGCCGGTTCGGACTTCGTGATGCTCGGCGGCATGCTGGCCGGCCACGACGAGTGCGAGGGCGACATCCGCTATGAGGAGCGCGGCGGGCAGAAGGTGCCGGTGGCGATGACCTTCTACGGCATGTCGTCCGACACGGCGATGCACAAGTACGCGGGCGGCGTCGCCTCCTATCGCGCGTCGGAGGGCAAGACCGTGGAGGTCCCCTACCGTGGACCGATCGACGGCACGATGCAGGAGATCATGGGCGGCGTGCGCAGCATGATGACCTACATCGGCGCCACCAAGCTGAAGGAGGTGTCGAAGCGGACCACCTTCGTCCGCGTCGGCGCGCAGCTGAACACCGTCTTCGGGGGGTGATGCCACGGGAGGTACCCTGCATCGGTACCTCCTTCTCGACCGTCTTCCTCCGGAACCACCGGCGGCTTCCACCGTTCGCAGGATGTGCGGACGGGTGGGGCGCCGGACGGCTTGCCCCGCTCGTCCGCCTTTTGGCGGGACGAGGAAGGCAGACCTTATGCGTGATTTCGATGGAGCCGCTCCGGCTTATGTGGGGCGGACGGACGGGCCGGCGGTTTTCGATTACCTGATCGTCGGGGCGGGCTTCGCCGGCAGCGTGCTGGCGGAACGTCTGGCGGCGGGGCTGGACAAACGTGTCCTGCTGATCGACCGGCGCCCGCACATCGGCGGCAACGCCTACGACCATCACGACGACGCGGGCGTGCTGATCCATCGCTACGGCCCGCACATCTTCCACACCAACTCGCAGCCGGTGGCGGACTATCTGTCGCGATTCACCAAGTGGCGCCCCTACGAGCACCGGGTGCTCGCCCATGTCGACGGGCAGCTCGTCCCGATCCCGATCAACCGGACGACGGTCAACCAACTGTACGGGCTTGACCTCGATGAGTCCGGGGTGGCGGAGTTCCTCAAGAGCCGCGCGGAACCGGTGGCCGACGTCCGCACCTCGGAGGACGTGGTGGTCGGCGCGGTCGGGCGGGAGCTGTACGAGAAGTTCTTCCGCGGCTACACCCGCAAGCAATGGGGCCTCGACCCGTCGGACCTCGACAAGGCGGTGACGGCGCGGGTGCCGACGCGGACCAACGACGACGACCGCTATTTCGGCGACAGCTTCCAGAACATGCCGCTGCACGGCTACACGCGGATGTTCGAGAACATGCTCGACCACCCGAACATCACCATCCGCCTGGGTGTCGATTTCCGCGACGTGGTGCGCGACGTGCGTTACCGCAACCTGATCTTCACCGGCCCGGTGGACGAGTATTTCGGCCACCGCTTCGGCAAGCTGCCCTACCGCTCCCTGACCTTCCGGCACGAGACGGTCGATCAGGAATGGTTTCAGCCCGTCGCCGTGGTGAACTACCCCGGCGAGGAGGTGCCGCACACCCGCATCACCGAATACAAGCACCTGACCGGCCAGACGAACCCGCAAACCAGCCTGACCTACGAATACCCGTCGGCGGAGGGCGACCCCTACTACCCGATCCCCCGCGCGGAGAACGCGGCCCTCTACCGCAAGTACCAGGAGCTGGCCGACGCCACGCCGAACGTCCATTTCGTCGGGCGGCTGGCGACCTACCGTTACTACAACATGGATCAGGTGGTGGCGCAGGCGCTGGCGCTCTACACCCGCATCGCCAAGGCCGAAGGCGCCGTGGCGGAGGGTGCGCGCGGCATTTCCGGGATCGGCGCCGCCCCGCAGCCCGCTCCATCGTCCGCTCCGGTCCACAGCAGGAGGGAAGCGTCATGAAAGCGTTCGGAATGGCCCTGGCCACCGCGGTCATCCTCGCCATCGGCGCCAGCGTGATCCTGGAAGGCACGCTGGGCCGCACCGCCGATGAGACCTACGCCGCCCCCTCGGTCCGGCTGAGCGAGGACAACACCGTGCAGCACCGGAACTTCATGGGCCACTGAGGATCTGCGTTCCGGGGGAGGGGCAGTGCTCCTCCCTACATATCCAACCCGACGTCAAAATTCGGCGCGCTGTGGGTCAGCCAGCCGACCGAGATCATGTCCACGCCCGCTTCGGCGATGGCGCGCACGGTGGACAGGGTGACGTTGCCCGACGCCTCCGTCACCATGCGGCCGTCCACCATGGCGACGGCGCGGCGCAGCGTCTCCGGGTCCATGTTGTCGAGCAGGACGACATCGACCGGCAGGGCCAGCAGCTCCTCAAGCTGGGTCAGCGTGTCGACCTCGACCTCCACCTTCACCATGTGGCCGATGGCGGCGCGGACGCGCTCCACCGCCGGGCGGATGCCGCCGGCCACGGCGATGTGGTTGTCCTTGACCAGCACCGCGTCGTCCAGCCCGAAGCGGTGGTTGAAGCCGCCGCCCAGCCGGACCGCCTGCTTCTCCAGGACGCGCAGGCCGGGGGTGGTCTTGCGGGTGCAGACGATGCGGGCGTTCGTGCCTTCCACCTCGCGCACCAGCGCGCGGGTGGCGGTCGCAATGCCGGACAGGCGGCCCAGGAGATTCAGCGCCGTGCGCTCCGCCGTCAGCAGGGCGCGGGCGCGGGCCGTCACGGTGGCGATGGTGGCGCCGGGCGCGACATCGGCGCCGTCGCCGTGCTCCACCCGCAGTTCCGCCGCGGGGTCGAGGATGCGGAAGGCGGACAGGGCGACCTCCAGCCCGGCGACGCGCCCGTCCTTGCGCGCGGCCAGCCCCGCCGTCGCCACGGCGTCCGCCGAGACGATGCTGTCGGTGGTGATGTCGCCGGCCCGCCCAAGGTCCTCCGCCAGGGCGGCGCGGACGATCGGTTCATAGGTCAGAGGATGGAGCATGCGGCGTCTCCGGAAAGGGGGCCGGCGGCCCCGGTCAGGTCGGTGAGGGTGAAGCGGTGGCGTTGCGCCGCCGGGTCTTCCTGCGGGAAGTCGGTTCGGAAATGCGCCCCGCGGCTTTCGCTGCGGGCGAGGGCGGCGTGGACGATCAGACGCCCGGCCAGCAGGCGGTTGCGCGCCTCGCCCCAGCGGCGGACGGCAGCAAGGTCGGCCGTGCCGCCGTCGCACAGCGCGTCGAGCGCCACAGCCAGACGGTCCAGCTTGCGCCGGGCGGCCAGCAGGCCCACCCCGTCACGCACCAGCCCGGCGCCCTGGTAGAGCGTGCAGCGGGACTCGTCCGTCATGGCGTCGAGCAGGCCGGCCCCGATCTCCCCGGCGACGGCCGGCGCTTCGGGCAGGGGGAAGGGCGGCAGGGGAGGGAGGTCCCGCCCGGCCACGTCGCGGGCGACCCGCGCGCCGAACACCAGCGCCTCCAGCAGGGAGTTGCTGGCCAGCCGGTTGGCGCCGTGGACACCGGTGCAGGCGACCTCGCCGCAGGCCCACAGCCCGTCCAGGCTGGTTCGCCCGGCGTGGTCGGTGACCACCCCGCCCATGTGGTAGTGCGCCGCCGGAGCGACCGGCACCGGCTCCCGCCAGGGGTCCAACCCGTGGGCGGCGCAGAGCGCCAGCACGGTGGGAAAGCCGTCCGGCTTGGCGGCCAGCGCCGGGCGCATGTCCAGCCGCACCGGCTCCCCCGCCGCGACGCGCGCGCCGATGGCGCGGGCCACCACGTCGCGCGGCGCCAGCTCGGCCAGGGGGTGTTCCGCCGCCATGAAACGGATCCCGCGCCGGTCGAGCAGCAGCGCCCCGGCGCCGCGCAGCGCCTCGGTCAGCAGGGGGGCGGGGTCGGCGTCCACGGCGAGCGCCGTCGGGTGGAACTGTACGAACTCCACGTCGGCGAGCAGCGCCCCGGCCCGCGCCGCCAGCGCCAGCCCGTCGCCGGTCGCCTCCGGCGGGTTGGTGGTGCGGGCGTAGGCCCCGCCGACCCCGCCGGTCGCCAGCACCACGCGCGGCGCGCGGTAGAACACCCAGCCTTCCGGGTGGCAGGCCAGAACGCCGCAGACCCGCCCGTGGCGCACCGCCAGATCGACGGCGAAGGCGTCGCTCTCCACGCGGATCGACGGGGTGGCCCGCACCCGCTCGGCCAGCGCCGCGACGAGGGTCGCCCCGGTGGCGTCGCCGCCGGCATGGACGATGCGCGCCGCCCCGTGCGCCGCCTCCCGCCCCAGCAGGAGCGCGCCGTCGGCGTCGCGGTCGAAGGGCAGCCCGGCGAGGAGCAGCGCCCGCACCCGCTCCGCCCCCTCGCGGGTCAGCAGCAGGGCGCGGCCGGCGTCCACGAAGCCGGCTCCGGCAGCCACCGTGTCGGCGGCGTGTGCCTCCGGCCCGTCGCCAGGGCCGATGGCGGCGGCGATGCCGCCCTGGGCATGGTTGCTGGAGCCGCCCGGCAGGTCCGGCGTCTTGGTCAGCAGCGTGACGGCGCGCGGCGCCAGATGCAGGGCGGCGGTCAACCCGGCCATGCCGGAGCCGATGACGACCACCTCCGAATCGCGGACCGTGTAGGGGGTGGGCATGGAAAGCCTCCCGGCGAGAAGATCGTTCTAACCCTCTCCCCTCTGGGGAGAGGGTGGCCCGGAGGGCCGGTGAGGGGGATGCGCGTGGCCGTGCGTCCGGCACAAGCGCACCCCCCTCACCCTGACCCTCTCCCCGGAGGGGAGAGGGAATAGAAGGTCAGCGCGGCTTGACGGCGAGCATCCGTTCCACCGAACGGCGGGCGCGGTCGGCCACCTCCGGCGCGATGGTCACTTGCGGTTCCAGCGTGCGCAGGCTGTCGAGGATGTTCGCCAGGGTGATCTTCTTCATGTGCGGGCACAGGTTGCAGGGCCGCACGAACTCCGTCTCCGGCGAGGCGGCGGCGACGTTGTCGCTCATCGAGCATTCGGTGACCATCAGCACCCGCGGCGGGCGGCGGTCCGCCACGAAATCGACCATGCGGGCGGTGGAACCGACGAAATCCGCAGCCTCCAGGACGTCGGGCGGGCATTCCGGGTGGGCGATGACGATCAACTCGCCGAAGCGCCCGCGGAACTCGCGGATCTCGTCGCCGGTGAAGCGCTCGTGCACCTCGCAATGGCCCTTCCAGGCGATGATCTCGACGCTGGTCTGGGTGGCGACGTATTTCGCCAGATACTCGTCGGGCAGCATGATGACGCGCGGCGCGCCCAGCGATTCCACCACTTCCACCGCGTTGCCGGAGGTGCAGCAGATGTCCACCTCCGCCTTCACGTCGGCGGAGGTGTTGACGTAGGCGACCACCGGCACGCCCGGATAACGCTCGCGCAGCAGCCGCACGTCGGCGGCGGTGATCGATTCGGCCAGCGAGCAGCCGGCCCCGGTGTCGGGGATCAGCACCGTCTTGGCCGGGTTCAGCAGCTTCGCCGTCTCCGCCATGAAATGCACGCCGGCCACGACGATCACGTCGGCGTCGGTCTCGGTCGCGCGGGCGGCGAGCGCCAAGCTGTCGCCGACGATGTCGGCCACGCCGTGGAAGATCTCCGGCGTCTGGTAGTTGTGGGCGAGGATCACCGCGTTGCGCTCCCGCTTCAAGCGGTTGATCTCATGGACCAGCGGGGCGTGGAACGGCCACTCGACGGCGGGCATCACGCGCTTCATGCGCTCGTAGATCGGCTGCGTCGCCGCGGCGATGTCGGGCGTGTAGGCAAGGCCGGTGGTATCGCGCATGGCGCATTCCTTTAATGCTCGCAGTGAGCAAAACCATAAATGCTCAATTAGAGTATATCAAGCGGAAAAGGATGCGCTGTGCGGAAGGTTGGTGATCCGCCTTACTTGGCTTCCTGGCTGCTCAGGTCGGACGGATTTTCGGAGCGGGTCGGTTCGTGCCCCATGTCGGGTTCGCTGGCCCATTGGTTGGGGCGCGGCACCGGGTTGCCCTGGAGGTCGGGTGGTGCCCGGCGGACGTCGGCCAGGGCCTGCTGAAGCTCCGCCCCCTGGGTTTCGCCGCTGGTGGTGGCCTTGGGCGCGCGAACGCCCTGCTGGTTGGGCGGCGGTTCCTGGCTTTGCTGCACCTTGATGTCGTTGGACAGCGACTCCTTGGTGGCTTCCTGGGCGATGACGTTGCCGGTCATCAGCAGCCCGGCGACAAGGCTGGAAGAAATCAGTGCGGCGAGCAAGGCGCGGACTCCTTTGGGCAGGGGGGTGACAAGGCCGTCCCCCACCAACAGGCGTGGGCACCAACCCTCCCGTTCGCGCGTTATCAGGGGCATGGACCCGACCGACACCCCGACGCTGCCACCCATCTTCCGCCCTTGGCCCGCCGAGGCGGGCGGACCCTTTGCCACCGCCTGCCGCTTCGCCGCGGAGGGGGCGGCGCCTGGCACGCTCGTCCACAGCGGCCGGCGTGACCGGCTGGACGTGGCGGTGGTGCTGGTCCCCGACCGGCCGGACGCGGGGGACGGCCTCGCCGCCGTCACCCTGGTCGCACTGGCCGACGCGCTGGAGGCGGTGGGGCCGCCCAACCAGAGCATCCGCTTCGACGGCGCGGGCCGTCTGCTGCTGAACGGCGCGGTGGCCGGCGGGGTGACCGTCGCGCTCGGCCCCGGCGCCGAGGACGGGCTGCCCGCTTGGGCCGTGGTCGGCGCGGAGCTGGAGGTTCTCGGCGACCCCGACGACCCCGACCCGGGCCGCCACCCCGACCGCACGGCGCTGCGCGAGGAAGGCTTCGGCGACACCGACGCCGTGGCGGTGCTGGAGAGCTTCACCCGGCATTTCCTGACCTGGATCGACCGTTGGATGGATGCGGGCTTCGAGCCGGTGCGGCGGGTCTGGGAACAGCGGCTGATCCCCACGGCACAGGAGACGCGGTCATGACCGGACAGGCCGAACGGCGCGGCATCGGGATCACGGTGGAGCGCCAGCGCATCGACAACCCCTGGGTGGACGCCCGCTGGCGGGTGACCGGCGCCCTGCCGGCGCTGCCCGACCGCGCGCCCTGGACCGTGCTGGCGCAGGATGGCGAGCGCACCGGCTATTACGCGGGCGCTGCGGAGATCGTGCTCCATCCCGGCGAGACGGAGAATTACGTCGAGAATCTGAAGGGCGGCCACCCGATGCTCTACGTCATCCTGCGCCGCTGCGCGGAGGAGCCGGGGCTGCGGCTGCTCGCCGTCACCGTCGATCCCGGCGAGGTCGACGCCCATTCCGACGCGGGCGACGACCTGATCGAAGCGATCCCGCTGCCGCCCGACCTCGCGGCGTGGATGCGCGATTTCGTGGCCCGCCACCACACCGAACGGCCCTTCTACAAGCGCCAGCGCGACCGCGCCGACCCGGAGGCGTTGGCCCGCCGCGCTCCGGTTGCTCATCCTGGAAAGGATCAGCGCCATGGATGACGGGTCCGAAGGTTTCCTGTCCCGCTGGTCGCGGCGCAAGCAGGAGGCGCGCACGGCGCCCGTCGAGGCCCCCGAACCGCCGGAGGAGCGGGACACGGCGGAGGAACCGCAGGCCATCGCCGCTCCGCCGCCGGAACCCTTCGATCCGGAGAGCCTGCCGCCGGTGGAGAGCCTGGGCGCGGACAGCGACTACACCGGCTTTCTCGCGAGCAACGTCCCGCAGGAACTGAAACGGCTGGCCCTGCGCAAGGCCTGGACCAGCGACCCGGTGATCGCGGGCTTCCGCGGCTTCGCCGAATATGACTGGGACTGCAACGCCCCCGGCTACGGCAAGCTGCTCGACACCGACCGCATCGCCGACCTGCTGGACCGCATCGCCACCGACGAGAAGCCGCCGGAGGAGGAGAAGCCGCAGGAGGAGGTGGTCGCTGGGGTGGATGAGTTTGAGGAAAGTGAGGGTCTTGCCCCCACCCCGGCCCTCCCCCGCTGCGCAGGGGAGGGAGAATCCTGCGAAGCGGCGTCCGTTCCCTCCCCTGCGAAAGCGGGGGWGGGTTAGGGAGGGGGCAACGCTCAGGGTCGGGGCAAGACCATCGCCTGTCCTGGACTGCGCAACCTTTGAGCAGTCCCGCTGTTGTCCTTGATGAGCCGGACCTTAACCGGCCACGGGAAAGGCGAAGCGGGGCAAGGGCATGGCGGAAACGGCCATCATCGACGACGCGGATCGGCTGCGGGCGCAGGCGTACGGCCTGCTGGCCCATCTCTTGGCGCGTCCGCCGTCGCGCGACTTGCTGGGCACGGTCGGCGCTCTGTCCGGGGACGGCTCGCCGCTGGGGCGGGCCATCAGCGATCTGGCCGTGCGTGCGCGTACGCTCGCCGAGGACCCGGACGGAGAACGGCGGGCCGAGCGCGAATACCACGAGCTGTTCCTTGGGGTGACGCGCGGCGAGCTGGTCCCCTTCGCCTCCTACTACCGCACCGGCTTCCTGATCGACCGCCCGCTGGCCCGCCTGCGCGAAGACATGCAGACCCTGGGCATCGAGCGCGCCACCGGCGTCAGCGAGCCGGAGGACCACATCGCCGCCATCGCCGAGATCATGGGCGCGCTGGCCGCCGGTACCGTCGGCACGGTGGACGGCGAGCCGGACCTGCCGCGCCAGAAGCGCTTCTTCGAGCGCCACCTCGCCCCCTGGGCGGGCCGCTTCTTCCAGGATCTGGAAGAGGCGTCGGCGGCGCATCTCTACCGGCCCCTGGGCACCTTCGGGCGGCTGTTCCTGGACATCGAGACCAACGCCTTCGCGATGATCGCGCCCGCCCCTTCGGGTGCGGCTCGCGGGGCCGACCAGCGGGAGGGCACGATCCATGCACCGTGACGAGAGTCAGAAGAAAACCGGACTGGAACGCCGCAGCCTGCTGAAAGGCCTGGGGCTGGGTGCGGCGGGGGCCGCCGCCGCGGCCGCGACCCTGCGCGCCGCCCCGGCGGAAGCGATGGAATCGCGGCAGGAGCAGGTGAAGTCCCGCTACCGCGAAACCGACCATGTGAAGCGTTTCTACGCGCTGAACCGACTCTGACCGCGACTTTGATCCAGAGGGCCGCCCCATGCTCGTCAAGCGCAACGCCGGAACCGCCGCCACCCGCGCCTCCCTCGCCCGCCGCCTGAACGGACTGTCGGCCAATGGACGGTCGGCGGGCACCGCCGGGCTGGGAGAAACCGTCGACCGCCGCGGCTTCCTGAAGACCTCCGGCCTCGCCGCCGGGGGCATGGCGGCGCTGGGCGCGCTGCCCGCCGCGATGATCCAGAAGGCCGAGGCCGGGCCGACCCTGCCCAACGTCGAGATCGTCACCCGCAAGAATGTCTGCACCCACTGCTCCGTCGGCTGCACGGTGATCGCGGAGGTGCAGAACGGCGTCTGGACCGGGCAGGAGCCGGGCTGGGAAAGCCCGATCAGCCAAGGCGCGCATTGCGCCAAGGGCGCCTCGGTGCGCGAGCTGACCAAGGGCGAGCGGCGGGTGAAATACCCGATGAAGCTGGTCGACGGCCAGTGGCAGCGCATCTCCTGGGACCAGGCCATCGAGGAGATCGGGACCAAGCTGCTGGAGATCCGTGAGCAGTCCGGACCGGACGCCACCTTCTGGCTGGGCTCCGCCAAATTCTCCAACGAGGGCGCCTATCTGTTCCGCAAGCTGGCGGCCTTCTGGGGAACCAACAACGTCGATCATCAGGCGCGCATCTGCCACAGCACCACGGTCGCCGGGGTGGCGAACACCTGGGGCTACGGCGCCATGACCAACAGCTACAACGACATCCAGAATTCCAAGGCGCTGCTGATCATCGGCGGCAACCCGGCGGAGGCCCACCCCGTCTCGCTGCCGCACATGCTGCGCGGCAAGGAGCACAACCGCGCGCCCTTCATCGTCATCGACCCGCGCTTCACCCGCACCGCCGCCCACGCCACCGACTATGTGCGCATCCGCCCCGGCACCGACATCCCGGTCACCTGGGGCATCCTCTGGCACATCTTCGAGAACGGCTGGGAGGACAAGGAATACATCCGCCAGCGCGTCTACGGCATGGATGAGATCCGCGCCGAGGTGAAGAAGTGGGACCCCGCCACGGTGGAGCGGGTCAGCGGCGTGCCCGGCGAGCAGCTCCACCGCGTGGCCGAGGCGCTGGCGAAGAACCGGCCGTCCACCGTCATCTGGTGCATGGGCATCACCCAGAAGACCACCGGCACCGCCAACGTCCGCGCCCTGTCGATCCTGCAGCTGGCGCTCGGCAACATCGGGGTGGCCGGCGGCGGGGCCAACATCTACCGCGGCCACTGCAACGTGCAGGGCGCCACCGACTTCGGGCTCGACGTCTCCACGCTGCCCTCCTACTACGGGCTGGCCGAGGGGGCGTGGAAGCATTTCTGCCGCGTCTGGGACGTCGATTACGACTGGATGAAGGCCAGATTCGGTTCCAAGGAGCTGATGGAGGCCAAGGGCATCCCGACCACCCGCTGGTTCGACGGCGTCACCTACAAGCCGGAGGAGATCCAGCAGCCGTCGCCGCTGAAGGCGATGGTCGTCTTCGGCCATGGCGGCAACACCGTCACCCGCATGCCGGAGATGCTGAAGGGGCTGGAGCAGCTGTCCCTGCTGGTCATCGCCGACCCGCACCCGACCACCTTCGCCGCCTTCAAGGAGCGCCGGAACGGCACCTACATCCTGCCGGCCTGCACCCAGTTCGAGACGGACGGCTCGCGCACCTGCTCCAACCGGTCGATGCAGTGGGGCGAGAAGGTCGTGGAGCCGATCTTCGAGTCCAAGGACGACTACACGATCATCTATCTGCTGGCCCGCAAGTTCGGCTTCGCCGACGAGATGTTCAAGCACATCACGGTGGAGGAGACCCGCCCGGTGCCGGAGGACATCCTGCGCGAGATCAACCGCGGCTGCCTGTCCACCGGCTACACCGGCCAGTCGCCGGAACGGCTGAAGATGCACATGAAGCATCAGGCCGACTTCGACAAGATCACCATGCAGGCGACCAGCGGCCCGCTGAAGGGCGAGTATTACGGCCTGCCCTGGCCCTGCTGGGGCCATCCGGAGCTTCGCCACCCCGGCTGCGCCGTGCTCTACGACACCTCCAAGCATGTGATGGAGGGCGGCGGCGTCTTCCGCGCCCGCTTCGGGGTGGAGCGCAACGGCGTCAGCCTGCTCGCCGACGGCTCCTATTCCAAGGGGTCGGAGATCGAGGACGGCTATCCCGAATTCACCATGGCGATGCTGCGCAAGCTGGGCTGGGACAAGGACCTGACGGCGGAGGAGATGCGCGTCATCCAGGCCATCGGCGGCGACAAGACCGACGAGGTGAGCTGGCAGACCGACCTGTCGATGGGCATCATCCGCGTCGCGCTGAAGCATGGATGTTCGCCGCACGGCAACGCCAAGGCCCGCGCCGTCGCCTGGAACCTGCCTGACCCGGTGCCGCTGCACCGCGAGCCGATCTATTCCCCGCGGCCGGAGCTGGTGAAAGAGTATCCGGCGATCGAGGACCGGCGCGACTTCCGTCTGCCGCAGCTCGCCCGCTCGCTCCAGTTCAAGATCGCGGACAGCGACATCCGCCAGCGCTTCCCCTTCATCCTGACCTCCGGACGGCTGGTCGAGTATGAGGGCGGCGGCGAGGAGACCCGCTCCAACCCCTGGCTGGCCGAACTGCAACAGACGATGTTCGTGGAAATCAACCCCAAGGACGCCGAGCGCCTGGGCATCCGCGACGGCGGCATGGTCTGGGTCTACGGGCCGGAAGACAACGCGAAGGCGCGGATGCGCGCGCTGGTGACCGAACGCATCGGCACCGGCACGGTCTTCATGCCCTTCCATTTCTCCGGCTACTGGCAGGGCAACAGCCTGCGGGAGAACTACCCGCCCGGCACCGACCCCATCGTCCTGGGCGAGCCGGCCAACGGGGTGACGACCTACGGCTATGACCCGATGACCTTCATGCAGGAAACCAAGGTGACGCTGTGCCGCGTCGAACCGGCCTGACGCGCCGCAAGGAAGGATAGACATTCATGGCCCGCATGAAATTCCTGTGCGACGCGGAACGCTGCATCGAATGCAACGCCTGCGTCACCGCCTGCAAGAACGAGCACGACATCCCCTGGGGCATCAACCGCCGCCGCGTCATCACGCTGAAGGACGGCGTGCCCGGCGAGCGGTCGATTTCCATGGCCTGCATGCATTGCAACGATCCGCCCTGCGCCGCGGTCTGCCCGGTGGACTGCTTCTACCAGACGGCGGACGGGGTGGTGCTGCACTCCAAGGACCTGTGCATCGGCTGCGGCTACTGCTTCTACGCCTGCCCCTTCGGCGCGCCGCAGTACCCGCAGGCGACCAACTTCGGCGGGCGCGGCAAGATGGACAAATGCACCTTCTGCACCGGCGGTCCGGAAGCGGACAACACGATGGAGGAGTACCAGAAATACGGCACCAACCGGCTGGCCGAGGGCAAGCTGCCGCTCTGCGCGGAGATGTGCTCCACCCGCGCGCTGATGGCCGGTGATGGCGATGTTCTGGCCGACATCTACAAGGAGCGGACGGTGCGCCGCGGCTATGGCTCCGGCGCCTGGGGCTGGTCCACCGCCTATGGCCAGAACGACCGCGGCGACGCCTTCAGCCCGGGCCGCGAGGGCACGGGCGGGAGCTGAGCGGGTGGGGAAGTGATGCCCCCACCCTAACCCTCTCCCGCTTCGCAGGGGAGGGGACAATTCTCCCTCCCCTGCGACAGCGGGGGAGGGCCGGGGTGGGGGCAAGGCTGTCCCGACGCAGCACCCCGCAAAGCGCATATTTTCTAGGGAAGGACGCGACATGACGAAGCTCCTGCGCCCCCTGTTGGTCCTGTTCGTTCTGCTGCTCGCCGCCCCGGCGGTGCAGGCGCAGTTCTACCAGACGCCGGGGCCGACCTCGCCGACCTCGAAGGACGAGGTGCAGCTCTACCAGACGCCGGACGGCAAGCTGTCCGGGCGGGTCAGCATCCCCGACGCGAAGCTGGGCGTCCTGGTTCAGCCGGAGGGGCGGGAGTGGCGCGAGTTCCGCATGGTCTGGCTGAAGATCATCGCGGGGGCGCTGATCCTGGGGCCGATCGCGGTGTTGGCGATCTTCTATCTGATCCGCGGTACCATCCGCATCCAGGGCGGCCGGTCGGGGCGCCCGGTGCCGCGCTTCAGCGGCATGGACCGCTTCGCCCACTGGACGACGGCGGTCAGCTTCCTCCTGATGGCGCTGACCGGGCTGATCCTGACCTTCGGGCGCATGCTGCTGATCCCGCTGATCGGCCACCCGAACTTCACGATGTTGGCCGAAGCCAGCAAGTACATGCACAACTTTTTCAGCGTGCCCTTCGTCCTCGGGCTGCTGATGATCTTCGTGCTGTGGGTGCGCGACAACATCCCGGAGAAGGCTGATCTCGTCTGGCTGAAGACGCTCGGCGGCGTGCTGAGCAAGTCCGGCGAGCATCCGGAGGCCGGGCGCTTCAACGCCGGTCAGAAGGGCGTCTTCTGGGCGGTGGTGTTCGGTGGCTTTGCGCTGTCGCTCACCGGTTTCCTGCTGATGATGCCCTTCGCCGTCACCGGGATCGGCGGCATGCAGATCCTGCACGTCGCGCACGGGGTGGTGGCAGCCCTGATGATCGCGCTGATCATCGGGCACATCTACATCGGCACCATCGGCATGGAGGGCGCTTTCGACGCCATGGGCAGCGGCGTGGTCGACGAGAACTGGGCCAAGGACCATCACCGCCGCTGGTACGAGGAGCAACTCCGCAACGGCCGGGCCAATGAGGACGAACGGCTGCGGCATCGAGCGGCGGAGTGAGGCGCGGAACATCTCTCGACAGGCGGGCCGGCATGGCCGATCCTTCCGCGCAACGAATTGTGCGTGGGGAGGATTCATGCCGCTCGACCACCGGGAGTCGCTGTTCCGCCGCATCGCGGAGCGGCGCGACGACCTCGTCGCGCTGACCCGCGACCTGATCCGCATCCCCACCGTCAACCCGCCTGGCGACGTCTACACCGACTGCGCGGAATTCCTCGGGCGGCGGCTGGCCGGGCGCGGCTTCGCCGTGGAATATGTGCGGGCCGACGGCGCGCCGGGCGACAGCGACCGCTACCCGCGCACCAACGTCGTCGCGCGGATCGAAGGGCGCGAGCCCGGCCCCTGCGTGCACTTCAACGGCCACATCGACGTGGTGCCCGCCGGCCAGGGCTGGACGGTCGATCCCTTCGAAGGCGTGGTGAAGGACGGGCGCGTCTACGGCCGCGGCGCCTGCGACATGAAGGGCGGCATCGCCGCGTCGATTATCGCCGTGGAAGCGATCCTGGAGGAGGGTATCCCCTTCCCCGGCGCGCTGGAAATCTCCGGCACGGTGGACGAGGAGTCCGGCGGCTACGGCGGGGTCGGGCATCTGGCGACGCTCGGCTACTTCTCCCGCCCGCGGGTCGACCACGTCATCATCCCGGAACCGCTGAACGTGGACCGGGTGTGCATCGGCCACCGCGGCGTCTGGTGGGCGGAGATCGAGACCAAGGGCCGCGTCGCCCACGGCTCCATGCCCTTCCTCGGCAACTGCGCGGTGCGCCACATGGGCGCCGTGCTGCACCGGATCGAGACGGAGCTGATCCCCCGGCTGGCCGCCAAGCGCACCGCCATGCCGGTGGTGCCGGAGGGGGCGCGGCAGTCCACCCTGAACATCAACGCCATCCATGGCGGGCAGGCGGAGGATCACGGCGGCCTGCCCAGCCCGATGGTGCCCGACCGCTGCCGCATGGTCATCGACCGCCGCTATCTGATCGAGGAGGACCCGGAGGAGGTGCGGGCGGAGATCGTCGGCATCCTGGAGGACCTGCGCCGCGAGCGCCCCGGTTTCGATTACGAGCTGCGCGAGGTGCTGGCCTTCCTGCCCACCCTGACCGACACCGACGCTCCGGTGGTGCGGGCGGTGGGGGCGGCCATCGAGACGGTGCTGGGTCGCCCGGCGGCGCGGGTGGTGTCCCCCGGCACCTACGACCAGAAGCACATCGCGCGGGTCGGGCATCTCAAGGACTGCATCGCCTACGGCCCCGGCATCCTCGACCTCGCCCACCAGCCGGACGAGTATGTGGGCATCGACGACATGGTCCATGCCGCACAGGTGATGGCGATGGCCGCCCTGTCGCTGTTGCGGCGGGAGGTGTAAGGTCGCGCTCGTGGCAACAACGGCTGGCTGGACACGCGCGCGATGTCGGACCTCAAGCTCAACCTCGGCTGCGGCGACACGCGGCTTGCCGGCTACGTCAACGTGGACAAGTACGGCACCTTCGGGCCGGACATCGTCGCCGACCTGGAGGTCGTGCCCTGGCCGTTCGAGGAGAGCAGCGTCGCCGACGTCCAGCTCATCCACGCGCTGGAGCATATGGGCCAGACGACCGAGAGCTTCCTGAACATCATGAGGGAGCTGTACCGCGTCTGCCGGCACGGCGCGCGGATCACCATCAAGGTGCCGCACCCGCGCAGCGACGGCTATCTCGGCGACCCGACCCACGTCCGCCCGATCACGCCCAACGTGCTGAGCCTGTTCTCGATGGAGGAGAACCGGAAGTTCATCGAGCGCGGCTGGCCCAACACGCGGCTGGCCATGCATCTGAACGTCGATTTCCGCATGCTGTCGATCGTCTATGCCCCGACCCCGCGCTGGCACCACAAGCTGGCGTCTGGGGAGGTCACGAACCAGGAGGTGATGGAGGCGATGGAAAGCCAGAACAACGTCATCGACGAGATTGCCATGGTCCTGGAGGTGGTGAAGGACGCCGCCTGAACCCGACCTCCTCGAACCCGACCGGCTTGACGGGCGGGGGCCGGTCCCTTAGCTTGCGAATGTTCCCTGGGGGGCCTCGCTAGGAGGCTGAGACTCCGCCGGTCCGGCGCTTTCATCCGGACAACGCGGTGACCCATCGAACCTGATCCGGGTCATACCGGCGTAGGGACGGGACTGAAGGGCGGCACGGCGTACCCCCATTCCATCCAGACACCGCTTGTCCCGGCAACAGTTTGTTGGCGTTGCAAAAGGTGTGTGCGGACGTGACCGAAGCCCGACTTGTCGAAGAGCTGCTGGCCTTCATCGCCGCCGGAGAGGCGGACGAGGAGGCGTTCAACCGCATGGCGCTGGCCGTCTTCGCCCATCAGTTCGAGACCAACGCCCCCTACCGCCGCTTCGCCACCCAGCGGGCGCGCACCCTGCGCACGGTGAAGAGCTGGCGCGACGTGCCCGCCGTGCCGATCAGCGCCTTCAAGGACCTGACGCTGAGCGGACGCCCGCCGGAGGAATGCCCGCACGTCTTCATGACCAGCGGCACCACCAAAGGCGTGCGCGGCAAGAGCCACCATCCGACGCTGGCGGTCTACGACCGCTCCATGACCGTCAATTTCCGCCGCCGCTTCATGGGGGAATGGGAGCGGCTGCGCATGGGCATCCTGTTCCCGACCGAGCAGGCGATGCCCAACTCCTCGCTTGCCCATTATCTGGCGCTGGCCAAGAACGAGTTCGGGACGGCGGAGAGCCGCTACCTCATATCCGACGCCGGGCTGGACGTGGACGGGGCGATCGAGGCGCTGTCCCGCGCCGAGGAAACCGGCGAACCCTACGCCCTGCTGGGGGCGAGCTTCAGCGTCGTGCATCTGATGGACGCGCTGGCCGAGCGGGGGCGGAGCTTCGCCCTGCCGGCGGGCAGCCGCATCCTTGACACCGGCGGCTTCAAGGGCCAGTCGCGCGAGATGGCGGCGGAGGAGTTCTACAGCCGCCTCTCCGCCACCTTCGGCGTGCCGCGCCGGCTGTGCATCAACATGTACGGCATGACGGAGCTGAGCACCCAGTTCTACGACGACGGCAACGAGACCTGCCCGTCGGTGAAGTCCGGTCCGCACTGGATCCGCAGCCGGGTCATCAACCCGCTGACCGGCCAGGAGGTGCCGCGCGGCAGCGTCGGCGTGCTGGTCCATCACGATCTGGCCCATTTCAACTGCGCTTCCGCCATCCTGACCGAGGATGCGGGGGTGGAGGTGGACGGCGGCTTCCAGCTTCTCGGCCGGGCCGACGGGGCGGACGCCAAGGGCTGCTCCGTGGCGGTCGAGGACTTCCTCAAAGCGGCGCGGGCGCCCTGATGGAGCGCGCCGGGCATCTGCCGGGGCTGTCCGCCGACGCGGTGGACTGGCGGACGCTGACCTTCCGGCGCGGCGCCGAGACGCTCGACGTGGCGGTGCCGGTGCTGAGCGAGGCGCAGATCGCTGAATTGGCAACGCGAGTGCGCGCCAACGCGCGGGCCTACCTAAAAAGCCGCACCGTCGCGGAGATCGCCGCCGCCATCGACCGTGCCATCGCCCGGCTGCTCGACCGCGACGACCCGTGGAGGCAAAAGGCGGAACGGCTGCTGCCGCTGGTCACCGGCTACGACGCGGAGATGGTCCGGCTGGGGCTGACCGGCTATCTGAAGACCTTCCGCGGGCCGGAGCTGCGGAAGTTCATCGCCGAGGATTTCGCCAACCCGGCGGTGCTCGACGATTTCCAGCCGATGCCCAAGGGCGGCTTCGCCCGCGCCTTCGGGCCGGAGCTGCTGCTGCACGTCTGGGCGGGCAACGTGCCGGGCCTGCCGCTGTGGAGCCTGATCTCCGGCCTGCTGGTGAAGGCCGGCACGGTCGGCAAGCTGCCGAGCGCCGAGCCGCTGTTCGCCGGCTGGTTCGCGCAAATCCTGGCGGAGATCGACCCGGAGCTGGCCGACTGCATCGCCATCGTCTGGTGGAAGGGCGGCGACGAAGCGGCGGAGCGCGCGTGGCTGACCCGCGCCGACACGGTGGTCGCCTATGGCGGCAACGACGCGCTGGAGGCCATCCGGGCGCGGGTGCCGATCACGACGCGTTTCCTGCCCTACGGACACAAGATCAGCTTCGGCATGGTCGCCCGCTCCGCGCTCGACGCCGGGAAGGCGGGGGCGGTGGCGCGGCAGGCGGCCTACGACGTGGCGCGCTACGACCAGCAGGGCTGCTACTCGCCCCAGTCCTTTTTCGTAGAGCGCGGCGGGCGGGTGTCGCCGCAGGAGTTCGCCGGCTATCTGGCGCACGAGCTGGACGCGCTGGGCAGCAAATTCCCGCGCCGCCCCCTGTCGATGGGCGAGGCGGGCAGCGTCGCGTCCTGGCGCAACGCGGAGGAGACGAAGGGCTTTGCCGACGCCAGCCGCGCCCTGTTCGGCGATCCGGCGGGAAGCTGGGCGGTCGCCTACACCGACGCCGCGGACGGTCTGAGCCCTTGCGGGCTGAACCGCACGGTGACGGTGGTGGCGGTGGACCGGCTGGCCGAGGCGGTGCCGGGGCTGGCGCCCTACCGCGCCTTCCTCCAGACCGTGGGCATCGCCGCCGCACCGGAGGAGCTGTTCGCGCTCGCCGGAACGCTGGGGGCGGTCGGGGTGACGCGCCTCTGCGCGCTCGGCCGCATGACCGCGCCGGAGGCGGGCTGGCACCATGACGGCCGGTTCAACCTGCTGGACCTCGTCACCATGACCGAGATCGAAGGCTCGGCGGAACGGGCGGCGGACGCGTTCGCCCCCTACACGGATTGAGGCGCCCGGCCATGCCCTTCGTCAGCATCGAACAGGCCGGCTACGGCGTCCCGAGCGGCGGCACCATCCTGGACCGCATCGACTGGACCATCGGGGAGGGCGAGTTCCACGCCCTGGTCGGGCGCAGCGGCTGCGGCAAGACGACCCTGCTGAAGCTGGTCGCCGGGCTGCTGGCCCCCTTGACCGGAACCGTGCGCATCCAGGGGGAGCCGGTGCGGGGGCCGGGCGCCCAGGTCGGTTTCGTCTTCCAGGCGCCGACGCTGCTGGACTGGCGCACGGTGCTCGACAACCTGCTGCTTCCCGTCTCGCTGAAGCGCCGCCCGCAGCCGGCGGACCGCCGCAAGGCGGAGGAGTTGCTGGACCTCGTCGGCCTGACCGGACTCGAAGGGCGCTACCCCAGCCAACTGTCCGGCGGGCAGCAGAGCCGCGTCGCGCTGGCCCGCGCGCTGGTCACCGAGCCGCCGCTGCTCCTGCTCGACGAACCCTTCGCCGCGCTCGACGCCATCACGCGGGAGGAGTTGCAGGACGACCTGCTGACGCTCTGCGCCCGGCACCGCACCACCGTGCTGTTCGTCACCCACGACATCGCGGAGGCGGTCTATCTGGCCGACCGGGTGGCGGTGATGGAGGGCGGGCATCTGCGCCACGCCCTGCCGGTGCCGCTGGCCCGCCCGCGCGGGCGCGATGTCCGCTACAGCCCGCGCTTCAACGCCCTGTGCCTGGAGCTGCGCCACGCTATGGATGGGGCCATGGACGGCAAACCCGACCGAGCGGTGCTGGAGCGCGCGTCGTGATGGTCCGCCTCGCCTCCGCCCTGCTGCTCGTCCTGCTGCTGGTGGGGTGGGAGACCTATTGCCGGGTGGCGGGGGTATCCGCGCTGGTCGTGCCGCTGCCGTCGGCGGTGCTGCGCACGCTGTGGGACGGGCTGGCCGGCGGTTATCTGCTGCCGCATCTCTGGGTCACCACGGCGGAGATGGCGATGGGCCTCGCCGCCGGCTGCACCATCGGCTTCCTCGCCGGGGTGCTGCTGGCCGAGGTGCCGGTGCTGCGCCGCCTGTTCTACCCCTACATCCTGGCCAGCCAGGTGGTGCCGAAACTGGCCCTGGGGCCGCTGTTCATCGTCTGGTTCGGCTTCGGCATGACCTCCACCGTCGTCATCACGGCGCTGATCTGCTTCTTCCCGCTGCTGGAAAACACCATGACCGGCCTTCAGCAGGTCGATCCCAACAAGCGGGAGCTGTTCCGGATGCTGCGGGCGACGCGCCTGCAAACCCTGCTGCGGCTGAAGATCCCTTCCGGCCTGCCGGTGATCCTGGCGGGGCTGCGCGTCGCCGTGGTGCTGGCGCTGGTCGGCGCCGTCGTCGGCGAGTTCATCGGGGGCCGGCAGGGGCTGGGCGCCTCGATCATCGCGGCGCAGGGGATGATGGATTCGACCATGATGTTCGCCCTGTTCATCGTCATCACGGTGCTGGGCATGATCGTTTATCAGGCCGCCGCCGGGCTCGAACGGTGGCTGCTGCGCCGTCCGTGGAAAGGATAATCACACGATGTTCGGGTTCCTGCGCACTTTGGGTGCCGTCGCCGTTTCCGCCCTGCTCCTGTCTTCCCCCGCGCTGGCGCTCGACAAGGTGACCGTGGCGGGCTGGAGCCAACCGATCAGCGAGATCACCAACCTGCTGGCCGAGCCGGACAAGGGCTTCTTCAAGGCCAAGGGGATCGATCTCGGCTATGTGCCGGGGACCGGCGGCGGCTCGGCCATCCAGAACATGCTGACCGGTCAGGCCGACGTGGCCTTCACCGACCCGGCCTCCTTCTATCTGGCGCTCGACAAGGGCGAGAAGCTGATCGCCATCTACAACATCTACCCGCAGAACGTCTTCAACGTGGTGTCGCCGAAGGAGCGCAACATCACCAAGCCCGAAGACCTCAAGGGCAAGCGCATCGGCGTCTACAGCCTGTCCAGCGGCACGCGCCAGAACCTCCAGGTGCTGCTGCATCAGGTGGGGCTGAGCGAGAAGGACGTGACCATCGAGGTGACCGGCCTCTTGAACTTCGCCCCTGTCATCCAGGGTCAGGTGGACGCCACCGCGGCGACCGACACCGGCCTGCATGTCGGGATGCAGAAGGGGCTGAAGGACATCAACGTCATCGAGGTCAAGGACACGCTGAACCTGCCCAGCGACATCTTCGTGGTGACGGAGGAAACCTACCGCACGAAGAAGGACGTTCTGAAGCGTTTCCTCGCCGCCTACCGCGACAGCGCCGCCTGGATGATCGCCGAGCCGGAGGAGGCCGCCCGCCTCGCCGTGACCCGCGCCATCAACGGCCGCGACGAGGCCACCAACCTCGCCATCATCAAGCTGCGCAACGCCTCCAGCGTGTCGGAGACGACCAGGGCGAAGGGCCTCGGCCACTTCGATCCGGCGCTGATGCAGAAGGGGGCGGACACCTTCAAGCAGCTGGGCCTGATCGGGAAGGACCTCGACATGGGCACGCTGGTCCGGTCCGACCTGATCCCCGAGTAAGGAAGGCTTGGCCCGCCATGGATTTCCGCGACAAGACCGTCCTCGTCACCGGCGCCAGCCGCGGCATCGGCGCCGCCATCGCCAAAGCCTTTGCGGCGGAGGGGGCGGCGGTCGCCGTCAACTATCTCCAAAATGCGGAGGCGGCCGAGGCGGTAGCGGCGGCCTGCCGGGAAGCCGGCGGCGACGCCTGGGCGGTTCAGGCCGACGTGACCGACGCCGACGCGGTGGCGCGCATGGTGGAGCGCACGACGGGGGAGTTCGGTAAGATCGACGTGGTGGTCAACAACGCCTTCCGCCCCTACGCCTTCGACCCGGAGAAGCGCAAGCTGTTCTGGGACACCGAGTGGGCGGATTACCGGGGGCAGGTGGATGGGGCGCTGCTCGGCACCTACAACGTCTGCCGGGCGGTGTTGCCGGTGATGCGGCGGCGGCCCGGCGGCAGCATCGTGAACATGGCGACCGACCTCGTCGCCCGGCCCACCGTGCCCTATCACGACTACACGACGGCCAAGGCGGCGCTGGTCGGCTTCAGCCGCAATCTGGCGGCGGAGCTGGGGCCGCTGGGCATTCGCGTGAACTGCGTGGCGCCGGGGCTGGTCTACCCCACCGACGCCAGCCGGGCGACGAAGGAGGACGTGAAGGACGCCATCGTCGCCCAGACCCCGCTGCGCCGCATCGCCACGCCGGAGGACGTGACCGGTCCGGTGCTGTTCCTGGCGTCAGGCTGGAGCCGCTTCATGACCGGGCAGGTGCTGTATGTGGATGGCGGGTTGGTGATGGGGTGAGCGCTGGCGTGGTTGCCCCCACCCAACCCTCCCCCGCTCTCGCAGGGGAGGGCTTTTCTCCTCCCCCTGCGAAGCGGGGGGAGGTTGGGAGGGGGGCCCGTGACAACCGCTCCCCCTACTCCAACGCGATCTCCCCCTTGATCTCATGCTCCAGCCCGATGCCCTCGACGGTCAGCACGACGCGGGCCTGGAGCGTCTCGTTGCCCTTCAGCTTTCCGGCCTCGATCGCTTCGCTCACGGCGCGCTCGATCTCGCGCTGCGAGGTGACGCCGACGACCTTCAGGTATTTCCGGATGCCCATGTTGAAGGTGTCGTGGTTCATGATGCTCCTCCCTCTCTAATCGTTCTCGAGAACAACCGTCGCGGCAACGCTTTGTCCCATATCCCTCTCGCCCCCTGCGGCCCATTCAGGTGCCGTTCAGCCGGCTTTGTGCTAACTGGGAACGTCCTTTTGCCCGCCGGTTCCGACCATGAACGCCGCCCGCGCCGTCCTGTTGTCCCTGGTCCTCCTCACCGCGGCCCTGCCGGCGGCGGCCGATGACGACCGCGACCATGAGCGGGCGCGGGAGGCGTTCCGCTCGGGCCGGGCGCTGCCGCTGGAGGCCATCGTGGCCCGCGCGCAGGCCGATTTTCCCGGTGACATCCTGGACGTCGAGTTCGAGGATGAGGACGGTCGGATCGTATACGAAATCAAGACCATCACCGCCGAAGGCCGCGTCCTGAAGCTGAAATACGACGCCGCCACCGGCGACCTGCTGCGGGTGCGCGGGCGCAACGGGAAAGGCGAGGGCGGCCATCATGGGAAGAGGTGAGTGCCATGCGCCTGCTCGTCGTCGAGGATGATACGGCGCTCGCCCGCCAGCTCGCCGAACGGCTGGAGGGCGAGGGCTACGCCGTGGACCGCGCCGCCGACGGGGAGGAGGGGCAGTTCCTCGGCGAGACCGAGCCCTACGACGCCATCGTGCTCGACCTCGGCCTGCCGCGGGTGGACGGGCTGACGGTGCTGCGCTCCTGGCGCGCGCAGGGGATCACGGCACCGGTCATCATCCTGACCGCCCGCGGCGCCTGGACGGAGAAGGTCCAGGGCATCGACGCCGGGGCCGACGACTATCTGGCGAAGCCCTTCAGCATGGAGGAGCTGCTGGCCCGCATCCGCGCGCTGATCCGCCGCTCCAAGGGTCACGCCTCGGCGGAGATCGCCTGCGGCGGGGTGGTGCTGGACACCCGCTCGGGCCGGGTCACGCTGGACGGGCAGCCGGTGGATTTGACCGGGCACGAGTTCCGCGTGCTCGATTACCTGATGCACCGCAAGGGCCAGATCGTCTCGCGCACGGAGCTGACCGAGCACATCTACGCCCAGGATTTCGACCGCGATTCCAACACCATCGAGGTCTTCGTCGGCCGCCTGCGCCGCAAGCTGGGCGCCGACCTGATCAAGACCGTGCGCGGGCTCGGCTACAAGCTGGAGGCGCCGTGAGCGGGAGCGGGCGGCGGCTGACCGGGTCGCTGCGCTTCCGCCTGCTGGCCGGGGCGGCGGTGTGGATCGCGCTGGCCCTGGCGCTGGCCGGGCTGGTGCTGTCCGGCCTGTTCCGCGACCATGTGGCCCGCCGTTTCGAGGCGGAGCTGACGAACCATCTCGACCAGCTCGCCGCGCTGACTGAGCTGGGGGCGGACGGCGCGCCGCTGCTGCGCCAGCCGCTCAGCGACCCGCGCTTCCGCCGGCCCCTGTCAGGGCTGTACTGGCAGGTCGGGCCGGGGGAGGCGCCCGCCCTGCGCTCCCGCTCCCTGTGGGACGAGGCGCTGGCCCTGCCGCCGGACGAGGTCGCCGACGGCGAGATTCACCGCCACAGCGTCGTCGGCCCCGCCGGGCGCCACCTGTCGGTGCTGGAGCGTGCGGTGACCCTCCCCAACGGGACGGCGCCTCTGCGCATGGCGGTGGCGCAGGACGAGTCGGAGCTGCGGGCGGTGGTGGCCGACTTCAACCGGGTGCTCTGGCTGTCGCTGGGGGCGTTGGCGTTGGCGCTGATCGCCGCGGCGGTGGTCCAGGTGTCGGTGGGGCTGCGCCCGCTGGTCCGGCTGCGCGCCGAGCTGGCCGCGGTGCGGGCCGGACGCAGGAAGCGCTTCGGCGGCGATTCCCCGCGCGAGGTGCAGCCGCTGCTCGACGACTTGAACGCCCTGCTGGACCATTCTGAGGAGGTGGTGGTTCGGGCGCGGCTCCAGGCCGGGAATCTCGCCCACGCGCTGAAGACGAACCTCGCCGTGCTGGCGAACGAGGCGGAGGGGGAGGCGGCCGCCCGGCGGGTGGCGGAGATGCGCCGCCACATCGACCACCACATGGCCCGCGCCCGCGCCGCCGCCGCCCGCGGCCTGCCCGGCGTCGCCACCCCCGTCGCCGACAGCGCCGGGGCGCTGGCGCGGGTGATGGAAAAGCTCCAGGGCGGCGGCCGGGGCGGAGGACGGGTGACGGTCGCCGTCCGCGTCCCGCGCGAGCATGTCTTCGCCGGGGAGCGCGAGGATCTCGACGAGATGCTGGGCAACCTGCTGGACAACGCCATGACGTGGGCGGGGTCGCGGGTGGAGGTCGCGTCGCGGCTGGAGGCGGGCGGGATGCTGGCGGTGGTGGTCGAGGACGACGGCCCGGGCCTGCCCGCCGACCGGCGGGACGCCGTGCTGGCCCCCGGCGTGCGGCTGGACGAAAGCACGCCGGGCAGCGGCCTCGGCCTCGCCGTCGTGCGCGACGTGGCGCGGCTCTACGGCGGCGACCTGCGGCTGGGCGATTCGCCGCTCGGCGGCCTGCGGGTGGAGCTGGTGCTGCCCGCGGCGGCGCCCTCCTGACCGGCGCAACATTACCGTCACATCTCCGCGCTGGCGGCCGACCGTCCCTTGTGGTCTGAATGGCGCCCCTTCGCGTGCTCCGGAGACGACGCATGACCCAGGCGGACAGCGCCAACGCACCCGGTGTGGACACCGCCGGCCACGGGGTGAGCCTCGGCGAGGCCACGCGGGTCTGGGCGCGGATCGCGGCGCTGAGCTTCGGCGGGCCGGCCGGCCAGATCGCCATGATGCACCGCGTCGTGGTGGACGAGAAGAAGTGGATCGGGGAGGAGCGGTTCCTCCACGCCCTGAACTACTGCATGCTGCTGCCGGGGCCGGAGGCGCAGCAGCTGGCCGTTTACATCGGCTGGCTGATGCACCGGACGGTGGGCGGGCTGATCGCCGGCGTCCTGTTCATCCTGCCCGGCGCGCTGGCCATCATGGCGCTCAGCCTGCTCTACGCGACGCTGGGCCACACCGGGGCGGTGCAAGGGCTGTTCTTCGGGCTGAAGGCGGCGGTGCTCGCCGTCGTGCTGGAGGCGGTGGTCCGCGTCGGGCGGCGCACGCTGAAGAACGGGGCGATGGTCGCCCTGTCGGCGGCCGCCTTCCTGGCGATCTTCGCCTTCAATGTTCCGTTCCCCCTGATCATCCTGACCGCCGCGCTGATCGGGTTGGCCGGGGCGCGGCTGGGCGTTTCCGCCTTCCGGCCGGTGCGGCACGGGCCGCACCCGTCCACGCACGGGAGCAGCCTGCTGGGCGAGGGGACGCCGGATCATGCGCGCCCCTCCACCGCCTGGTCGCTGCGGGTCGGGGCGGTGTGCCTCGCTTTGTGGCTGGGGCCGGTGCTGGCGCTGCTGGTGACACTGGGGCCGGACAACACGTTCACCGGCATCGCCGTCTTCTTCTCCAAGATGGCGGTGGTGACCTTCGGCGGCGCCTACGCCGTGCTGGCCTATGTGGCGCAGCAGGCGGTGGAGACCTACGGCTGGCTGTATCCCGGCGAGATGCTGGACGGGTTGGGCATGGCGGAGACGACGCCGGGGCCGCTGATCATGGTGGTGCAGTTCGTCGGCTTCCTCGGCGCGCTGCGCGATCCGGGGGCGCTGCCGCCGCTGCTGGCCGGGGTGCTGGGCGGGCTGCTGACCACCTGGGTGACCTTCGTGCCCTGCTTCCTGTGGATCTTCCTCGGCGCGCCCTATGTGGAGGCGCTGCGCGGCAACCGGATGCTCGGCGCCGCCCTGTCGGCGATCACCGCGGCGGTGGTCGGGGTGATCCTGAATCTGGCGCTGTGGTTCGCCCTGCACACGCTGTTCGCCCGGCTGGAGCCGGTGTCGGTCGCCGGGATGAGGCTGGACCTGCCCGTTCTTGGCAGCGTCAACCTGCCCGCCCTGGCGCTGACCGTGGCGGCGGTGCTGGCGGTGTTCCGCTTCAAGGCGGGGATGCTGCCCACCCTGGGCGCCTGCGCGCTGGCCGGCGTGGCGCTGCGCATGGCGGGGGTGGCGTAGCGTTGCCGCTGAACCTTTCAGGGGCCATAAGCTTTATAGGTGATCAGTAACTGGCTCGCAGGCCGCGCCAATACTGGCGAGAGGCATCCGCTTCCTCACCGAAGGCATTTCCCTTCAACGGTCCGATGGAGGACCCGAGGTTGGCCAGGAAATCGGCATCGATGAAGCGTGCATCGGCACCGGAAACAGCCCCCGCCGCCGACGGTGGCGCGGTTATCGGCTGAATGAGCGCCTGATTCAATGAGAACTCACGGTCCTTCGAGACCGTATGCGTCGTCTGCGGCAGACCAGTCCGCTCGGCCACAAGCGACGCGGCGTCACGTTCACCCATCGGGCGCAAGGCCTTGTCGATGGCCGACAAATCGACGCCTGCGGCTTTCAGCTTGTAAACGGCGTCGGTTTCGCTGCGCGTCGACATCAGGCGGGATTCTCCCGGCTCAATCGGTTGGAACGGATCGGCGAAGCTGCTCCCGCCACCCAGAAACCGAGCGTTTGGTGTCAATGCCTTGAGTTGATCAGACAGAGCGGTGTAATCGTCGGAGCCATCCTTCCCGCTCTGCAGCAACGCGGACAGTTTCTCCATCATTCCCGCCCGCTTTTCCGAAGCCGCGCGCAACGCCTCCCGGAAATCGGAAGTCGTCGCGGAACCGCTGGAGAACAGATCAGCGTTATCATTGTGGGCCATGCGGAAGGTTGCCGTATAAGCGCCGAGACGCGCCTCCTTGGTTCGTTGCTTCAAAGCGTTGTGCACGTCCTCGCCAGAGAGTGCGCCGCTGTCGACGAGAGACGAAAGCTGTGAGCGTGTCTCAGCCGACAATGCATTGAAGGCGGAGAGAGAGTCATCACGAAGGGCCGAAGCCAATGGACTGAATGACACCCGGTCTGTCGGCGCCGGAGTTCCAGCAGCCATCTTTGATGATGCAGATGTCGCTTGGGAGACGGAGTCGAGGCTCTGTACCGAGCCGTTCGTCAAATTTGATGTTCCCAGCACGTTCATCTTTGCATTCTCCTTCGCCGTGTCCGGCCGGGGCACATCTCATCTTTTGAATATTGTGGCGTCCCAGGTGATAAGCTGACCGCCGTTGAGTGCGGCATACTCGATCGCACCCACTCCTGGGTGGCCCTGATTCATCAGCATGCCGCGGATGACAATGCTATTATCGAAGGTGCCGTTGCCCCACTTTCCCGACTGTAAATATATTAAACGTCATCACACGCATCCATAGGATGCATAATTATTGATATTGGTCTACAAAAAAGGAGGAGGCCATTCAGTAAACAATCGTTAGTTCACGAACTATTATGCGGGGTGACGAATTCGCTTATTCGCAAAGCGAATTTCCAACGGTGGCGATCCGTGATCTGCATTCCAATCGTCATGGGTAAATGATCTGCGCTTCATGGCGCGGCAGAGAACTCAAGGGCGGGTGGCGGGACCATCGGCCCATGAAATCGACAGGGGAGCAGCCGGAAGCCGCGCGGCTCGTGACTGGACACTGGCCGGAGATTCACCGTATCGGCGGCTCAACAAGGAAACCCAGAACCACCCACGGTCAGCCGATCCGCCAAGCCTGTGCGGCCCCTTCCGAATGTGTCCGGGCACAAGCGGCAGCCTGTCGCCGCAGGCCGCGCCGGGAACGGCGCGGCCCGGGCCCGGCTCAATGCATCTCCTGAACCTGGGTGATGCGTTCGGTGATGCGGTCGAGGCGGCGGGACAGTTGGTCCTCGTCCTCCGGCGCGATCTGGCCCTTGCGTTGGGCAAGCCGCAGGGCCGCTTGCGCCTCCTCCAGGCAATCGAGCGTGTGACGCACGTAGTCGTGTTGGGCCATGCCCCCAATCCTCCTCAGCCGTTCTGCAACCAAAGCGAAACAGACCGGTACGGGTGGGGGTTCCACCTTCGGCGGGGCCTATCCCGGTCGGACAGATCGGGTCAGAAATCCAGGTCGGCGTAATGGCGGGGGGGCGGGCAGCCGGGGATGCTGTCGGACAGCAGGCCGCGGAAGCTGGGGCGCGACTTGATGCGAGCGTACCAGTCCTTGGCCTCCGGCACCTTGTCCCACGGCACGTTGTCCACGTAATCGACGCAGGACAGCGCCGCCGCCGCCGCGATGTCGGCCACCGTGAAGCTGGAGCCGGCCAGCCAGGGGCGGCGTTCCGACAGGAAGGCGATGTATTCCATGTGGTATTGGATGTTCGCCAGCCCGGCGCGGATCGCCGGAGCGTAGGGATGGCCCTGGCCGGACAGCCGCTTGATCAGCTTTTCGCCGACCAGATTCTCGGTCACCTCGCGGTCGAAGGTCCGGGTGAACCAATCGACGATCCGGCGCACCTCGGCGCGGGCCGCCACCTCCCGCGGCATCAGGGCCACGTCGGGATAGGCCTCCTCCAGATACTCCAGAACGGGCAGCCCGCCGGCCACGACGGTTCCGTCCTCCTCCACCAGCACCGGCGGCTCGCCGGCGGGGTTCAGCATCAGGAAATCCTCGCGCCGTTCCCACGGCTTCTCGATGACCGAGTCGAAGGGAAGACCCTTCTCGGCCAGCATCACCCGCGCGACGCGGGACAAGGGATGGAGGGGGTGGTGATGGAGTGTCCGCATGCCGGGCCGGACTGTAGCGTATGGGGAGCGTGGAAAACAGTCTGCGCTTTGGCCTGTGACGCCGCTCCTTCGGCTTATGGATTAACCGTGCCGAGAGGGTGTCAAAGGGCGGATTTGCGGTAGACCACCAGGGGGGCGGCGTCGCCCTCCGGACCGGCGTCGGGAACCGGGGTCCAGCCATTGTGCTCGTAGAAGGCGCGGGCCGCCGCGTTGCGCGAGGCGCAGGCCAGTTCCGCGGAACCGCGCAGCAGGGTCAGCGCCTCGCGCAGCAGCGCGCTGCCGATGCCCCGCCCGCGCCACAGCGGGTCGATGAACAGGGTGTGGATGAAGCGCTCGCCGGCATCGACGGAGACGAAGCCGACCACGCCGCCGCCGGCTTCCGCCACCAGTACCTCTTCCCCGTCCACGCAGTCGTAATAGTCGTCCAGGCCGAAGCGGTCCTGGGGTTGCCAGGAAAAGGCGTTGCGGCGCCCGTGCAGGAAGATGTCAGCGCAGCGCGGGCCGTCGGCCGTCGTGGCGAAGCGAATGTTGATGCGCAAGCCGTCCTCTGCCGGCATGACGCCCTCCCGTGTGGTTGCGGATGCCCCCAGGCGGTCCTAACAACCCATTCCGCACCAGATTATTCCAAGAAGCGGCGCCCTGAAAAGGACGCCCTTGCAACGGCCGGCGTGAAAAACGGCGGCCCGGTTGCCCCGGACCGCCGTTCGCGTATGCACAATTCACTTGAGACTTATTGCTTGGGGCTTACTCCGCCGAGATGGCCTTCGGCAGATGGACCGGCACGTCCAGGCGGTTCAGCATTTCCTTCGGAACCACCTGCCAGAACTTGGTCACCTCACGCGCCCAATCGTTGAGGATCTCGGCGGCGAAGCGGCTCTGCGTCTCCGTCACATGCTCCTCGATCAGGTGCTTGAGCTGGCTTTCGTAATGGCCGACCTCGATGCGCTGGAAGATCACGCTCTCGTCGTTGATGTAGAGCGGCAGGCTGTCGTCCAGGTCGTAGACATAGGCCATGCCGCCCGTCATGCCGGCGGCGAAGTTGTCGCCGACGCGGCCGAGGATGACCGCCGTGCCGCCCGTCATGTACTCGCAGCCGTTGGAGCCGCAGCCCTCGACCACCACGGTGGCGCCGGAGTTGCGCACGGCGAACCGCTCGCCGGCTTGGCCCGCGGCGAACAGCTTGCCCGCCGTCGCACCGTATAGGACCGTGTTGCCGATGATCGTGTTCTTGTTGGTCTCCAGCGGGCTGGAGGTCGTCGGACGGACGACGATGGTGCCGCCCGACAAGCCCTTGCCGACATAGTCGTTGGCGTCGCCCATCACCTCCAGCTTGATGCCCTGCACCGCGAAGGCGCCCAGCGACTGGCCGGCGGTGCCGCGCAGGCGGATGGTGATGTGGCCGGGCTGCAGCCCGAACATCCCGAACTTGCGCGTCACCATCGAGGACAGCCGCGTGCCGATGGCGCGCTGCGTGTTGCGGGCGTTGTAGGCGAGCTGCATCTTCTCGCCCTCCTCGAACAGCGGGCGGGCGTCGGCGACGATGCGGGCGTCCAGCGTGTCCGGCACCTCGTTGCGGCCCTGCAGCGTGCAGTAGCGGGCGTTCTCGCCGGGATCGACCTGGGCCAGCAGCGGGTTCAGGTCGAGGTCGTCGAGATGCTCGGCACCGCGGCTGACCTGATGGAGCAGGTCGGTGCGGCCGATCACCTCGTTCAGCGAGCGGAAGCCGAGGCCGGCCAGGATCTCACGCACTTCCTCAGCGAGGAAGGTGAAGAGGTTGACGACCTTCTCCGGCGTGCCGACGAACTTCTGGCGCAGCTTGTCGTCCTGCACGCAGACGCCGACCGGGCAGGTGTTGCTGTGGCACTGGCGGACCATGATGCAGCCCATGGCGATCAGGCTGGCCGTGCCGATGCCGAACTCCTCCGCACCCAGCATGGCGGCGATCACGATGTCGCGGCCGGTCTTCAGGCCGCCGTCGGTGCGCAGCCGCACGCGGTGGCGCAGGCGGTTCAGCGTCAGGACCTGATGCACCTCCGACAGGCCCATCTCCCAGGGCAGGCCGGCGAACTTGATCGAGGTCTGCGGGGAAGCACCCGTGCCGCCGCTGTTGCCTGAGATCAGGATGATGTCGGCGTTGGCCTTCGCCACGCCCGCGGCAATCGTTCCGATGCCGGAACGGCTGACCAGCTTCACCGTCACTTTCGCATCCGGATTGATCTGCTTCAGGTCATAGATGAGCTGGGCGAGATCCTCGATCGAATAGATGTCGTGGTGCGGCGGCGGGCTGATGAGCATCACGCCCGGCGTCGAGTGACGCAGCCGCGCGATCATCTCGGTCACCTTGAAGCCGGGGAGCTGGCCGCCCTCGCCAGGCTTGGCGCCCTGGGCGACCTTGATCTCCAGCTCGCGGCACTGGTTCAGGTACTCGGCGGTGACGCCGAAGCGGCCCGAAGCCACCTGCTTGATGGCGCTGTTCCAGTTGTCGCCGTTCTTGTCCGGGCGGAAGCGCGCCGGGTCCTCGCCGCCCTCGCCGCTGTCGGACTTGGCGCCGATGCGGTTCATGGCGACGTTCAGCGTGCCGTGGGCCTCGGGTGACAGGGCGCCCATGGACATGCCCGGCGTGATGAAGCGCTTGCGGATCGCGGTGATGCTCTCCACCTCGTCCACCGGCACCGGGGCCTTGGTGGAGCGCAGCTCCAGCAGGTCGCGGAGCTGCATCGGCGGGCGCTTGTTCACCTGCTCGCTGTACTTCTTGAAGGTGGTGTAGCTGTCGTTGGTCACCGCCTGCTGCAGCGTGTGGATCACGCCGCCTTCCCAGCCGTGGCGGTCGCCCGACTTGCGGAAGCGGTAGAAGCCGCCGACCGGCAGGGCCACGACCTCCTCGTTGTAGGCGGTGGCGTGCTGCTCCAGCACCTTCTTCTGGATGCCGTTCAGGCCGATGCCGGAGATGCGGCTGACCATCGCCGGGAAATGCTCGGCGACCAGCGCGCGCGACAGGCCGATGGCCTCGAAGTTGCCGCCGCCGCGGTAGCTGCTGATGACCGAGATGCCCATCTTGGACATGATCTTCAGCAGGCCGTCGTCGATGGCCTTCTTGTAGTTGGCCATGCCCTTTTCCAGCGGCATGGAACCGAACAGGCCGCGGCGGTGGCGCTCGGCGATGGCTTCCTGCGCCAGATAGGCGTTGACCGTGGTGGCGCCGACGCCGATCAGCACGGCGAAGTAGTGGGTGTCCAGCCCCTCCGCCGTGCGCACGTTCAGCGAAGTGAAGGTGCGCAGGTTGGAGCGGATCAGGTGCGTGTGCACCGCACCCGTGGCGAGGATCGCCGGGATGGCGGCGCGCGCCGGGCCCATCGCCTCGTCGGTCAGGATGACGTGGGTGGCGCCGCCGCGCACGGCGTCCTCCGCCTCCTGGCGGATGCGGCGGAGCGCGTCGCGCAGCGCATCGGGGCCGCCATCCACCGGGAAGGTCGCGTCGATCTCCGCCGCCGTGTCGCCCATGTAGTCGCGCATGGCGCGGAATTCGGCGGTCGTCAGGACCGGCGATTCGAGCTGCAGCAGGCGGGTCTGCGTCTCGTCCTCGTCCAGGATGTTGCCGAGGTTGCCGAGCCGCGTCTTCAGGCTCATCACCCGGCGCTCACGGAGCGAGTCGATGGGCGGGTTGGTGACCTGCGAGAAGTTCTGGCGGAAGAAGTGGTGCAGGCCGCGGTACTTGTCGGACAGCACGGCGATGGGGCTGTCGTCGCCCATCGAGCCGATGGCCTCCTTCCCGTCCTCCACCATCGGGTGCAGGATCAGCTCCATGTCTTCCATGGTCAGGCCGAAGGCCTGCTGGCGGCGGCGCAGGCCGGCCTTGTCCATGTCCGACGGCTCGCCCTTCAGCGAGGCGGTCTTCACCAGCTCGTCCAGGTGGGTGGTGTTCTGCACCCACTTGTCCCACGGCTTCAGCGTGGCGAGATGGTCCTTCAGCTCGCGGTCGCGGTACAGCTTGCCGGACTGGAGGTCGACGGCGATCATCTCGCCCGGACCGAGGCGGCCCTTCTCGATGACCTGGGCCTCGTCGATCTTCACCATGCCCGTCTCGGACCCGCCGATGATCAGGCCGTCGGTGGTGATCGTGTAGCGCATCGGGCGCAGGCCGTTGCGGTCCATGCCGCCGACGACCCAGCGGCCGTCGGTCATGGCCAGCGCGGCCGGGCCGTCCCACGGCTCCATGACGGAGTTGCAGTACTGGATCAGCGCCTTGTGGTTGTCCGGCGTGGTCTGCGAGCTGGTCAGCGCCTGCGGCACCAGCATCATCTTGACCATCGGCGCGGTGCGGCCGGCGCGGACCATCACCTCGAACACGGTGTCGAGCGAACCGGAGTCCGACAGGCCGACGCCGATCACCGGCTTCAGGTCCGCCATGTGGCTGCCGAAGGCCGGATGCTCCATCCGGGTCTCGTGCGCTTTCATCCAGTTGACGTTGCCCTTGACCGTGTTGATCTCGCCGTTGTGGGCGAGCATGCGGAAGGGCTGGGCCAGCGGCCAGGTCGGGAAGGTGTTGGTCGAGTAGCGCTGGTGGTAGATGGCGAAGTCGGACTCGAACCGCTCGTCCAGCAGGTCCGGGTAGAAGGTGGTCAGCTGCTCCGCCAGGAACATGCCTTTGTAGATGATCGAGCGGGCGGACAGCGAGCAGATGTAGAAGTCGTTGATCTGCTCGCCCTTAACCGCCTTCTCGATGCGGCGGCGGATGATGTAGAGGTCCAGCTCGAACTGCTCGTCGGACACGCCCTTGTTGTTGCCGACGATGATCTGCTCGATCTCCGGACGGGTCGCGTTGGCCTTCTCGCCGATGATGTCGACGTTGATCGGCACCTGGCGCCAGCCGTAGATGTAGTAGCCGAAGGCGAGGATCTCGGTCTCGACGATGCAGCGGCAGGCTTCCTGCGCGTCCAGGCTGATGCGCGGCAGGAAGACCTGGCCGACGGCCAGCTTGTTGTCCGGCGCGCGGTGGCCGATGACCTTCACATGGTCCTTGAAGAACTTCTGCGGCACGGCGACGTGGATGCCGGCGCCGTCGCCCGTCTTGCCGTCGGCATCCACCGCGCCGCGGTGCCAGACGGCCTTCAGCGCCTCGATGCCTTTCTCGACCACCGAGCGGCGGGGCTTGCCGTCGATCGCGGCGATGAAGCCGACGCCGCAGGCGTCGTGCTCATCCTCCGGGTTGTAGGCGTTGGCAGTGGTCAGCGCCGCGGCGTTGGCGCGGAAGTCGGCGACGAACTGCTCACCCTGGTTCAACTCGGTGGTCATCGGTGGACCCTTTCAGTCAGTCTGTTTTGACGGGGGCAGTCTGTTCGGAAGGGGGACTTCGCCCCTTCACCCCCGCCAGGGGTTGAAATGGACCCCTGGAACCCGCGGAATTATGGATTGCTTGGCTTACTCGGCGGCCTGAGCCAGCGGCGCCTCGGCCTTCGCCCTGGCGTAGGCGTGGATGCCCTCCGCCGCGTCGCGGCCGTCGCGGATGGCCCACACCACCAGCGAGGCGCCGCGCACGATGTCGCCGGCGGCGAAGACGCCCTCCAGGTTGGTCATCTTGTTGCGGTGGTCGACCAGCAGCGTGCCCCAGCGGGTGACCTTCAGCTCCGTCTCGCCGAACAGGGCGGGCAGGTCCTCGGGCTCGAAGCCGAGCGCCTTGATGACCAGATCGGCCTGGACCGTGAACTCCGACCCCTCGATCACCTGCGGGGTCTGGCGGCCGGTGGCGTCGGCGACGCCCAGGTGGATGCGCACGGCGCGCACGCCGGTCACCACGCTGTCGCCGGTGAAGCCTTCCGGGGCGGCCTGCCAGATGAACTCCACGCCCTCTTCCTCGGCGTGCGCCACTTCGCGCTGCGAGCCCGGCATGTTCTTGCGGTCGCGGCGGTACAGACACTTGACCGACGTGGCGCCCTGGCGGATGGCCGTGCGCACGCAGTCCATTGCGGTGTCGCCGCCGCCCAGAACCACGACATGCTTGCCCGCGGCGTTCAGGGAGCCGTTCTCGTACGCCTCCACCGTGTCGCCCAGGCTGACCTTGTTGGAGGTGGTCAGATAGTCCAGCGCCGCCACGATGTTGCCCAGGCCCGAGCCCGGCGCCTTGATGTCGCGCGCCTTGTAGACGCCGGTGGCGACCAGCACGGCGACGTGCTTGCGGCGCAGCTCCGGCAGGGAGGCGTCGCGGCCGACCTCGAAGTTCGGGTGGTAGACCACCCCGGCGTCGGCCAGAAGCTGCACGCGGCGCTCGACCACCGACTTCTCCAGCTTGAAGCCGGGGATGCCGTAGACCAGCAGGCCGCCCATGCGGTCGTGGCGGTCGTAGACGTGCACCTCGTAGCCCTTGGCGCGCAACTCCTCGGCGGCGGCGAGGCCGGCGGGGCCGGCACCGATGATGCCGACCGACAGGCCAAGCTCACGCGACGGCTTGCGCGGCTTCACCCAGCCCTGATCCCAGGCGGTGTCGTTGATGTACTTCTCGACCGACCCGATGGTGACGGCGCCATGGGTCGACTGCTCGATGACGCAGTTGCCCTCGCACAGGCGGTCCTGCGGGCAGATGCGGCCGCAGATCTCCGGGAAGTTGTTGGTCGCCTGGGAGACCTCGTAAGCCTCCTCCAGCCGGCCTTCGGAGGTCAGCTTCAGCCAGTCGGGGATGTTGTTGGAAACCGGGCAGTGCACCTGGCAGAAGGGAACGCCGCACTGCGAGCAGCGGTTGGCCTGCTCGTTGGCGCGATCGTCGGAGAAGCGGGCGTAGATCTCGGCGAAATCCTGGCGGCGCTCCTCGGCCGGGCGTTTGTCGGGCATCCGCTGCGCGGTGTGCACGAAGCCCAACATCCTCTGGTTCGCCATAACGCCTGCTCCTTCTTCCCGTGTCCCGTGCATGGGGACGGCGCCGGCGGCCGGGCGGCCCTTTTCGTGCCGGTGGGGCATGGCGAGGGGCGTGGCCGCAGTGAAAACGAAAGCCCGCGGTCACGCGGTCTGAACGTCATATACCGCAAGAGAAGGCGCCGCGCGAGCATATTTTCGCCGTTAGGACAGCATGGCTGACCAAACCTTGACTCGATGTCGCGGAGGCCTCCGTAGACGACGGGAGTGCCCGAAAAACAAGCAAGAAAATTAGGACCGATCCGGGACCATCGCCCAATTCGGGGTATCGCCCCATGGGTCGTCGCCTTCGCCATGTTGCGCTGCTATAAGCCGGACATTGCCCCCGCCATCTTGTCAGAGGCCCTGCGCCGCATGTTGATCGACCAATATCTGGACGCCGCTCTGCTCGGCCTGATCGAAGGGCTGACCGAATTCCTGCCGGTCTCGTCCACCGGCCACCTGATCATTTTCGACACCCTGCTGGGCTTCGAAGGCCCGCCGGGCAAGGTGTTCGAGGTGGTGATCCAGCTCGGCGCGATCCTGGCGATCTGCACGGTCTATTTCGCCCGGCTGTGGAAGGTGGTCACCGGGTTGAAGGACGATCCGGGCGCCCGCCACTTCGCCGTGGCGGTGATCCTGGCCTTCCTGCCGGCGATGGTGCTGGGGGCGGCGCTGCACGGCGTGATCAAGGCGGTGCTGTTCAACCCGACGGTGGTCAGCATCGCGCTGATCCTGGGCGGCGTGGCGATCCTGATGGCGGAGCGGCTGGTGCCGGTCCCGCGCTACCACCAGATCGAGCGCTTCCCGGCGCCGCTCGCGCTGAAGATCGGCCTGTGCCAGTGCTTGGCGCTGGTGCCGGGCGTGTCGCGGTCGGGTGCCACGATCCTCGGCTCGCTGCTGATGGGGGTGGACCGGCGGACCGCCGCGGAATTCTCCTTCTTCCTGGCGATCCCGACCATGGCCGGCGCCACGGTCTACGACCTCTACAAGAACTGGAGCCTGATGAGCGTCGACTCCGCGCTGCTGATCGGGGTCGGCTTCGTCACCGCCTTCATCGCGGCGGCGCTGGTGGTCAAGGTGCTGGTGGACTTCGTCGGACGCTACGGCTTCGCGCCCTTCGCCTGGTACCGCATCGCCATCGGGTCGGGGATGCTGGCGTTCCTTTATCTGTAAAGAGCCGGCTTCCCGCGCGCCTCAGCCCTGTCGGGCGACGGCGCGCGAGGAGGCCGCGGCGATGACCAGCGCCAGCGCGGCGACCAGGGCGAAGGAAAAGCCCACCGTGCTGGCCTCCGCCACGAAGCCCAGAAGCGCCGGACCGGTCAGCACCCCGGCGTAGCCGAGGGTCGCCACCGCGGCGATGGCCTGGCCGGCCTCCCCCTCCGCCTTGGCGCCGGCGGCGCTGAACAGCACCGGCACCACGTTCGACAGGCCGAGCCCGGTCAGCCCGAACCCGGCGACCGCCACCACCGGCCCGCCGCCGGTCAGCGCGACGGCCAGCCCGGCGAAGGCCAGGACCGCGCCCGCCCGGACCAGCAGCGGCCCGCCGAAGCGCTGGCGCAGCCGGTCGCCGCAGAAGCGGCCCACCGCCATGGCGCCGGAAAAGACGGCGAAGCCCAGCGCCGCGATGGACGCCGCACCGCCCAGATCCTCGCGCAGATAGACGGCGCTCCAGTCCAGGATCGCGCCCTCGCTCATGAAGGCCAGGAAAGTCAGCGCGCCCAGCAGCAGCGTGCCGCGGTCGGGCAGGGCGAGTCCGGTCGGCTCCGCCCGCCGGTCGGCGCTGCCGGGCAGCAAGCGGCGCTGCAGCGCGAAGAACAGGAGCAGCAGCGCAGCGGCGAGGATGGAGGCCTGGACCGGCGGCGGCAGCACTTGCAGCAGCAAACCGCCGACCCCGGCGCCGAACAGGCCGCCCAGGCTCCACATGCCGTGCAGCGACGACATGATGGGCCGCCCGAGATGGCGCTCCACCAAAGCGCCGTGGGCGTTCATCGCCACGTCCATGGTGCCGCCCGCCGCCCCGAACAGGAACAGCACCGCGCACAGTGACAGCAGATCCGGCATCAGCGCCGGCAGCGGCAGGATCAGGGCGAAGAACAGGGCGGTGATCCGGATCACCGGGGCGCTGCCAATGCGGCCGAGCAGCGGGCCCGTGCCGACCATGGCCGTCAGCGCCCCGGTGGCGAGGCAGAGCAGGGCGACGCCGAGCACGCCGGGGCTGAGGTCCAGGTGATCCTTGATCGCCGGGATTTGGGTCGCCCAGACGCCGAAGACCGACCCGTTGACGAAGAAGGCCGCCAGGGAGGCCAGCCGGGCGCCCGGGGCGCGGTCGGCGAATTCCCGTATGGTGAAATCCTGCGTTGCCGCCTGCATAACTCCCGGCGCCCCTTCCGTCGATCCGATGAAGGGGCCAGATGCGGCAGAAAGCCGCGGGAATCAAGGCCGCGCGCCGCAGGGCACCATTGCGAGTGGCGGTGGGAACCCAAAACGGCGAAAGCCCCAGCGGCGGGCCGGGGCTTTCGTTGCGAGCTTGCGGAACCGAGGACTCAGTGCGCGCCGGAATGGTTGCCGGCGTCGCGCGGCATCGTGTTGGAGCGGCCGCCGACGATGAAGCGCGACAGGTAGGTCGGCAGGACCACCTCGCAGCTCGACAGGTTGGTGATGCCCAGCTCCTTGAAGCCCGGCGCGCCGGCGGCGACGACGTTGTCGGTCCTCAGCATCTCCACCTGATCGCGGGTCAGCGGCGGGGCGACGATCGGCGGCACCTTCTCCAGCAGGCCGCCCAGCGTCTCCGCGATGTTCCAGGGGATCGGGACGAGGAAACGCTTGCGGCGGATCTCCCGCAGCATGAGCTGCATCATCTCCTTGAAGCTGTAGACGCGCGGCCCGCCCAGCTCGAAGGTCCGGCCGGCCGCCGAGTCCAGCGTCGCGGCGGCGGCGATGGCGTCGGCCAGATCGCCGACATAGACCGGCTGGAACTTCGTCGCCCCGCCGATCAGCGGCAGCGCCGGGGAGACCTGCGCCATGGCGGCGAACTTGTTGAAGAAGCCGTCTTCCGGTCCGAAGACGATGCTCGGGCGGATGATGGTGGCGCCGGGGAAGGCCTGCGCCACCGCCTGCTCGCCCGCCGCCTTGGACTTGGCGTAGGCCGAGGCTGACTTGGCGTCGGCGCCGATGGCCGAGACATGGACGAGACGGTGCACGCCGCTGGCCTTGGCGATGCGGGCGATGCGCGCCGGGGCGTCGACATGCACGGTCTGGAAATTCCAGGCCCCGCGCTCATAGAGCGTGCCAATCAGGTTGATGACGGTGTCGGAGCCCTGGATGGCCCGCGCGACGGACTGGTCGTCCTTCACGTCGGCGGCCATCGGCACGATCTGCCCGACCGAGCCGGCGGTCTTCAGGAAATTGGCCTTGTTCGGATGGCGCGACACCACGCGCACGATGGCGCCGGTCTTGGCGAGGCGGCGAATGAGGTGGCGGCCGACGAATCCCGAACCGCCGAACACCGTGACCACTTCAGAGCGATAGGACATCGACCTTCTCCCGTGCCGTTGGGCCCGCAAATTCTTCCCTCCGGGCCGCCCGCCAGCGGGGCAGGGCGACCGGATCGGGGGTTGCTTATATAGAAACCTCCTTAAAGAGGCTAGGGCCTGACGCGCCGCCCGCGGCCCAATTCGCGCTCGGCAGGGCCTGCGGCGCGACAGTGAAAAAAGCTGTTGACGGGCCTCCGCCGGACGGCTACATAAGCGGCCCACACCGAGCCCAGGTGGCGGAATTGGTAGACGCGCAGGTTTCAGGTACCTGTGGCAGAAATGTCGTGGAAGTTCGAGTCTTCTCCTGGGCACCATATCTACCCGGCTGCGCCGCATGCTACGGACCTCCCCCAGCGGGACGGGCAGGTAGCAGAGCGGCGTTCGTCGTTTCTGGGGTCCGTGGCCGGGGGCCGTCCACCTGAGCGGGAAGCCACCCAATGCCCATCGACCTCCATGACGGCGACCTGCCGGACGGTCTCGACCTGAAGTCCCTCGCCCGCGGCGGCGCCGTCGCCATCGACACCGAGACCATGGGGCTGAATCCCCACCGCGACCGGCTGTGTCTGGTCCAGCTTTCCCCCGGCGACGGCACGGTCCATCTGGTCCAGTTCCGCAAGGGCGAATACGACGCTCCGAACCTGAAGCGCCTGTTGACCGACCCCGAGGTCACCAAGCTGTTCCACTTCGCCCGTTTCGACGTGGCGGTGATGCGGGCCTATCTCGGCGTCGCCTGCCAGCCGGTCTACTGCACCAAGGTCGCGTCCAAGCTGGTCCGCACCTTCACCGACAAGCACGGGCTGAAGGATCTGGTGAAGGATCTGCTGGGGGTGGAGCTGTCCAAGCAGCAGCAGTCCTCCGACTGGGGTGCGGCGGAGCTGACGCCGGAACAGATGAAATACGCCGCCTCCGACGTGCTGCACCTGCACGACCTCAAGGAGAAGCTGGACGTCATGCTGGCGCGCGAGGGGCGGACCCATCTCGCCAAGGCCTGCTTCGACTTCCTGCCGGCCCGCGGGGAACTGGACCTCGGCGGTTGGGAACAACCGGACATTCTGTCGCATTGATGGCTGTCGCATTGATGGCTGTCGCATTGATGGCTGTCGTCCCGACGTACGGGCCGGGGGAATAGGCCGGGACCTCCGGACGTTGATTTGACCGGACGCGCGCGGGTGGGCATACTGCCCGCGCGGCGGCCGGCCCGTTGTCGCGGATACGCGCGTCGCCAGCGGGGGTACCCATTTTCGGCCTTATGGGCCAACCAGAAGAGGCAAGCACCGCCTTGACGAGCCTGACCGCATCCAGCCTGATCGATTGCCCGGCCGACACCGCGGCCGACACCGCGGCCGATCGCGACCTCGCGAGCGCCCGGCGCGTCCTGCGGATGGAGGCCGATGCCCTAACCGCGCTGGCGGACGGGCTGGACGGCGCCTTCGTGCGTGCGCTGGACCGGCTGGCCGGGATCGCGGGCCGCGTCGTCGTCTCCGGCATGGGCAAATCCGGCCATGTGGCGCGCAAGATCGCCGCGACCCTGGCCTCCACCGGCACGCCGGCCTTCTTCGTCCATCCGGGCGAGGCGAGCCACGGCGACCTCGGCATGATCGCCCGGCAGGACGCGGTCATCGCCCTGTCCAACTCCGGCGAGACGCACGAGCTGTCGGACATCGTCGCCTACACCCGCCGCTTCGACATTCCGCTGATCGGCATCACCCGGCGCGCCGGCTCCTCCCTGGCCGAGCAGGCGGACGTGGCGCTGGTGCTGCCGCCGGCCCCGGAGGCCTGCCCGCTGGGTCTGGCCCCGACCACGTCGAGCACGATGATGCTGGCGCTGGGCGACGCCCTGGCGGTGGCGCTGCTGGAGCGGCGCGGCTTCACGGCGGCGGATTTCAAGCAGTTCCACCCCGGCGGCCAGCTCGGCCGGGCGCTGCTGAAGGTGACCGACGTGATGCACAAGGGCGACGATATGCCCCTGTGCGCCTTGGATACGCCGCTTTCCACCGTCATATTCGAGATGACGGCCAAGCGGCTGGGCTGCGTCGGCGTGGTCGACGCCGCGGGCGCGCTGGCCGGGGTCATCACCGACGGCGACCTCCGCCGCCACCTGACGCCGGAGTTGTGGGCGGAGCGCGCCGACAGCATCATGTCGCCGCGGCCCAAGACGATCCGCCCCAAGGCGCTGGTCGAGGAGGCGCTGCGGGAAATGAACGCGAAGCAGATCACCAGCCTGTTCGTGGTGGAGGCGGACCGGCCGCTCGGTGTTGTGCACATTCACGATTGCCTGCGCGCCGGGGCGGCATGACAGGCAGCCGGAGGACGGTTGACGCCATGGACAGCGACCTGAAGGATCGGACGGTGAACACGCAGGAGCGGCGGGCCGATGCGCCTTCCCTTGCCGCGCAGCTTATGGCCATGCCAGGAGCGGCACCGGACGGGGAGGCGGCCAAGCGCGTCCACCGGCGCCGGGAAATTCGTCCGGTAAGCCGGGTCTACAGCCGTTTCGTTACCGGCATGAAGTTCGTGCTTCCGGCGCTGGCGCTGGCGGTGATGGCGCTGATCGCCGTCTGGCCCTCGCTGACCGAACTGCCGAGCCTGCGCATTTCCGCCGACAAGGGCCAGCTTGAGATGATCAAGCCGCGCTACGTCGCGGTGGACGAGGACAACCAGCCCTTCTCCCTGGTGGCGGCCAAGGCCGACCGCATCGCCGACCAGCCGGACATCGTCCTGCTCGACCAGCCGGAGGCGGAGATGACCCAGACCGACGGCACCTGGGTGACCATCCGCTCCGACAAGGGCTGGTACAATCAGGTCACCGGCATCCTGAAGATGCGCGGCCATGTCCGCGTCATGCGCGACGACGGCAACGAATTCACCACCGAGGAAGCGGAGTCCGACATCCGCAAGGGCACCGCCTGGGGCGATGTCCATGTCGTGGGCCAGGGGCCGCAGGGCGTCATCAACGCCGAGGGCTTCCGCCTGTCCGACCGCGGCAAGACGATGGTGTTCCTGAACCAGTCCAAGGCCGACGTCCAGGCCGCCGAAAGCCCGGGAGGAAAGACGCGTTGAGTGCAGCCACCTTTGCGGCCCCGTTAATGGCCGCGTTCCTTCTGCTATCGGGGGCCTCCGTCCCGGCGGCGGCCCAGGGGCTGCCCGGCCTCGGCGGCGGCCCCAACCCGGTCGAGGTCAACGCCGATCAGGCCATCGAATGGCATCAGGACGTGCGCGCCTATGTGGCGCGCGGCAACGCCTCGGCCAAGCGCACCGACAGCACCGTCTACGCCGACGTGCTGACCGCCTACTACCGCGAGGTTCCCGGCAAGGGGAACGAGGTGTTCCAGCTTCTCGCCGAGGGCAACGTGCGCATCGTCAGCCCGACCCAGGAGGTTTTCGGCGAGCGCGGCGTCTATGACGTGGACAAGCAGGTGGCGGTGGTCACCGGGCGCAACCTCAAGCTGGTCACCCGCACCGACATCGTGACGGCGCGCGACACGCTGGAATATTACGAGGCCAAAAATCTGACGGTGGCCCGTGGCGACGCCGTCGCCGTGCGCATCGCCAACGGCGACCGGCTGCGCGCCGACATCCTGATCGGCCAGCTCAAGAAGATGCCGGACGGCTCGACCCAGATGGAGCGCATCGACGGCGCCGGCAGCGTGGTGGTGACCACCGCGACCGACGTGGCGCTGTCGGACAAGCTGGTCTATTCGGTGGCCGACGAGACCGCGGTGCTGCTCGGCAACGTCAAGATCACCCGCAGCGACAACCAGCTCAACGGCGACGCCGCCGAGATGAACATGAAGACCAAGGTCAACCGGGTGATCGCCGGCCCCGCCACCGGCGGGCGGGTGATGGGCCTGCTGGTCCCCGGCCAGGAGCCGGGCGCCCCGGCCGGCCGGCCCACCGCGCAGGCGGGTGGCAAGCCCACCGGCCAATCGGGCGGTACGCCCACCGCCCAGCCGGGCGGCATGCCCGCCGCGAAGCCCTGACCGACCCGGCAGCGAATCAATGACCATGGACATCGAAGACCGGAACCTCGGCGGTCCGACCCTTTCCGCCCCGAACCAGTCGGGCCACCCGTCGGGTTTCCCGGCGGACCACCCCGCCAACGACGCGCGTCCGACCGAAGGGCTGGTGGCCCTGCATCTGGGCAAGGCCTACAAGAAGCGCCCGGTCGTCCGCGACGTGACCGTGACGGTCCAGCGCGGCGAGGCGGTCGGTCTGCTCGGCCCCAACGGGGCGGGCAAGACGACCTGCTTCTACATGATCACCGGGCTGATCGCCGCCGACTCCGGCACCATCCTGCTCGACGGGCAGGACATCACGTCGCTGCCCATGTACCGCCGGGCGCGGCTGGGCATCGGCTATCTGCCGCAGGAGGCGTCGATCTTCCGCGGCATGTCGGTGGAGAACAACATCCGCTCCGTGCTGGAGGTGGTCGAGCCCAACCGCGACACGCGCGAGCAGATGCTGGACGAGCTGCTGGCGGAGTTCTCGATCACCCACCTGCGCCGCGCCCCGGCGCTGGCATTGTCGGGTGGCGAGCGGCGGCGCGTCGAGATCGCCCGTGCCCTGGCCTCGCAGCCGCATTTCATTCTGCTCGACGAGCCGCTGGCCGGCATCGACCCGATCGCGGTAAACGACATCCGCGAATTGGTCAGCCATCTGCGCGACCGCGGCATCGGCGTGCTCATCACCGACCACAACGTGCGTGAAACGCTCGACCTCGTCGATCGGGCATACATCTTGCACGATGGTGTGGTACTAATGGAGGGAGAGCCGGCCGAGATCGTGGCGCACGAGGATGTGCGCCGGGTCTACCTCGGGGACCGGTTCAGCCTCTAGTGCGGTTTCCCTGCCCATGGCGCTCAGCCAACGCCTCGATCTTCGTCAGACCCAGTCCCTGGTGATGACTCCACAGCTGCAGCAGGCCATCAAGCTGCTGCAGCTGTCGAACATCGAACTGTCGGACTTCGTGGATCGCGAGATCGAGCAGAACCCCCTGCTGGAGCGCGACGGCGGCCCCGGCGAGGGTGGCGGCGAGGCCGGGGGCGACGGTGCCGGTGACGGCGGGGGCGAGCCCGGTGCGGTGGACCTCGCGGCGCCGGAGGAGCGCCAGCCGCCGATGACCGACGGGCGCACCCGCGACACGGTGGAGATGACGTCGTCGGAGACGATGGGATCGGCCTCCGATGCGCCGCTCGACACCGATTTCGAGAATGTCTATTCCGACGACCGCTTCTCCGACGGGACGGACGGGTCGAGCGACGTCTACGGCTCCTGGCAGGAGCGCGGCGGGCGCGGCGGCTTCGAGGACGACGAGTCCAACCTGGAAGCCACGCTGACCGGCCAGAAGAGCCTGCGCGACCACCTGACCGAGCAGCTGAAGATCGACCTGCCGGATCTCGGCGACCAGCTCATCGGACTGGCGCTGATCGACATGCTGGACGAGGCCGGCTGGATCACCGGGCTGGAGGTCGAGAGCCTGGCGGGACAGCTCGGCTGCGCGCCGGAGCGGGTGGAGCGGGTGCTCGCCGCCTGCCAGCGCTTCGACCCGCCGGGCATCTTCGCGCGGTCGCTGAAGGAATGTCTGGCGATCCAGCTTCGCGAGAAGAACCGCTTCGACCCGGCCATGGCCGCCCTGCTCGACCATCTGGAACTGCTGGCGGCGCGCAACCTGCCGGCGCTGATCAAGGTCTGCGGCGTGGACGCCGAGGACGTCGCCGACATGGTGGCGGAAATCCGCAAGCTGAACCCCAAGCCGGCGCTCAGCTTCGACCACACGCCCGCCCAACTCGTCACCCCCGACATTTTGATGCGTGCCAATCCGGGCGGCGGCTGGCTGATCGACCTGAACCCGGACACGTTGCCGCGGGTGCTGGTCAACCACCGTTATTTCGCGCGCATTTCCGGCACCGCCCGCAACAAGGCGGACAAGGAATACATCACCGAACGCTTCCAGTCGGCCAACTGGCTGGTCAAGTCGCTGCACCAGCGCGCCACCACCATTTTGAAGGTGGCCAGCGAGATCATCCGGCAGCAGGACGCCTTCTTCATCCATGGCGTCTCGCATCTGAAGCCGCTGATCCTGCGCGACATCGCCGAGGCGATCGGCATGCACGAGAGCACGGTCAGCCGCGTCACGACCAACAAGTTCATGGCGACGCCGCGCGGCGTGTTCGAGTTGAAATATTTCTTCACTTCCGCCATCCAGGGGGCCGACGGGCAGGCGGCCCACTCGGCGGAAGCCGTGCGCTACCGCATCAAGGCGATGATCGACGCCGAGAAGCCGGACGACGTGTTGTCGGACGATAAAATCGTCGAAATCCTTCGTGGTGAAGGGATCGACATTGCGCGCCGGACGGTCGCGAAGTATCGTGAAGCGATGCGCATTCCGTCATCGGTGCAGCGACGCCGTGCCAAGATGTCACGCATGTAACCGGGCCGGGAGGGGGCCGTCCTTGATTGACAGCCCATACCGCCGTCACTATGGTCCCCGTCCGCACGTGGCGGCCTTCCGTCGTCCTATGTCTATCGCGGACCAGATTGGAAACATCCCAAAATGCAACTGACCGTCAAAGGCAAGCAGCTTGACGTTGGCGACGCTCTGCGCACCCACGTCGCGGACAGCCTGAACACCATCGTCGGCAAGTATTTCAACAAGCCGATCGAGGCCAACGTCGTCCTGACGCGCGAAGCGCATCTGTTCAAGGCCGACATTCAGGTCCATGTCGGTCGTGGGATCGTCCTTCAGAGCGCGTCCGACGCCACCGAGCCGTACCCCGCCTTCGACACCGCGTGCGAGAAGTTGGCCAAGCGCCTGCGCCGCTACAAGCGCCGCCTGCGCGACCACCACAGCGTCGAAGCCCCCGCGCAGGAAGCCTTCCCGGCCCGCTACCAGATCCTGGAAGCGGAGAAGGACGAGGCCCATGTGGAGAGCGAAGAGGCCGCTGCCGAGGAGGCGCAGCCCATGGTGATCGCCGAGATGGAAACCACCATCGCGACCCTGGCGGTCAGCGAGGCGGTGATGCGCATGGAGCTCGCCGACGCTCCGGCCCTGATGTTCCGCAACGGCGCCCATGGCCGCCTGAACCTGGTCTACCGCCGCGCCGATGGCAACATCGGTTGGGTGGACCCGGCGGAGAAGGCCGGCGCCTGAGTCCGGTTTCCGTTCCAACCACAATCATAGCGTCATGCTCGATCTCATCACGCCGCACGCCATCCTCCCGAACCTCAAGGCCGGCAGCAAAAAGCAGGCCCTGCAGGACTTGGCGCGCAAGGCGTCCGAGCTGACCGGCCAGCACGAACGGGCGATCTTCGACGTCCTTCTGGAGCGCGAGCGGTTGGGCACCACCGGCGTGGGTCATGGCATCGCCATCCCGCACGGCAAGCTGCCCAACCTCGACCGCGTCCATGGCGTCTTTGCCCGGCTGGAGCGGCCCATCGACTTCGATGCGATCGATGAGCAACCGGTCGATCTGATTTTCCTGCTGTTGGCTCCGGATCATGCCGGCGCCGACCATTTGAAGGCGCTGGCCCGCGTGTCACGCCTGCTGCGCGACCAGTCCATGTGCGAGAAGCTGCGCGGTTCGGACTCGGCGGACGCGATCTACGCGCTGCTGACCCAGCACGAAGCCAGCCACGCGGCGTAAGGCGCGTTTCCTTGCGAACATGAAAACGGGAGAGCCGGCGGCTCTCCCGTTTTCGTTTTCCGGCCCCCGGTGCCGCCGTTTTTTCAGACCGCGGCGGCGAGGCGTACGTATGTACGTCCGTCAGTTGTGGGTGCCGCGGGGCAGCCAGCGCAGGATGTACTCCGCCCCGACGATGGCCAGCGCGAAGGACTTCGGCGTGCGGTTCAGCGTCGCCAGGAACAGCGCGCCGCCCGGCGCGGTCAGTTCCGCGCAGGACTTCACGAACAGCGGCACGTCGGCAACATGCTCGATCACCTCCATCGCCAGGACGGCGTCGAAGCGCTCGCCGGTTGCCGCCAGGGCCTCGGCGGTGGTGGCGCGGTAATCGACGGGGGTACCGGTCTCCGCGGCGTGGGCGGCGGCGGTGCGGATGTTGCGCTCGGCCGCGTCCACGCCGACCACGGTGGCGCCCATGCGGGCCACTGGCTCCGACAGCAGGCCGCCGCCGCAGCCGATGTCGACGATGCGCAGCCCCTTCAGCGGCTCCGTTGCCAGCGGGTCGCGGCCGAAGCGGCGGCACAGCGTGTCGCGGATGTAGGCCAGCCGCAGCGGGTTCAGCCGGTGCAAGGGCCGGAACTTGCCCGCGGGGTCCCACCATTCCGCGGCGATGGCCGAAAAGCGGGCGATGTCCTGGGGGTCTACAGTGCCAGAGGTGCCTGCGGTTCCGGCGGTCGCGGTCATGAAGGAAATCCCGTATGCTTGGATTGCGAGAACAATTGCGGGGCGAACTTGCCTCGCTGTGATCGACAGAGTATGGATACGCCGCCCCGCGCCGGCAACGGTAGAGCGGGGGCGCGGACTGCCGGCTTTTGTGCCGGCCCAGACATGGTGTGAGGTATGGCGCGGATCGTCCTCAAGTTCGGCGGCACGTCGGTCGGCGACATCGACCGCATCAAGAACGTGGCCCGAAAGGTCGAGCAGGAAGTCAAGGCGGGGCATCAGGTCGCCGTCGTCGTGTCGGCGATGTCCGGCGTGACCAACCAGCTCGTGAAATACTGCAACGACATCGACAAGCTGCACGACGCGCGCGAGTACGACGCCATCGTCGCTTCGGGCGAGCAGGTGACCTCCGGTCTCCTCGCCATCGCGCTGCAGTCGCTCGGCATCCAGGCGCGGTCCTGGCTCGGCTGGCAGATTCCGATCTACAGCGACGAGACGCACGGCAAGGCGCGCATCGTGTCCATCGACACGGCGGAGCTGGACAAGCGGATGAACACCGGCGAGGTCGCCGTGGTCGCCGGGTTCCAGGGCGTGACCGAAAGCGGCCGCATCACCACGCTGGGCCGCGGCGGCTCCGACACCTCGGCGGTCGCCCTGGCGGCGGCGCTGAAGGCCGACCGCTGCGACATCTACACCGACGTGGACGGCGTCTACACCACCGACCCGCGAATCGTTACCAAGGCGCGCAAGCTCTCCAAGATCACCTATGAGGAGATGCTGGAGCTGGCGTCGCAGGGGGCGAAGGTCCTGCAGACCCGCTCGGTCGAGATGGCGATGAACCACCGCGTGCGCGTGCAGGTTCTGTCGAGCTTCGAGGAGGCCGCCGGCAGCGCGCTTCCCGGTACCCTTGTTGTTGACGAGGACGAGATCGTGGAAAAGGAAGTTGTGAGCGGCATCGCCTACAGCCGCGACGAGGCGAAGATCACCCTCATCGGCGTCGCCGACCGTCCGGGCGTGGCGGCCAGCATCTTCGGTCCGCTGACCGACGCCGCCGTCAATGTCGACATGATCGTCCAGAACGTGTCGGAAGACGGCAAGTCCACCGACATGACCTTCACGGTCGGCAAGGCCGACATCGCCCGCGCCGTCAAGGTGCTGGAGGACGCCCAGGCCGAGCTGAACTACAAGCGCATCGTCTCCGACGCCAACGTGGTGAAGGTGTCGGTGATCGGCGTCGGCATGCGCAGCCACGCCGGCGTCGCGCAGCGCATGTTCAAGGCGCTGGCCGACAAGGGCATCAACATCCAGGTCATCTCCACCTCCGAGATCAAGATCTCCGTCCTGATCGCCGAGGAGTATGCGGAGCTGGCGCTGCGCGCGCTGCACACCGCCTACGGGCTGGACGCGGCCTGAGCCGGGTGAAGGGGGAGGGGCGGCGATGACCGACGCCAGGTCCGACTCCAGGTCCGACGTGGTCGCAGGCGCCCGACTCGACCGGCTGTGGAAGCGTGGCTGCGCCTTCCTCGGCACGCGCACCGCCATCATGGGCGGCGCGATGAGCTGGGTGTCGGAACGCCGCCTCGTCTCCGCCATCTCCAACGCCGGCGGCTTCGGCGTGCTGGCCTGCGGCTCGATGCCGCCGGGCCTGCTGGCGGCGGAGATCGCCGCCACGCGGGCGCTGACCGCAAAGCCCTTCGGCGTCAACCTCATCAACATGCACCCGGACCTCGACCGTCTGATCGACGTCTGCCGGGAGCTGGCGGTGAGCCATGTGGTGATCGCCGGGGGCTTCCCCAGCGGCGCCACCATCAAGCGCATCAAGGACGGCGGTGCCCGCGCCATGACCTTCGCCCCGACGCTGGTCAGCGGCAGGCGGATGGTCAAGCTCGGCATCGACGCCCTGGTGATCGAGGGCACGGAGGCCGGCGGCCACATCGGACCCGTCTCCACCACCGTCCTGGCGCAGGAAATCCTGCCCGACCTGCGCGAGGTCCCGGTCTTCGCGGCCGGCGGCATCGGGCGCGGCGAGGCCATCCTGTCCTATCTGGAGCAGGGGGCGGCGGGCGTGCAGATCGGCACCCGTTTCGTCTGCGCCACCGAATCCATCGCGCATCCGCGCTTCAAGCAGGTCTTCATCAGGGCCTCGGCGCGCGACGCCCAGGCGTCCGTGCAGATCGACCCGCGCTTCCCGGTGATTCCGGTGCGGGCGCTGACCAACGCCGGGTCCAAGCGCTTCATGGAGCTTCAGCGCGAGGTCATCGCCCGGGTGGACCGCGGCGAGACGACGCGCGACGAGGGCATCCTGGAGATCGAGCATTTCTGGGCCGGCGCGCTGCGCCGCGCGGTGATCGACGGTGACGTGGAAAGTGGCTCGCTGATGGCCGGGCAGAGCGTCGGGCTGGTCACGCGCGAGCAGCCGGTGGCCGAGATCATCGGCGACCTGATCGCCCAGGCCGAATCGGCGCTGGCCGCCCGCTGCCCGCAGACGGAAGCCGGCGACTTACCGGCCATCGGTCAATCGGCCACCAGTCAATCGGCCATCCTGGGGGCGGCATGAGATGAACGGCGTCGTGGGCGACATCCCCGCCAGTTCGCCGGGCTTCGACGGCGCCGCCTCGCGCCGCCTGCTGGCGCGGCTGCGCGACGTCATGGCAGGCTCCGGCTCCGGCCAGGAGCGGCTGGACAAGATCGTCACCCTGATCGGCATGGAGATGGGGGCGGATGTCTGCTCCTGCTACGTCATGCGGGCGGGCGAGGTGCTGGAGCTGTTCTCCACGGTCGGCCTGAACCAGGATGCCGTGCACAACACCCGGCTGCGCGTGGGCGAGGGCATCGTCGGCGACATCGCCGGCCACGCGCGGCCCATCGCGCTGGACAACGCGCCGTCGCACCCCAGCTTCGCCTATCGCCCCGAAACGGGGGAGGACCCGTTCCTGTCCCTGGCCGGCGTGCCGATCCTGCGCGGCGGCAAGGTCCGCGGCGTCCTGGTCATCCAGCACAAGGACCGCCGCCGCTACACCGAGGTCGAGGTCGAGACGCTCCAGACCATCGCCATGGTGGTGGCCGAACTGGTCGCCCAGGGCGAACTGGTCAACCCCCAGGAGGTCGCTTCGACGGGCGACCCGGCGCTCCTGCCGGCCCGCCTGTCGGGCACGGCGCTGGCCAGCGGCCTGGCGACGGGGCTGGCGGTGATCCACCGCCCGCAGCTCACCATCCGCCAGATGGTCGCCGAGGACGCCGAGAGCGAGCTGGTGCGGCTGAACACCGCCATCGCCACCATGCACAGCGCCATCGACGACCTGCTGAACGCGGCGGCGTTGGCGGGCTTGAGCGAGCCCAAGGACATCCTGGAAACCTACCGGATGTTCGCGGAGGACCGCGGGTGGCTATCGCGCATCCGCGAGGCGATCCGCATGGGCCTGACGGCGGAGGCCGCGGTGCAGCAGGTGCAGAACGACACCCGCGCCCGCATGAGCCACCTGACCGACCCCTACATCCGCGAACGGCTGCTCGACCTGGAGGACCTGACCAACCGGCTGCTCCAGCACCTTGCCGGGCGCCGGTCGGAGGCGGCGGACGGCGGCACCCTGCCGGACGACATCATCCTGGTCGCGCGGTCCATGGGGCCGGCGGAACTGCTCGACTACGACCAGCGCCGCCTGCGCGGCGTGATCCTGGAGGAGGGCTCGCCGTCCAGCCACGTCTGCATCGTGGCCCGCGCGCTGAACATCCCGGTGGTGCAGGCGCCGGACGCGCTGAACCGGATCGAGCCGCTGGACCCGGTGATCGTCGACGGCGACCATGGGCAGGCCTTCGTCCGCCCGGCGGAAGACATCCAGATGGCCTTCGTGGAGGCGGTGGCGCTCCGCGCCCGCAAGGAGGAGATGTACGAGAAGATTCGTGCGCAGCCCTCCGTCACCCGGGACGGCGTGCCGATCTCCATCCAGCTGAACTGCGGCCTGCTGATCGACCTGCCGCATCTGAAGGCCAGCGGGGCGGAGGGCATCGGGCTCTACCGCACCGAAATCCCCTTCATGGTGCGCTCCACCTACCCGGACGTCCACGCGCAGACCGACCTCTATTCCCGCATTCTCGACCAGACCGACGACAAGCCGGTGGTCTTCCGCACGCTCGACGTCGGCGGCGACAAGATGCTGCCCTACATCGCGGCCAGCGAGGGGGAGGAGAATCCGGCGCTCGGCTGGCGGGCCATCCGCATCGGGCTGGACCACCCGTCGCTGCTGCGTCAGCAGCTGCGCGCCCTGCTGCGGGCGTCCGCCGGGCGCCCGCTGTCGGTGATGTTCCCGATGATCGCCGAGGTGGCGGAGTTCGACGCCGCCCGCCGCCTGCTCGACCTGGAGATCAACCGGCTGGAGGGCCAGGGCGGCAAGCCGCCCAGCCGCGTGCGCGTCGGCACGATGATCGAGGTGCCGGCGCTGCTCTGGCAGTTGCCGGCCCTGCTGCCGCGGGTGGATTTCCTGTCGGTCGGCTCCAACGACCTGACCCAGTACATCTTCGCCAGCGACCGCGGCAACCCGCGCACCTCCGGCCGCTACGACCCGCTGTCTCCGGCCATGCTCAGCCTGCTGCGGCGGCTGGTCGAGGCCTGCGGCGACGCCGGCGTCCCGGTCAGCATCTGCGGCGAGATGGCCGGCCGGCCGCTCGACGCCATGGCGCTGATCGGCATCGGCTTCCGCACCCTGTCGATGTCGCCGCCCTCGGTCGGGCCGGTGAAGACGATGCTGCGCTCGCTCGACGTGGCGGCGCTGCGCCAGTACATGAACGGGCTGTATCTGCGCGGTGACCACAGTCTGCGCGACAAGCTGCGCAGCTTCGCCAAGGACCACGGCGTCATCATCTGAGGCCGCGCCGACCGTTCCGGAATCATCCCCGGTATCGGCGTTTTGTTACAGCGGTCCGGACGAAGGGCGTATACAAGATGGCAGGATCACGGTCGTTCCCGGTTGCGCCGACCCCGCGGCTGGCGTACCCATGCCGGGGGTGCGACCATAAGTCATCCGAGGCGACGGTACGGTTGAGATGATGGGCAAGCGCAAGGTTTTCGGTTCCTACGACCCCGCGCAGGACGGCCCGGCGCAGACCGGCCCCAGCGTGTCCGACACCCTGCGCGAGACGCGCGAGAGCCTCGGCTACGACCTGCGCGAGGTCGCGACGATGCTGCGCATCCGCTATCCCTACCTGCAGGCCATCGAGGCGGGCCGGTTCGAGGACCTGCCGGGCACCACCTACGCCGCCGGCTTCCTGCGCTCCTACGCGGAATGCCTGGGACTCGACCCGGACACCATCCTCACCCGCTACAAGGACGAGGCGGCGGGCCGCACGCGCAGCCAGCAACTCTATTTTCCGACCCCGGCGCCGGAAGGCCGCATTCCCGGCGGCACGGTCCTGCTCGGCACGATGGTGCTGGCGGGGATCGTCTATGGCGGCTGGTACTATCTGTCGGCGACCGACCGGTCGATGGTCGATCTGGTCCCGACCCTGCCCGACCGGCTGGTCTCGCTGCTCGACACGCTGCCCTTCAACGCCAGCCAGAATGGCGGCGGGCAAACCGCGTCGGTGCCGGTCGAGTCGCCCGCCGCTCCGGCGTCCGTCCCGACCGTGATGGCGGAGGCTCCGTCCGCTCCTCCGGTGGCCGCCCCGCCTGCGGCCGGTGGAGCGTCCACGGCGGTGCCTGCTCCGGTAGCCCCGGCTCCCGCCGCTCCGGCCCCGACCGCCCCGGCTCCCGCCTCTTCGGCTCCGGCAAAGCCCGCCCCGGCCCCTGCGGCGGTGGTCGCCCAGCCGGCGCCGGCCGCTCCCGCCAAGCCGAACGCTCCCACGGCGGCCCCGGCTCCCGCTCCGGCCGCCGCGCCGTCGGCCATGGTGAACGTCCCGCCGCCCCCGGCCGAGGACGACGAGTCCGAAGGCGCCGCGCAGGAGCCGACCCCGCTCACCCCCGCCGCTCCGGCCATCGCCAGCCTGCCGCCCGCCGCCCCCGCGGCGCCTCCGCCCGCCGCGGACGGGGCGCTGCCGTCGAAGGTCTACGGCACGCAGAACGCGGCCTCGCGCATCCAGCTCCGCGCCACGCAGGACAGCTGGATCCAGGTGCGCGACAACAGCGGCGAGATCATCTTCACCCGCGTGCTGAAGCCGGGCGACGTCTACCGCGTGCCCGACCGCTCCGGCATCCGCGTCCGCACCGGCAACGCCGGCGGGCTGGTGGTGGTCACCGACGGGGTGGACGGCGCACCGATGGGGGCGGTCGGGCAGGTGCTGCGCGACGTGTCGCTGGACCAGCACGCCCCGACCCTGCGCGGCGCCGCTCCCGCCCATTAAGGACGGGCCTGCCGACGGCTTTTTCCCTTGAATCCGGCGCGGCGGACCGCACTTCAGGCGTGACGCCGGCTGCGCTATAAGACGCGCCGGACCCGATTCATGCCCCGAGGCCACAGCCCATGAGCAGCGTGCGCGCCTACCGCCAGATCCTTCGCCGCAAGTCCCGCCAGATCCGGGTGGGCAACGTGCTCGTCGGCGGCGACGCGCCGATCTCGGTGCAGACGATGACCAACACGCCGACCGCCGACGTCGCGGCGACGGTGGCGCAGATCCAGGCGGCGGAGCGGGTGGGCGCCGACATCGTGCGCGTCTCCTGCCCCGACCAGGAATCGGCGCTGGCGCTGAAGCAGATCGTGCCGCAGGTGTCGGTGCCGATCGTCGCGGACATCCATTTCCACTACAAGCGCGCCATCGAGGCGGCGCAGAGCGGGGCGGCCTGCCTGCGCATCAACCCCGGCAACATCGGCTCGGCGGAGCGGGTGCGCGAGGTGGTGAAGGCGGCCAAGGACTACGGCTGTTCCATGCGCATCGGCGTCAACGCCGGCTCGCTGGAGCAGGACCTGCTGGAGAAGTACGGCGAGCCCTGCCCGGAGGCGCTGGTCGAGAGCGCGCTCAACCACGCCAAGATCCTGGAGGACCATGACTTCACCGAGTTCAAGATCTCGGTGAAGGCGTCCGACGTGTTCCTGGCGGTGGCCGCCTACCAGGGGCTGGCCGAGGCCTGCGACTATCCGCTGCACATCGGCATCACCGAGGCCGGCGGCCTGCGCGCCGGGACGGTGAAGTCGTCGATCGGGCTGGGCATGCTCCTGTGGTCGGGCATCGGCGACACCATCCGCGTGTCCCTGTCGGCCGAGCCGGCGGAGGAGGTCCAGGTCGGCTACGAGATGCTGAAGTCGCTGGGCCTGCGGCGGCGCGGCGTCACGGTCATCTCCTGCCCGAGCTGCGCGCGGCAGAACTTCAACGTCATCAAGACGGTGGAGACGCTGGAGGCGCGGCTGGCCCACATCACCACGCCGCTGACCCTGTCGGTCATCGGCTGTGTGGTCAACGGCCCCGGCGAGGCGCGCGAGACCGACATCGGCCTGACCGGCGGCGGCAACAACACCCATCAGGTCTATCTGTCCGGGGTCACCGACCATCGGCTGAAGGACCAGAACATCGTCGACCATCTCGTCGGGCTGGTCGAGAAGAAGGCCGCCGAGATCGAGGCCGCCAAGGCGGCGGAGAAAGCGGCGGAAAACGCCGCCGAGTGACGGAAGCGGCGCGGGCGGAAATTGAGTTAAGGACGCTCCGTGCCATCCGTGCTTAAATCCGCGGCAATCCTGTCATCCTTGTGGGCCGTGCCGCGGCCTGGGCCAGAGTCAGAGTGACCGCTTCCTACTTCGTCATCGGCGCCAGCCACCGGTCCTGCTCCGGCGCGATCCGCGACCGTCTGACGACGGAGGAGGCGGAGGTGCCTGCGATGCTGGAGCGGCTGAACGCCGCCGGCATCACCCAGGCGATGTGGCTCAGCACCTGCGATCGGGTCGAGGTCCAGGCGGTCCACGAGCGCCCGAACGAGGCGGCGCTGACCATCGCCGGGATCATGGCGGAGCGGGTGGGGCTGGGCGAGCCCGACCTCGCCGGGCAGCTCTACACCCTGACCGGGCCGGCGGCGGTGCGCCATGTTTTCGCCGTCGCCTGTTCGCTCGACAGCCAGATCATTGGTGAGCCGCACATCCTGGGGCAGGTCAAGGCCGCCCACCGCCACGCCGCCGCCGCCGGGCTGACCGGGCCGGAGCTGGAAGGGCTTCTCCAGGCCGCCTACGGCGCCGCCAAGCGGGTGCGCCGCGAGACGCCCATCGCCGAGGGCGCCACCTCGCTGGTCGCCGCGGCGGTCCAGGTGGCGCGCGACCTGCACGGCGACCTGAAGCGCTGCACCGGCCTGCTGATGGGGCTGGGCGACATGGGCGCCCTGGTGCTGGAGGGGCTGCGCGAGGCCGGACTCGGCCGGCTGACCGTCGCCGCCCCGGTGGACCGCCGGGCCGAAGCGGCGGCGCGACGGCTGGACAGCCACTTCACGCCCTGGGCCGATCTCGATTCGGCGCTGACCAGCGCGGATATCGTGGTGACCGCGGCGGGTCTGGGGCGCTATATCCTTTCCGCACCGCAGTTGGGGGCGGCGTTGAAGCGCCGCCGTCGGCGCCCGGTGTTCGTGGTGGACGCCGCGATCCCCGCCGACGTCGATCCGGACGTCGCCGGGCTGGACGAGGCCTTCGTCTACGACCTCGCCGACCTGGAGCGCGTGGCGCTGCAGGGACGGGTGGGGCGCGAGGCGGCGACCCAGGCGGCCTGGAGCATCGTGGACGAGGCCCTGGCGGCCTTCGCCCGCCACCGGGCCGAGCGTGCCGCGGTGCCCGCCGTGGCGGCGCTGCGGACGCATTTCGAGACGGAGCGGCGGCGCCTGCTGGACGAACAGCGGGGGCTGGACGCGGCGTCGGCGACGCGGCTTCTGGTCAACCGGCTGCTGCACGGCCCGTCGGAGGCGTTGCGCGCCATGGCGGCGGACCCGGACGGGGCCGGGCTGGCGGAGCGGGCGGCGGCGGAACGGCTGCTGTTCCGGCTGTTCCGGCTGGCCGAGGACGAGCCCGCCGGCACCGGATCAAGCGCCGGAGGCGATTTGGATAAGGACGAGCGACGTGAGCCTGGACGAGAAGTTCAATAGGGTCGTGGCCCGCCATGACGAGCTGCGGGACGCGATGGCGGCGGGGACGGTGGACCCGGCGGACTTCGCCCGGCTGTCGAAGGAATACGCCGACCTGACCCCGGTGGCAGAGGCCATCGGAGAGCTGAAGAAGGCGAAGGCCGAGGCCGCCGACCTCGCCGGCATGATCGCCGACCCGGCGGGCGACGCCGACATGAAGGCGCTGGCCGAGGAGGAGTTCGGCGATCTCACCCGCCGCATCCCTGCCCTGGAGCGCCGCGTGCAGATTTCCCTGCTGCCCAAGGACGAGGCGGACGAGAAGAACGCCATCCTGGAGGTGCGCGCCGGCACCGGCGGCGACGAGGCGGCCCTGTTCGCCGCGGAGCTGTTCGAGATGTACCGCCGCTACGCCGGGCTCCAGGGCTGGCGCTTCGAGACGATGGAGGTCAGCGAGACCGGCATCGGCGGCTACAAGGAGGCCATCGCCAACATCACCGGCCGCAACGTCTTCGCCCGGCTGAAGTTCGAATCGGGCGTCCACCGCGTGCAGCGGGTGCCGGCGACCGAGACGCAGGGGCGCATCCACACCTCCGCCGCCACCGTCGCGGTGCTGCCCGAGGCGGAGGAGGTGGACATCCACATCGACGAGAAGGACCTGCGCATCGACGTGTTCCGCTCCAGCGGTCCCGGCGGCCAGTCGGTGAACACGACGGACAGCGCGGTGCGCATCACCCACCTGCCGACCGGCCTCGTCGTCAGCCAGCAGGACGAGAAGAGCCAGCACAAGAACAAGGCCAAGGCCCTGAAGGTGCTGCGCGCCCGCCTCTACGAGCGGGAGCGCGCCGAGAAGGACAAGGCCCGCGCCGCCGACCGCAAGAGCCAGGTGGGCTCCGGCGACCGGTCCGAGCGGATCCGCACCTACAACTTCCCGCAGGGCCGGGTGACCGACCACCGCATCAACCTGACGCTCTACAAGATCGAGAAGGTGATGGCCGGCGAGGCGCTGGACGAGCTGATCGACGCGCTGACGGCCGAGGACGAGGCCGCCCGGCTGTCGGAACTGCAGTAGGGCGGGTTTCGTCAGCCGCCTTCCGGGAGTTTCGGCCCGCCGATGGCGGCGAGGATCGTCGCCGCCACACCCTCCGGGTTGTTCAGCACGTCGTTGTTCCAGAAGCGCAGGATTCGCCAGCCATGTTGCCGCAAATGCTCGTCCCGGGCGGAGTCGTAGGCGGAGTCGGCGTGCTGGCCGCCGTCGACTTCGATGACCAGCTTGGCCTGGATGCAGGCGAAATCGGCGATGTAGGGGGGAATGGGGTGCTGACGGCGAAACTTCCATCCGCTGAGCTGTTCGCTGCGCAGTTGGCGCCAGAGCGCCCGTTCGGCGTCGGTGGGCTGAGTGCGCAGATCGCGAGCGCGGTATTTCAGCTTGGAGTTCCGCATAGGCGCTCGTGTGGCAACACAGGCCCCCACCCTAACCCTCCCCCGCTGCGCAGGGGAGGGAACAGGACGTCGCATCGATCGCCCTCCCCTGCGCAGCGGGGGAGGGAGGGGACCCATGCAGCGCATGGGGAGGGTGGGGGCAAGCCATGACCATCACGCTTCACCAACTCCGCCGCACCGCTGAGGCCCGCCTGCGCGAGGCCAGGGTGGACACGCCAGACCTAGACGCGCGCCTGCTCGTCGAACACGCGCTGGGCCTCACCCGCCACGACCTGTTCACCCGGGCCAACGACCCCGTCCCCGAACCTGACGCCGCGCGTCTCCTCGCCCTGATCGAGCGGCGGGCGGCGCGGGAGCCGGTGGGGCGCATCCTCGGCCATCGCGAGTTCTGGACGATCGACCTCGCCCTCAACCCCGACACCCTCGAACCCCGGCCCGACACCGAGACGCTGGTCGAAGCCGTGCTGAAGGCTCTGCCCGACCGCAACGCCCCCCTGCGGCTGCTCGACCTCGGCACCGGAACCGGCTGCATCCTGCTGGCTCTGCTGGCGGAGCTGCCCAACGCCAGCGGCCTCGGCGTCGATCTCAGTCCCGGCGCGGTGGCCGCCGCCACGGATAACGCGGCGCGCAACGGGCTGGCGGAGCGGGCGCGCTTCCAGACCGGGAACTGGGGCGCCGGGCTGGCCGAGCGGTTCGCCGTCGTCGTCTCCAACCCGCCCTACATCCCCAGCGCCGACATCGCCGCGCTCGATCCGGAGGTGCGGCAACACGACCCGCTGCGCGCGCTGGACGGCGGCGCCGATGGGCTGGACGCCTACCGGATCATCGCCGCTCAGACGCCGGACCTGCTCCAGCCGGGCGGTCTGGCCGGGTTGGAGGTCGGGCAGGGGCAGGCGGCGGACGTGGCGGGGCTGCTGGTCGCCGCGGGACTGGAGCCGGCGGGCGTCTTCCGGGATCTGGGCGGCGTGGACCGCTGCGTCCTGGGGTGGAAGAGCGCGTGATTTCGCCCCATCCCCCCAAAAAAAGGTTGGATTGACGCGCGGTCCCCAGTAGGGTGCAAGGACGACGATGGCCCAGGGACGATCATCCCAGGGCGTACCCATGACCTCCGGGAACCCCGCGCGGTTGGGCGGACGTCCGAGAAGGCAGACCGGTTGATCGGTTGGGCGCGTCGATTTGATCCCTGCGACCCATCCGCGGTTGGTTCCGCGGCGGGCCCGGCGACCGGATGGTCAGCCAGGGCGTTCGCGGGATTGCACTTCTCTTACATGGGGCCATAAGAGCCAAATGAGACAAGGACCGAACTCCAGGCGCTCGCGCGGTCGTGGCAACGGCGGCGGTGGTGGCGGAGGTGGCGGCGGCGGTGGTGGCGGCGGTGGCAGCCGTCGGCAGAACGTTCCGCTGCGTCACCAGACCTTCGACAGCAATGGTCCGGACGTGCGCATTCGCGGCAACGCGTGGCAGGTCCATGAAAAGTATCTGGCGCTGGCCCGCGACGCCTCCTCGTCCGGCGACCGCGTCCAGGCGGAAAACTACCTTCAGCATGCGGAGCATTACTTCCGCATCATCAACCAGATCCAGGAATCCGAAAACCGCCAGCGCGGCAACGTCGGCGCCGCTGGCCTCGGCCCGCAGCCCAGCGTGGGCAATTCGGCGGAGGACGAGGACGACGGCGAGATGGGCGACGAGTCCGACACCGCCGCCGACGAACGGACCCCGATGAGCGCCTGATACGACTGTCCGATGCCCGTCAGTCCTGAGGCCGGCGACTCCCGGTTTCAGGGCTGGCCGGCTTCAGGGCTGGCCGGCTTCAGGCCCGGCGAATTTTCAGGACGGCAGGTCTTCGGCCAACGCCACCGGGTCGTCCACCGCGATCCGCCCCCCATGCACCACCCGGGCATAGACGCCGCACTGCGTGTGGTCGTAACCGCGCTCCAGAATGGGAAGCGTGTTGAGGTCGCGCGCGCCGGTCGCCGGGTTGACCTCGCTGGAGGGCCGGCAATCCTTGTGGTCGCAGATGCGCAGGGTGACGTCGCCGACGGTCAACAGCGCGCCGATCCACTGGCGTTCCACCCAGGGCTCCAGCCCGTCGATCATCAGGTTGGCTCGGAAGCGCCGCGGATCGACCGGCTGTTTGGCCACCCGCTCCTCCAGATCGCGCACGCTGGCGAGATTGAGGATGGAGACCGCGGCCTCTTCCCGGTCGGTGAAGGAAAAACCACCGCCCTGCGCCGGGTTCCTGGCCTCGGCCAGCTTGGGCAGGCCGGGAGCCGCCCCCGCCAGATAGGCGGCGAAGAACTGCTCCACCAGCATCCGGCCCATCGGCTGGTCCAGGCGCCCACGCGACACCGGCTTGCCGCCGCGCCGGATGATCAGCGACTGGGTGGCCTCGTCGAATTCGGTGTCGAGCAGCGCCAGCTTCTCGTTCCGGTCGAGCGTGAAGAAATCCTCGTTGGGGCGCCAGCCCTCGACATCCGGGGTCAGCGCCGCCGGGCCGTGCAGCAGGCCGAAGCGCCGGTCAAAGGGGAGGGGTTGGCCGGTGACGAGGTCAACGGCGGGAAGATCCTGGCCGCTCAACCCCTTCACGGGGTAGCGGCGTATGGTGGCGACGGTCGCGGGCATTGCATCGCACAATGGTGGGACCGGTTCGCTTCTGTCAACCGTCGCAATCGAAAACCGTCACCAGCGCTCGGCCAAAGGCTCCCGACCCTGGAACTCGGCGATTCGCCGCCGCGTCGCGGGGGAGGTGTCCTCCGGCAGCCGGTCCAACGGGAAGAAGCGTGCCTCAAGGATCTCCACCCCGTCGGCCTGGAGCGTTCCCGACCATCCGCGCGCGACGAAGACCGCCACATGGTCGCTCGCTCCGTGCCGGAAGCGGGCGTAGACGCCGAAGGGCTGCGGGCCGCTCTCCACGGTCAACCCGACCTCCTCCCGCACCTCGCGGCGCATGGCCTCGACCAGCGTCTCGCCTTTTCCGACTCCGCCGCCCGGAAAATGCCAGCCGCCGACATAGCTGTGGCGGATCAGCAGGACCGAGGCCGTGCCGCCGCCGGCGCCCTCTCCGGTGCCCGAGTCGTCCAGGATGATTCCCCGCACCCCCATGGTCAGCGGGCGCGCCACCCAATGCCACATGTTGCGGCCGTGCCAAGCCAGCCGCAGCAGGGGGGAGGTCAGGCCGGGTCGCAGGGCCTTGGGCGAAGGGTCGCGCGGGGTGCTGGTGGGCGTGGCCGTCATGAAGGCGGGAGTCCGTGGCATTGGGCGAAAACCCTAGCCTTTTCCCACGGGCCGCGGAAAGCCACCCTTTCGGCGCGGGTCCGACAAAAGCAATAACCACGCATGCCGGGGGGTCTTGCATACGCATGGGACTCTCCCACATCTACGGCGACGCATGCATCCTTGCGGATCGCACTGGTAACGTGGATCGGACTGACCGGGCTGCCTCGCGGACGGTCGGCGATGAAGGGAGCACATCATGGACTTCGAAAAATACACCGAGCGCAGCCGTGGCTTTGTGCAGGCGGCGCAGACCCTGGCCCTGCGGCGCGGCCATCAGCGGCTGACGCCGGAACATCTGCTGAAGACCCTTCTGGACGACAAGGAAGGCCTGGCCTCCAACCTGATCCGGGCGGCCGGCGGCGACCCCGCCCTGGCGCTGTCGGGTGTGGACGCCGAGTTGGACAAGCAGCCCAAGGTGGAAGGCGCGGGCGCCGGTCAGGTGTATCTGACGCCGGAACTCTCCCGCGTGTTCGAGCAGGCCGAGACAGTCGCCAAGAAGGCCGGCGACAGCTACGTCACGGCGGAGCGCATCCTGCTGGCGCTCGCCATGGCCGACGGCACGCCGTCCGCCGCCGTGCTGAAGCGCGCGGGCGTCACCCCACAGGCGCTGAACACCGCGATCAACGAGGTGCGCAAGGGCCGCACCGCCGACACCGCCAGCGCCGAGCAGGGCTACGACGCGCTGAAGAAATACGCCCGCGACCTGACCGAGTCGGCGCGCGAGGGCAAGCTCGACCCGGTCATCGGGCGCGACGAGGAAATCCGCCGCACCATCCAGGTGCTGGCGCGGCGCACCAAGAACAACCCCGTCCTGATCGGCGAGCCCGGCGTCGGCAAGACCGCCATCGTCGAGGGCCTCGCCCAGCGCATCGTCAAGGGCGACGTGCCGGAAGGGCTGAAGAACAAGAAGCTGCTGTCGCTCGACCTCGCCGGTATGGTGGCCGGCGCCAAATACCGCGGCGAGTTCGAGGAGCGGCTGAAGGCCGTGCTCCAGGAGATCCAGGCGGCGGCGGGCGAGATCATCGTCTTCATCGACGAGCTGCACACGCTGGTCGGTGCCGGCAAGGCGGACGGCGCCATGGACGCCTCCAACATGCTGAAGCCGGCGCTGGCGCGCGGCGAGCTGCACTGCGTCGGCGCGACCACGCTGGACGAGTACCGCAAGCACATCGAGAAGGACGCGGCGCTGGCCCGGCGCTTCCAGCCCGTCTTCGTGCCCGAGCCGACGGTGGAGGACACCATCTCCATCCTGCGCGGCCTGAAGGAGCGCTACGAGGTTCACCACGGCGTGCGCATCACCGACGCGGCCATCGTGTCGGCGGCGACCCTGTCGAACCGCTACATCACCGACCGCTTCCTGCCCGACAAGGCGATCGACCTGATCGACGAGGCGGCCAGCCGCCTGCGCATGGCCGTGGACAGCAAGCCGGAGACCATCGACGAGCTGGACCGCCGCATCATCCAGCTCAAGATCGAGCGGGAGGCGCTGAAGCGCGAATCCGACGAGGCCTCGCGCGCCCGGCTCGCCAACCTGGAAGGCGAGCTGGCCGACCTGGAGCAGGAATCCGCCGAGCTGACCGCCAAGTGGCAGGCCGAGAAGGACCAGCTCCAGGGCGCCCAGAAGATCAAGGAGGATCTGGAGAAGGCCCGCACCGAGCTGGAGCAGGCCCAGCGCGACGGCAACTGGGGCCGCGCCGGCGAGTTGGCCTACGGCGTCATCCCCGACCTGGAGAAGCGGCTGAAGGAGGCGGAGGCCCACGCCGCCAACCGCATGCTGAACGAGGAGGTGCGCGACAGCGACATCGCCGCCGTGGTCAGCCGCTGGACCGGCGTGCCGGTGGACAAGATGCTGGCCGGCGAGCGGGAGAAGCTGCTGGCGATGGAAACCCGCCTGAAGACCCGCGTGATCGGTCAGGACGAGGCCATCGTGGCGGTGTCCAACGCGGTGCGCCGCGCCCGCGCCGGCCTGCAGGACCCCAACCGGCCGATCGGCTCCTTCCTGTTCCTCGGTCCGACCGGCGTCGGCAAGACCGAGCTGACCAAGGCGCTGGCCGAGTTCCTGTTCGACGACGAGACGGCGATGGTCCGGCTCGACATGTCGGAATACATGGAGAAGCACTCCGTCGCCCGCATGATCGGCGCGCCTCCGGGCTATGTCGGCTATGAGGAGGGTGGGGCGCTGACCGAGGCGGTGCGCCGCCGGCCCTATCAGGTCGTCCTGTTCGACGAGGTGGAGAAGGCCCATCCGGACGTCTTCAACGTGCTGCTCCAGGTGCTGGACGACGGGCGTCTGACCGATGGGCAGGGGCGGACGGTGGATTTCCGCAATGTGGTCATCATCATGACCTCGAACCTCGGCTCCGAGGTGCTGGCGGCCCAGCCGGAAGGCCAGGACAGCGGCGCCGTGCGCGACGAGGTGATGGAGGTGGTGCGCGCCCACTTCCGGCCGGAGTTCCTGAACCGGTTGGACGAGATCCTGCTGTTCCACCGCCTGGACCGCAGCCACATGGGCGGGATCGTGACGATCCAGCTCGGCCGGCTGGTCAAGATGCTGGCCGACCGCGACATCACGCTGGAGGTGGACGAGGCGGCGACGCACTGGCTGGCCGAGGCCGGCTACGACCCGGTCTATGGCGCGCGTCCGCTGAAGCGAGTGATCCAGCGGGAGCTTCAGAACCCGCTGGCCACCATGATCCTGGAGGGCCGCGTCGCCGACGGCCAGACGGTCAAGGTGGGGGCGGAAGGCGGCGAGCTGACCATCAACGGCCTGCCCGTCTCCGCCCAGGTGCGCAGCGCCGCCACACAGCCGGTGACGACGGTGCATTGATGACGATGCAGGCGGGGGGCCTTTCGCGAGGCCCCTCGCCCGTCACGTCACCACGAACTCCCGGGCCACCGCGGCGAAGTGGCAGGAGGCCGCCACCACGACCAGCGCGTGCCAGACCGGGATGTTGTAGGGCAGGCGGTCCAGCGTGTGGATGAAGGCGCCCACCGTGTAGACCACCCCGCCCACCGCCAGCAGAAGCAGCGTCGTTGGGGACAGCGACCGCCACAGCGGTTCGGCCACCGACAGGATGGCCCAGCCGAGCCCGAGATAGAGCACGAAGCCCAGCCGCTCGTACCGCCAGGAGGCGAACAGCTTCAGCGCCACCCCGCCCAGCGCCACCACCCACACGGCGACACCCAGCGGGATGCCCGCGGCGCCGTCCAGACGGTTCAGGGTGAAGGGGGTGTAGCTGCCGGCGATCATCACATAGATCATCGCGTGGTCGAGCCGCCGCAGCACCGCCTTGCGCCGGCCCGGCGGGGCCAGGTTGTAGGCGGCCGACGCGCTCAGCATGCCGACCAGCCCGGCGCCGTAGGCGACCAGCGACACCATCTCGGTCGCGGAGGCGTGGCCCGCCGTCACGATCAGCAGCCAGGATGCGCCGATCAGGCCGGCGATCACGCCGATGGCGTGAATGACCGCGTCCGCCGCACGCTCCCCCGCCGTGTGGACGGGAAACTCGAAGCAGGAATCGGGTTTCATGGGACCAGCCTGCCGGAAAGCCGGACGGATGGAAAGCCCTCCACCGGCACTCCACCCCCATCGGAATCGTTAACCCCGCAGGGTTGGGCGGGGCGGATGGACTTGTCTCCCGGACAATAAAAGGCGGGCAGGCAGGCCGTCGCAGCGCTATGGTCCGCAGCCCGACGCGGTTCCACGGACCGGTTCAAGAAGACGCTTCAGAACGATCATGACCAGACGATCCAGCTTCGCCGCCGGCGCCCGCGACACCCTGCCGATGGTCATCGGCGCGGCGCCCTTCGGGGTGATCTTCGGCACGCTGGTGGCCGCCGGCCCGCTGGCGGCGTGGCAGGGGCAGCTCATGTCCCTCTCGGTCTTCGCCGGTTCCAGCCAGTTCATTGCGCTGGGGCTGGTGGCCGGGCACGCCGGGCTGGCGGTGATCTGGCTGACCACCCTGATCGTGAACCTGCGCCACGCCCTCTACGCCGCCACGCTGCTGCCGCACGTCGCCCATCTGCCGGCGCGCTGGCGTTGGACGCTGGGCTTCTTCCTGACGGACGAGACCTTCGCGGTGATGGCCGGCTACTACGCCCGGCACCCGCGGGCGCCGCTCGGGCACTGGTACTTCCTGGGCTCCTGCCTGTCGATGTACGCGAACTGGCAGTTCTGGACCCTGGTCGGGCTGCTGTTCGGCGCGGCCTTCCCGCAGCTCCAGTCGCTGGGGCTGGACTTCGCGATGGTCGCCACCTTCATCGCCATCGTCGTGCCGCAGCTCGCCAGCCTGCCCAACTTCGCGGCAGCGGTGGCGGCGGGGGCCGTGGCCTATCTGGGGCAGGACGTGCCCTACAAGCTGGGGCTGATGGCCGCCGTGGTGGCCGGCGTCACCGTCGGGATGGCCCTGCAACGCCGGCGCTCCGGCGGGCTGGAGGCCGGACGGCGGGAGGAGGAAGCGGCATGACCGGGACCGTCCTGACCAACACCGTCATGATCCTGGGCATGGCGGCGGTCACCGTCTTCGTGAAGGCGGCGCTGTTCGTGCTGGGCGATCGGGTGGTTTTCCCGCCGCTGCTGAAGCAGGCGTTGGGCTTCGTCCCGGTGACCGTGCTGACCGCCATCATCGTGCCGATGATCCTGTCGCCGAACGGCGAGGGGCTGGAGCTGACCTGGAGGAATCCCCAGCTCGTCGGCGCGCTTGCCGCCGTGCTGGCCTGCGTGGTGACGGGCAAGCAACTTCTCACCATCGCCGTGGCGCTGGGCGTCTTCTTCGCCTGGCAGTTGGGCGTTCTCGCCTAAGGGCTGGGCTAAGGGTCGGCGCCACTTTCCTGCCACAAACAGTGCATAGCCGTTCTGCCGCGGCGCGGTGGCGCGGGTGGGGGCGCATCCTGTATGGTCGCCCGATCGAAAGGGCTACCCGACAGAGTCCGTGATGACCAGACGCCTGCGCCTCGTTCCCGTCTCCCTCGCCATAGCCTGCGCGGTGATGCTGACCGCCTGCACCACGGGCGAGCGGACCAACCGCGCGCCCGTGGTGCAGGGGACCGCCAGCGCCTCCCCCGCCGGGCTCGACACCGTCTCCGGCGAGTGGGAAACCGACAAGACCACCGCGCTGCGGTCGCAGCCGAGCAACGGCGCCCCCATCGTCGCCACCTTTCCGCCCGGCCAACCCCTGAAGGTTCTGGGCCGCGCCCGCGGCACCGATTGGGTGGCGGTGCAGGCGGTGGGGTCGACCGCCTATGTGCGGATGCATTTGCTGCGCCTGCGCGGCAGCGCGCCCATCCAGACCGCCCGCGGCACGACGACCACCCTCGCCAAGCCGGAGGACAACGCCGGCCCTTCGATCAAGGCCGCACCGCGCCGCAGGATCGAGGCGACACCGATCGCGAACTGAGGCGGGGGGGGACCGCTTGCCCCCACCCCCGCCCTCCCCCGCTGTCGCAGGGGAGGGAGATTTCTGCGAAGCGGCGGCAGTCCCCTCCCCTGCGTCAGCGGGGGAGGGTTAGGGTGGGGGCAATGATGACTGTGGCTCTCAGAATTCCTTCCAGTCGTCGTCCTCGCTGACGTTGCGCTTGAGCGCGGCGCCCGGATGGGCCGCCGGCTTGGCTGCGGCTCGCGAACGGGGCGCCGGAGCGGCCGGACGCGCCACCGGCGCGACGTGCCGCGGTGCCGCAGCGGTGGCCGCAACCGCGACCGTAACGGCCCGCGGGTCCAGCTTGAAGAAGCCGATCAGCCCCTTCAGGTCGTTGGCCTGACCGGCCATGGCCTGAGCGGCGGCGGTGGTTTCCTCGACGAGCGCGGCGTTCTTCTGGGTCATCTCGTCCATCTGCGAGACGGTGGCGTTGATCTCGTCGAGCGCCGCCGCCTGCTCCGAGGAGGCGGAGGCCATCTCGGCGATCAGCCCGGCGACCTGCTGGACACCCGACACGATGCCCTCCAGCGCGTCGCCGGCCTTCTTGACCAGATCCACGCCGTCCTTCACCTGGGCGTCACTGTCGAGGATCAGGCCCTTGATCTCCTTGGACGCCTGGGCGGAGCGCTGGGCGAGGTTGCGCACCTCCTGCGCCACCACCGCGAAGCCGCGCCCGGCGTCGCCGGCCCGCGCCGCCTCCACCGCCGCGTTCAGCGCCAGCAGGTTGGTCTGGAAGGCGATCTCGTCGATCACCCCGATGATGTCGGTGATCTTGCGGCTCGACGCCTCGATGCGCTTCAT
>NZ_JBFUHT010000039.1:0-47285 GCF_056402275.1 Azospirillum sp. P4_B5
GCGGGAGCGGGAACGTGTGGTACAGCCAAACTGCGTGCGCGATCAGCTCGGCTGGGAAGCGGTGGCGGTAGTGGGGATCGGGCTCGCGTCTCATCCCGCTACCATGCCCGGCGCACCTCCGGCTCGCCAGCCCCGCAGTTTATGTGACGATGCCCACCGGAAACCGGAGAGATTACAAGTTTCCGGCACCATCCCAAACCATCAGCGGCCAATGTAAATCGGCTTACGTTTTTCGGCAAAGGCCTGCCGCCCCTCGCGGCGGTCAGCCGTGTCGCGCAGCAGGCTCCAGGCCAGTTCCGTCAGTTGGAACGCCTGAAGACTTGGCAGCGTCGTGGTTTGGCTGGCCAGCATCTTGATCATTTGAACCGCCAGCGGGCCATTGTCGGCGATACGGCGTGCGAGCGCATTGGTCTCGTCGGCAAAACGTTCCGCGGGCCAGACGTCGCTGACGAGGCCGATGGCGAGCGCCCGTTGCGCGTCGATGCGCTCGCCGGTCAGCAGCATCCGCATCGCGACGGCGCGAGGGATGGCCCGCATCAGGTTGGTCGCTCCGCCTCCGCCGGGCACGCTTGCCACCGCCACCTCGGGCAGACCGAAAGATGCCTTGTCCGATGCGACAACGAGGTCGCATTGCAGAGCCAGTTCCAATCCTCCGCCAAGGCAGTATCCGTCGACGGCTGCAATCAACGGCTTACGGATCTGCAGGCCGGAGAGGTCGAACAGGCGGATGTAGAGCCCGTTCTCGCCTGACTGTTCCAGATCCATGGGAAAGGCCTCGGCGACGCCCGCATCGCTGGCCGGAGCGGAAGTGAGATCGGCACCGACACAAAAGGCCCGACCACCCGCACCGGTGATCACGATGACGTTTACGGACGGATCGGACGAAAGGCCGGCCAGATGCCGCCGCAGCGCCCGCAGATGCTCTGGGTCGAGTGCGTTGAGCTTTTCGGCGCGGTCGATCGTGATTGTGCCAATCCGATCCTCGACGTTGCTGGTGATGGTCATGGCGCACCTCTCCTTCAGACGCTAGGGCTTGAGAGCGACCGGCCACCGCACACGTAGAGAAGCTGGCCAGTGATGTAGGAATTCGTGCGCGCCGCGAAGAACAGAACCGCCTGGGCGATGTCCTCCGGTGTGCCGATCCGCTGCACGGGAACGCTCGTCTTCAAGCGCTCCTGCACATCCTCCCTGAACGTGCGGAACAAGGGCGTGTCGACGATGCCCGGAGCGACGGCGTTTACGGTGACACCCTTTGCAGCGAACTCGATCGCCAGGCTGCGTGTGAGGCTGACCACACCGCCTTTGGCCGCCGAATAGTTCGCCTGACCGAAGCCGCCGAGCCAGGCGCGCGAGGAGATGTTGACGATTCGGCCATAGCCGCGCTCGACCATGCCGGGCAGGACCGCCTTGCAGGTGAGGAACTGCGATTTGAGATTGGTCGCCACCACGGCGTCCCAATCCTCTTCCTCCATGGCAAAAAGCCGCTTGTCACGGACGATGCCGGCGTTGTTGACCAGCACGTCGATGCGGCCGAACTCCGCCGTGACCGCGGCGACGGCCTCTTCGACCTCGATGCGGCTGGTGACGTCCACGGCGACCGGGACTGCCCGCGCACCGCTGCTGTCGCGCAGTGTGACGGCCGCCTCGTCCAGTGCCGCCCGGTCACGGTCGAACAGAGCGACGTCGTAACCCCTGCTCGCCATGAGGCGGGCGATGCCGAAGCCGATGCCACGGGCTCCGCCCGTGACGACGACGATATCCCGCGCTTCCATGGCTCACACCCCCAGAATATGGACAGAGGACGCCGCATGGTCGACGCCGGCGATTCCGCCACCGGTGCATTGCGTCAGACCGATGCGGGTCCCTTCGACCTGACGCCCGTCGGCACGGCCCTGAAGCTGCCAGGCGATCTCCACCATCTGCGCGACGCCGGTGGCGCCCAGCGGATGACCCTTAGCGAGCAGGCCGCCGCTCGGATTGACGGGAACGCGGCCACCGAGCGCGGTGTCCCCACGCCGCAGCATATCGGCGCTCCCGCCCTTCTCGCAGAGGCCGAGCGCTTCGTAATAGAGAAGTTCGGCAATGGTGAAGGCGTCGTGCAGCTCGACGACACCGACGTCCCGCGGGCCGACGCCAGCCTCCTCGTAGGCGAGCCGCGCCGTGCGGGCGGTGATTTCCGCGTCAAGGATGTCGTCGCAGCCCTCTTCGAGATGGCCGGACTGGACGGCGGAGCCGAGAACACGCACCGGACGCCGGGAGGATGCCGGCTTCACCGTCGTCAGCACGAGGGCGGCGGCCCCATCGACCTGCGACGGGCAGCATTGCAGCAGCGTCAGCGGCTCCGCGACAGGGCGGGAATTCAGCACCTCCTCCACCGTGACCTCCTTGCGCTGCTGGGCGTAGGGGTTGCGCGCGCCGTGGGCGCGGTTCTTCACGGCGATGCGGGCGAGGATTTCCGGCGTCTCCCGGCGTTCATGAAGATAGCGGCTGCCGCGCATGGCGTAGACCGTGGGCAGCGTCATCCCCTGCGCCGCGTAAAGCTCCGTCTTGTAGTCGTTGCGCTGGAGGGGGATGGTGCCGCCACCCAGCCGGGTCAGCTGTTCCACGCCCCAGACGAGCACGGTGTCGTACAGGCCGAGGCGCAGCGCCTGACAGGCGAGATGCACGGCGGTGGCGCCGCTGGCGCAGGCGTTCTCCACGTTGTAGAGCGCCGGCCCCGTGATGCCGAGATCGCGCATCAGCACCTGCCCCAGCACCATGCCGCCATAGACGTTGGCGTTGTAGAAGGCCTGGATGCGATTCTGGTCCGCACCAGCGTCGGCGAGCGCCCCCAGCACGGCGGCCTGCGCCAGATCCTGCATGGATCGGGCGTCATGGCGCCCGAACGGGGTCATCGCGGCCCCGGCAATGTAGACGTCGCGGCTCATGGAACGGCCTCCTCTGCGGGAACGAACACATAGCGGGCGTTGCCGTCCGCGGACTCGTCGATGACGGCTTCCAGCCGCGCTCCGATGGACGGGCGCACACCCTCCGGCAGGTCCAGCCGGCCGAAAACCCGGACCTCTTCCGGAAAATCCGCATAGACGAGAGCGAACGGAGCCTGGCCGGTCTTCGGGTTGGGGTGGATGACGGTGTGGCTGTAGAGCCGGGCATGGGACGACAAGGTCACCGGCTCGTAGCGCGGCGCCGCCGGCGACGCGGCCGGCACCCGCGGAAACACGCAGCGGCCTGTGTCCCGGTGGCGCGAGGCAGCCAGCCGGGGGGCGCCGTTGCTCCGGTCGAGCCAGGACGGCTCCGGATGCGGGTTCTCTCCGTTCGGCCTTTCCATGGGTCCTCCCCTTCCTTTGGATGCGCAGCGCAGCGCTGCGATGGTGAGAGGATAGGTGAGGAAAGCCCGGCATTCAGAACGACAATGCGGCAAGCATGGTTGAGCAAAACTCAACAGGAACGCCGGTTGCCGACAGGCGGGCGGAACGACGAAAAGGGCCGTGGCTGCCGGGAAAACCCGGCAGCCACGGCCCTTCGTTCAGAAGACGATGTGCGCTTGCGATGCGGGAGGCGTTACCCGGCGGTCGCCGACAAGTCGGTCGACAGCGAAAGCTCCCGCCACGCATCGAGTTCCCTTGCGACCGTCGCGTTCTTGCGCTCGATGTGGGCCACCGTGTCGCTGCCCACCGCCAGCCGCACCGGCGGATTCTCGGCGTCGGCGAGCGTGAGCATCGCCTTGGCGAACTTGGTGGGATCGCCGGGCTGGGCGTGGTTGGCGTCCGCCGCGAAACGGCGCATGGCTCCCACCGTCTCGGCGTAGTCGGCGATCTCAGCGCTCACCGCCAGCGATTGCTCGTCCAGGAAATCGGTGCGGAAGAAGCCCGGCTCCACGACGGTCGCCTTGACGCCGAGGGGGGCGAGTTCGGCGGCGAGCGCCTCGGTGATGCCTTCCACCGCAAACTTGGTGGAACCGTAGACGCCCCAGCCGACGAAGGCCCCGTAGCCGCCGATGGACGAGATGTTGATGACATGGCCCGAACGCTGGCGCCGCATGTGCGGCAGCACGGCCCGGGTTACGGCGAGAAGGCCAAAGACGTTGGTCGCGAAGATCTTCTCGACTTCGGAACCGCTCGACTCCTCGACCGCGCCGAGCAGGCCGTAACCGGCGTTGTTGACCAGCACGTCGATCCGACCGAAGCGTTCCACAGCCGCCGCGGCTGCGGCCTGGGCTTGAGCCTCGTCCGTCACGTCGAGCGCCACGGGGAGCAGGTTGGGATGATCGCCGATCCGTTCAGTGACCGCCTTCGGGTTGCGGGCGGTCGCGACGACCGCATCGCCGGCGGCGAGGGCTTCGGCAGCGATGAGCGAACCGAAACCGCGGGAAGCACCCGTGATGAACCACACACGCATGGAGCGTCTCCTCTTCTCAGGAACAATGGAACGAAGGGTGGTCTTTGTGACGGAGCGGCCGGGGATGAAAGCCCGTCCGTTTCTCCTGGCCCCGCCGGTCCGGCGTGGTGAGGAAAAGCTACGACCCGGCGCCGACCCGAACAATCCGCCGCCTTTTTCACAGGCTGTTGCACGGCGTTCAGCAATGGAGGGGGTGGAGCGCCGCGAACGGGTCCGAATTCACCGTTGACCAAAGCTCAACAGCGGATCAATCCTAATGCCATGGATCGGCTTCCCCCACTCAACCCGTTGCGCGCCTTCGAAGCCGCCGGCCGGCTCAGGAGCATCCGCAAGGCTGCGGATGAACTGTCCGTCACGCCGGGTGCGGTGAGCCGTCAGGTGCAGAGCCTGGAAAGCCATCTCGGCACGCCGCTCTTCCGCCGGGAGCCGCGGGAAATCGTCCTGACGCCCGAAGGGGAGCAGTATCTGGCGGCGATCACGCTGCATTTCGACGGCATCCGCGAGGCCACCCGGAAGCTCACCGGCCAGACGACCATCGAGGTCGTCCGAATCCGCGCCTACACGACTTTCGCGGTCAAATGGCTGATTCCACGCCTATCGTCGTTCCATGCGGACAACAGGACCACCGAGGTGCGCCTCACGACCTCCGTGGAGACGGTGGATTTCGACCGGGAAAACCTCGACGGCGCCATCCGGCTGGGGGACGGCAACTGGCCTGGCGTCGAGGTGGACCGGCTCATCGCGAACGAACTGGTCCCGTTGTGCAGCCCCGCCCTGCGGAGGCGCGCGGGTTTGAAAAAGGTCGGCGACCTTACGGGTCAGACGCTGCTTCACTCGCTGGTGCGGCTCGACGACTGGCGCTACTGGTTGGAAGCGGCGGGCGCCGAGGGCATCGATCCCTATGCCGGGCCGAAATACGCGAGTTCCACGCTCGCCTATCAGGCGGCCCTGGAAGGCCAGGGCGTCATGATCGCGCAGAAGGCGCTGTTCGCCGAGGATCTGCGTGCCCGCCGTCTGGTGCAGCCCTTCGGACCGCCGCTCGACCGCGGAGAGTTCACCTATTACTTCATCTATCCCCGCAACCGGATGCGCAACCCGGCTTTCCGCCGGTTCCGGGAGTGGCTTCTGGCGCAAACCCGGACGTAGGCGTCGGCCAAGACATGCGAAAGGGCGGCTGACGGGCATCCGCCAGCCGCCCCTCGGGGAGAGAACCGATCAGGGCAGCGGCTTGCCCTTGGTTTCCGGCATGAGCGTGTAGACGATCCCGCCGATCACACTGATGGCCGCGAGGTAAATCCACACGAGGTGGCCGTATCCCCAGCCGCCCATGGCCGTGATCAGGTAGGGCGCGGTTCCGCCGAACAGCGTGACGGACAGGGCATAGGGCAGCGCGATGCCGGTGACCCGCACTTCGGTCGGAAATTGCTCGGCCATCGTGACGGCCCCGGCCCCGGCGAAGCCGGTCATGAGCACCATGGCGACCGTCTGGATCGCCACGAGTTCGGGAAAGCTGGTGGCCGGGGAGAGCAGCGCGAGGCTCGGCCAAGCGTAGAGGGCGGAGCTGAAGGCGAAGGCGATCAGGACCGGGCGCCGCCCGATCCGGTCGGCAAGCATGCCGACGAAGGGGATCAGGACGAGCGACACGGTGACCGAAACGATGCCGGCCAGGAGCGTCTGGCTCATCGGCAGGCCGGTGACGAGGTGCGCGTGGCTCGGGTAATTCACCATCCACACGTAGTTGAGCAGATTGCCGGCCATGGCGATGCCGATGACGCGGAGGGCGTCGCGCGGATGCTTGCGGAACACGTCGATCATCGGGTGCCGTTGGACGCCCTCCGTGGCCGCCCGCTTCTTGAAGACCTCGGTCTCACCGACGGAGAGCCGAATCCACAACGTGACCAGGCCCAGCAGCCCAGCGATGATGAAGGCGGCGCGCCATCCCCAGGACGACAGCCCCCCATCGCTCCCGATGACCGTGAAGGAGAAGGCGAGCACGAAGGAGATCAGCGTGCCCGCGTTGATGGCGAACCATTGCCAGGACCCGGCGAAGGCCCGCCGGTCCGCGGGCGCGGATTCGATCAGGAAGGTGGAGGCGGAGCCGAATTCCCCGCCAGCCGAGAATCCCTGCGTCAGGCGCGCCAGCACGAGGATGATCGGGGCGGCCAGACCAATCTGGTCGTAGGTCGGGCAGACACCGATCACGAAGGACGCGCCCGACATGAGCAGGATGGACAGGGTCAGGCCCTTCTTGCGGCCGTGGCGGTCGGCAAAGGCGCCGAGGACCGCGCCGCCGACCGGCCTCATGATGAAGCCGACCGCGAAGATGGCGAAAACCGAAAGAAGGGCGGTGAAGGAGTTGCCCGCCGGAAAGAACTTGTTCGCGAGGATCGACGCGAAAATCGCATAGATCACCCAGTCCGTGTATTCGACGATCGTGCCCGCTGTTGCGGCGATGATCGCCTTCTTCTGAGCGGCGGTCAGCCGCCGGACGTCGGCGTCGTCCGATGACGGATTGTCCGATGACGCGAAGATCGCTGCGGAATTCGGCGCACGCGCCGCCTCCAACCGTTCCATTTCCTTTTCCTCCCCAAGCGTTGCTGACGATGCGGCGACCAGCCGCGCCGATGGGGAAAGGGTGAATGTTCGGTCATCAAACAATAAGCGAGCTTTTCGCAAGGTGCTGTTGACCTCAGGTCAACAGAGGCTGTCGGCCCGGGCGCTTTCTCTTATCCGTTGCGCCCCATGTCGTTGAGTTGAGGTCAACGGACCGCGGCCGGAAACTCATTTGCCCGGCGAACCGTCGTGCCGCAGCGTGGTCGGCAATTCAAGGCGACCCGGCGGTCGCTTCAACAGACGGGAGGAAGGCATGGCGATCGGTTTCATCGGGCTTGGTGCGATGGGCGCCCCAATGGTGCGCCATCTCGCGAAGGCTGGCCAGGACCTGCACGTCTTCGACACCAACCCCACTGCCCTCGATGCCGCGGCGGCGCTCGGCGCGACGGTCTGCCCGTCGGCGGCGGCGGTCGGCCATGCGGCGGAGGCGGTGCTGGTCTGCCTTCCGACACCGGACATCGTCCGGCAGGTCGTGCTCGGCCCCAGCGGCGTGATCGAGGGGAGCAAGGTCCGGATCTGCGTGGACCACTCGACGACGGGGCCGAGCGCCGCCCGCGAGATCGCGGATCGGCTCGCGGGCCGTGGGATCACGGCCCTGGACGCACCGCTGGCCGGTGGCGTGTCCGGCGCGCAGGCCGGCACGCTGTCCGTCATGGTGTCCGGCGAGACCTGGGCCTACGAGGCGCTCGCCCCCGTCTTCCGCAGCTTCGGCCGCCACGTCGTCCATGTCGGCACGGGCGTCGGCCAGGGGCAGGCGCTGAAGCTGATCAACAACATGATCGTGGGCGCCAACCTCGTCGCGGCCAGCGAGGCGATCCTGTTCGGGGTCCGCTTCGGCCTGTCCGCCGACGCCATCCTCGACATGCTCAACGCCAGCACGGCGCGCAGCTTCGTCACGGAGAGCATCCTTGCGGACCGCGTCCTCGACCGGCGTTTCGACTTCGGCTTCCGGCTCGAACTCATGCGCAAGGATCTGCGGCTGTGCGTGGCCGAGGCGGAGGCCGCCGGCGCGCCGATGCTGGTTTGCGCGCTCGCCAAGCAACTCTACGAATTGGCCCACGCCCATGGCGGCGGACACGACGACATGACGGTCGTCGTGAAGGAGCTGGAGCGCGCCGCTGGAGCGGAGATCGCCCGTTCCTGACACCGGAGGCGGCACGCCGCCGTTCCCTGAACGAATGGAGTCACGCCATGATGCGTCATGCTCTCGACGGCCTGACCGTCCTCGATTTCACGCACATCGGCGCGGGCCCGACCTGCACGATGCTTCTGGCCGACATGGGCGCCCGCGTCATCAAGGTCGAGCCGCCGCAAGGCGAACTCGGCCGCCAACTCGGCCCGGCCTGGATCGGGGACGACAGCGCGCTGTACCACGCCTTCAACCGCAACAAGCTGGGGCTGTCGCTCGACCTCAAGACCCCGCAGGGAGTCGAGGTCGCCCGGACCCTTGCCCGGACGGCGGACGTGCTGGTCGAGAGCATGCGGCCCGGCGTGATGCGGCGCATCGGCCTCGGCTACGACGTGCTTTCGGCGGACAACCCCGGTCTCGTCTACGCGTCGATCTCGGCCTATGGGCAGGACGGCCCCTACGCCGAGCGCCCCGGTGTCGATGGGATCATCCAGGCCGACAGCGGCCTGATGAGCATCATCGGAACGCCCGCGAGCGAACCGTGCAAGGTCCAGGCGCCGGTGGTCGACGTGTTCACCGGCTACGTCGCGGCGCTCGGCATCCTGGCCAAGATGATGGAGCGCCGGCGCGACGGCAAGGGCGGCCAGCTCGACATCAACCTGCTGAACGCCGCCTTGGCACTCCAGCAGCCCTCCATTGCCGGCTACTTGGCGGACGGTGTGCTGCCGAAACGCCAGGGCAGCGCCGCGCCCTATTCAGCCCCCAACGAGGCGTTTGAGACCGCCGACGGCTGGATCATGGTCGCGGCCTACAACGGCGGTCGCTGGGACCGGCTGTGCGAGGTGCTGGGGCGCGTCGACCTGATTCACGACCAGAGGTTCGAAACCTCCGCAACGCGGGTCGCCAATCGGGAGGCGATGCGCGACACGCTCGGCCCACTCTTCAAAGCGCAGCCGAGCGAACACTGGCTGGCCGTCTTGCGCAAGGTGGACGTCCTGTGCACACGGGTGGCCGACTACGCAGACCTTGTCGGGCATCCGCAGGTGGCGGCCAACGGTATGATCGCCGGGATGAGCCATCCTGCCTTGGGAACGATCCGGGTTCCCGGCTTCCCGATCAACAGTCGCGAGTCCAACGCGGTGCCGCACGCCCCCGCCCCCGCGCTCGGCGAGCATTCCGCCGACATCCTCGCGTCGTTCGGATTTTCCCGCGGCGCCATCGCGGAACTGCTCGACCGCAAGGTGATCGGCTCCCAGTACCCGCGGACGGCCCCATGACAAGACCAGATTACGGGAGGACAGAAGCCATGCTTGCGACCGTCGACAGCCACATTGCGGGACGCTCCGCGCCACCGCTGAAGGGGGCCTATCTCGACAAGTTCGATCCGCGCACCGGCACCCGGATGCAGCGGGTCGCCGACAGCACGCCCGAGGATCTCGACCGGGCCGTCGCTGCGGCGTCGGACGCACTGGCCGCGTGGCGCGACACGCGACCGTCCGAACGCGGCCGCATCCTGGTCGAGACCGCGCGCGCAATCCGCCGCAACGAAGAGCGGCTCGGCGCCATCGAATCCCGCGAGACCGGCAAGCCGGGCATCGAGATGGCCCAGCTCATCGACCTGACCGCCCAGTATTTCGAGTTCTACGGCGGCATCGTCAACGTGATGGACGGCGAGGTGATCAATGTCGGGCCCGGACATCACGTCTACACCCGCCGCGATCCGTTCGGCGTGATCGGCGTGATCCTGCCCTGGAACGCCCCGCTTCATCAGGCGGCACGGGCGATCGCGCCGGCACTGGCGACGGGCAACACGGTCGCCGCCAAGCCGTCCGAACACACGTCGGGTTCGCTGGTCGAGTTGGCCCGCATCGCGGTCGAGGAAGGCGGGCTGCCGCCCGGCGTGCTCAACGTGATCGTGGGTAAGGGCAGCGTGATCGGCCCGGCGATGGCCAACCACCCGGAGGTGCGCAAGATCTCCTTCACGGGCAGCGTGCGCGTCGGCCAGGAACTCGGCCGCATCGCGGCGGACCGCGTTCTTCCGCTCACGCTCGAACTCGGCGGCAAGTCGGCGAACATCGTCTTCGACGACGCCGACCTCGACGCCGCGGCCATCGGCTCGACGCGCGCCTTCACCTGGAACAGCGGGCAGTGGTGCGCGGCGGGCACGCGCCTTCTGGTGCAGGAGAGCATCCATGACCGCTTCGTGGACAAGCTGCTGACGGCCGTGGCCGAACTGCGCGTCGGTCCCGAGCATGGCGCGACGTCCGGTCCCATCACCACCCACGCGCAGTTCCTGAAGATCCAGAGCTACTTCGAGGCCGCGGCGCGCGACGGGCTGACGCCCGCCATCGGTGGCCGCGTGGCCGACGATCCCCGCCTGGGCGGCGGGTGGTACATCGAACCCACGGTCTACACCGGCGTCACCAATGACATGACCGTCGCGCGCGAGGAGATCTTCGGCCCGGTGGTGTGCGTCATTCCGTTCAAGGACGAGGGCGACGCGGTGCGCATCGCGAACGAGTCCGACTTCGGGCTGGCCGCAGGAATTTGGAGCCGGGATGTCGGGCGCGTCCACCGCGTTGCCGCACGGCTCGAAGCCGGGCGCATCGTCGTCAACGACTACAGCGGCGGCTTCGTCCAGACGCCCTGCGGCGGCTTCAAGCACAGCGGCTATGGGCGTGAGCAGGGCATCGACGCCCTGTCGCACTACACCCAGCTGAAGTCGGTCATCATCACGCTGTAGGTGGCGGATTTTGGAAGGCGTCATGAATCTCGATCATCACAACAATGCATTCCTCACCATGATCGGCCTCACGCTCTCGCGGTGGGAGCCGGGCATGGCGGAGTTCGACCTTGTGGTCGATCATCGCCACACCAACCGACAGGGCATCCTGCAAGGAGGGGTTCTTGCGACCATGCTTGATGCCGCCTGCGGCTATGCCGGCCTCCATGACGGGACCGGCGTGGCCGAGGGTGTGGGCGAGGGTCAAGCCGTGACGCTGTCCTTGATGGTGAACTATCTGGCGCGTGTGGAGGGTGGTCGCTTGCGCGCCGTAGGGACGGTCACGGGGGGCGGAAGGCGCATCTATTTCGCAAACGGAGTGGTCCATGCCGGCGACGGTTCGGTCGTCGCAACGGCGCAGGGAAGCTTCAAGCGGATGCCGCCGCGTTGATCTCTGATCCGTGGTGTCGGCCACCTGCCTCGGCTAGAGTTGGGGTGGTCATGACGCTGATGAACGGATTTGGGAATGCGCGCGTCCGAACTGTCCGAGCTGGCAGCCTTCGTCTCCGTGGCCAAGACACGGAATTTTCGACTTGCCGGCCTGGAACGCGGAGTCACCGCATCGGCGATCAGCCATGCGGTGACGAGCTTGGAGGAACGCGTCGGGGTCCGTTTGCTGAACCGCACGACGCGCAGCGTGTCGCTGACCGACGCAGGCGATCTCCTGAACGCACGGCTGGCCCCGGCGTTTCTGGAGATCCGTGATGCCGTAGACAGCCTCAACCAGTTTCGCGATGCGCCCTTCGGAACGGTGCGCATCAACGTGCCGCACTCCATCGGACGATTCGTCCTCGGCAAGGTCATCGGCCCCCTGATCCGCAACAATCCCGCGCTCCGTCTCGAAGTCATCGCGACGGACCGGATGGTGGACATCGTCAACGACGGGTTCGACGCGGGAATCCGGCTGGGCGGAACGATTTCGCAGGACATGGTCGGTGTAAAGCTGCGACCGCGCCTGCGCCTTGTCGTCGTGGGATCACCCGAGTATTTTGAAACTCGTCCCCTCCCGCAGTTGCCGCAGGATCTGCGGCAGCACACCTGCATCCAGAATGTGTACCCGAGCGGCATCTCCTATCCTTGGGAATTTGAAAAGGATGGTGAGCGCTTTGTCTTCGAGCCGAGCGGGCCGCTGGCGCTCGACGACAACGAACTGATGATCGAGGCTGTGTTGGGCGGGGTGTGCCTGGGCTATGTCTGGGAAGGCTACGCGCGCCCTTATATTGAGGCGGGTCGATTGTTCCAATGTCTGGATGATTGGTGCGCACCGGAGGATTGGCTTTACCTGTACTATCCCAACCGGCGCCATGTATCGGCGGCGATGCGCGCTCTGATCGAGGCGATCAAAGCTTGATCCCCTGGTCCGACGGGGGTATCGCAACAATCACCACTGCTGAATCCAGCTCATCAAGGAAAGAACAAATCTCCGGATTATGACTCCGGCATGAACGGCGTACAACCGCTTTCAGGCACAGCGTGCCGTATCAATCGCGGAACAGACGCCGGCTCGACTGCGTGGGTTCTTGCAGCAAGAGATTTGGCGTAATTCCGACCCAGCAGGCGGAATGACAATGCCCATGCTAAGCGAAGTCAGAGTCTTGATTGCCGATGCCAATCCTGCCATTGCGTCGGGCCTCCGCCTGATGCTTGAGCAGTGGGGTGTGGGAGGGTGCGAAGTAGTTTCCACGCGCACCGAGTTGGCCGCGGCGCTGAGCGAGGCCACACCCGACGTTGTTCTGTTCAACATAGACTTGGTGAGCGATTTGAACGAGATCGAAAGCCTGTTGCGTCGGCACCCGATCGGCGCCATCGGCTTGGCGGCACATTTTCTTACGTCAGATTGGCTGATGCAGGACAAGGTGCCGATTCTCGAAATGCCGTTCGGCCTCGACAAACTGCGGTCGGCAGTTTTGTCGGCAGCACGAGGAACCGGTAAGGGCATCGCTCCGACGGGGGGCGGGGAGGTACGACAGCCGGCAACAGCATCGCAACGATGAAACGCCTGTTCCCACCTCGGCACTGAACACCTCTTAACATTACGCAACAACGCTTCACGGCCCAAAGCGCTCAGCGTGTTGCACGCTGCTCTGCCAACGCTCGGATCGATCATTTTCTGAAGGAGGCGTGACCGTGCAAACGCGGCAACGGAAAAGGAAATGGACCCTTGCTCCCTTAGCGTTGTGCGTGCCGCTGGCGTTCGGAAGCGCCCTTTCGGTTCCGGCGGTTGCGGCGGAGCAGACGCCCGACAGCGTGGAGGTGCGCAATCGGGCGACGGTTACCAAAGGCTTCGAGGCATGGCGGGACGGTACGGGAAGCCCCTACGACCTGCTTGACGAGAACGCCGACTGGACCATCGTCGGTGCATCCCTGGTTGCGCGCACCTACACGGGCCGAGAGGACTTCTGGGGCGCGGCACTGTTCGATGAGACACCCGGCTGCGGTAGATTGAACCGCAACGGGAGGTCTTTGACATGGACAAGGAACAGGGGCGTAAGCCCGAGGGGGCGCCGGAGCGCGCCCATCACGCTGGCGCAGGCGCCCCCTCGGGCGCGGACGCCGGCACGCCGCAACGCTTCTCCGCGGCGCGCAAGGTGGCGGCGGTCACGCGCCTGCTGCGCGGCGAGCCGCTGGAGGTCGTGGCCCGCGAGCTGAACGTCACCGTGGCACGCCTATCGGAGTGGCGCGAGCGCGCTCTGGCGGCCGCCGCGTCGGCCATGAAGGAACGCGAGCGCGACGAGCGCGATGCGGAGATCGCCCGCCTCAAGGCCAAGGTCGGCGAGATCACCATGGCCAACGAGCTGCTGGAGGAGAAGATCAGCGCGCTGGAGGGCAAGCGCCCTTTGGCCCGGCGGAGGTCGAGACGATGAGCCGGACCACCTCGCCCTCCACTGGTCGCCCTTACGGTCTGGCCCGGGTTGCCCGGATCTGGCGCGTGTCGCGCGCCACCGTCTACCGTCACCGGACGGTCGGCCCACCTGCGATGCCCCGGCGCCCAGGCCCGCTTGGCCCGTGCCGGGATGCCGAGTTGGTCGAGCACATCCGCCAGCAGATCCTCGCCTCGCGCTTTCACGGTGAGGGCTACCGCAAGATCTGGGCGCGTCTGCGTCATGCCGGCATTCGCACCTCGGCCCGCCGGGTGCGGCGGCTGATGGGGGCGCACGGACTGCTGGCGCCGCATCGGGTCGGGCGGCGGCGCACCCGAGCGCACGACGGCACCATTGTCACCGAGACGGTGAACGTGATGTGGGGCACCGACATGACCGAGACGATCACCGTGGCCGAGGGCGTGGCGCGCGTCTTCATCGCGGTCGATCACGCCAACTCCGAGGTGGTGGGCATTCACGCCTCGAAAAGCGGCAACCGCTTCGAGGCCCTGGAACCGGTCCGCCAGGGCGTGTTGCGCCATTTCGGCGGCATCGGCCCGGGTGTGGCCACCGGGCTGACGCTGCGCCACGATCACGGCTCGAACTACATGTCCGGCGACTTCCAGGCCGAAATCAAATGCTTGGGCATCACCAGTTCGCCCTCCTTCGTGCGTGAGCCGGAGGGCAACGGCGTGGCCGAGCGCTTCATCCGGACGCTCAAGGAGAACTTCCTCTGGGTCCACACCTTCGACACCGTCGAGGAGCTGAGGCTGGCCTTGGTCGAGTTCGCCCGCCACTACAACGAAACCTGGCTCGTCGCCCGACATGGACACCGCACCCCGGCCCAGGTGCGCGCCGACCAGCTCGGGGTTGATGAGACGCTCATGGCCGAGCTACCCTTGGCCGCCTGAACAAGCCCAGCCGGCTGTCTCATTTCCGGGCCGCGGTACAGGCCGAGAGGACTTCCTCAGCAACGTGATCCGGCCCTTCGGTGCCCGCATGGCCAGCCGTTTCGTTCCGGAAATCCGGAATCTCTATGCTGACGGCGACACGGTGATCGTGCATTTCGATGCGGAAGGAACGGCCCGCGATGGCCAGCCGTATCGCAACAGTTACGCGTGGTTCCTTACGCTGCGGAACGACCGGATCATCAAAGCGACCGCGTTCTTCGACAGCATCGCGTTCAACGATTTCTGGCAGCGCGTGACGCCGACGCAGTAGCAGAGCAGTTGTCCTGCCCACCACGCGGCAGGCGCATCAATTGCCGCGTGGCGGACGTTCCTCCTGCGGAGACGGCGAACCGACGCATGAGGCGTGTTCGCCGCCGAAGCGCGCGACAAGCGTATCGATCAGTATCCGGACCTTTCCCAAAACATGGGGGCCGGGAGGTCGCAAAACGTAGAGACCATGTTCTGGCATGTCGTAATCGAGAAGGAGCGCTTCGAGCCTTCCGCTCGCGATGAACTCCGACACGAGGAACAACGGAACGGCGGCGATCCCAAGCCCCGCAATCGCCCACTGCACGATGGCATCCCCGCTGTCGGTCCGGAGACGCCCTTCCGGGCGAACCGACAGCCAATTTTTACCGGAGCGGAACCGCCACTCCGTCTGTACCGCGCCGCTGTAGATCAGACACTCATGGACGGCAAGGTCAGTCGGCGCGCCCGGTCGGCCGTGTAGTCCGATATACTCCGGGCTGGCGACCAGCACGGCTCGGACTGGCGCGATCCGGCGCGCCACGAGACTGGAATCGCGCAGCGTGCCAATGCGGACCGCGGCATCGAAACGCTCGCCAATCAGGTCGGCAATCCGGTCGCTGTAGGACACATCCATGGCGAGTCTGGGGTGGAGCCGGGCCAAGTCCGCCAGGACCGGAGCCATGTGATGGACGAAAGCCGCGGGCACGGAAAGGCGCAACCGCCCGATCATCCCACCCCCTCGTTGGGCGACGGAGTCACGCGCGTCCTCCAAGTCCGCCAGAATCCGCTCGCACCGCGCTTTGAATTCGAGACCGGCATCGGTCGGGCTGATGCCGCGCGTGGTGCGGCTGAGAAGGCGGGTGCCGAGTTCGGCTTCGAGCCGCGCCATCCGCCGGCTGAGGATCGACTTTGAAATGCCCAGACGATGCGCCGCCCGGTTGAAGCCGCCACTGTCGACGATCTCGACGAAGCTCTTCAGGTCCGCGAACTCTGGCATGCCGGTGTTCCCAATCAGGCAACAGTCTGGGCGCATTTAAGGCCATTCTGGCCCGCCAGGTGAACCGCTAACTTGGACCGGTCGCCATCGTCGGATGGCTCAAGAGGTCCAAATCCATGTCCACAGTTCTCGTCCTTACCAGCAGCGTCCTTGGCGAAGCGTCCGTCTCGAACCGCCTCGTCGAAGAGGTGGTTGCACGTCTACGCTCGCAGGAACCCGATCTTCAAATCATCGCCCGGGATCTTGGCCGCAATCCGCTTCCCCACCTGACCATTGATGCCGCCGTCGCGCTGCGGGGCGGTGATCCGGCCAACGCCGATCAGGCGGAAGCCCGCGCCCTTTCGGACAATCTCGTTGCCGAGCTCAAAGCGGCCAATACGGTGATCATCGGTGCGCCGATGTACAACTTCGGCATTCCGTCGACCCTGAAATCATGGTTCGACCATGTGCTGCGCGCCGGCGTCACGTTCCAGTATTCCGCCAGCGGCGCGGCGGGGCTGCTCACGGAAAAGCGGGCAATCGTCATCGAGAGCCGGGGTGGTCTGTACAGCGAAGGCCCGGCGCAGGCGATGGACGCACAGGAGCCGCATCTTCGAGCCTTGCTTGGGTTCATGGGCATTACCGACGTCACATTCATCCGCGCGGAACGGCTGGCTTTGGGGGCGGAAGCTCACGAACAGGCCATCGGTGCCGCGCGGGCGCGGATCGTGCAGACCGTATAGCAAGCGCCAACGCGGCGCCAGAAGGGTTGGACCGGCGGGCGGCTGTGGCGGGCTTCGACGGTACACTGCTGACCACCGCGACAGTGGTCGCCCTCCGCCTGCGTCTGTTCGAGCGGTACTGAGCCGGCATCCCTGCAGCGAACCGGATCAGGGCGGGCACTCGGCGCCGGTCTCGATCCAGGCGGCGATCAACGCGCCGAAGGCGGCCTGCGTGCCCGGTGCCGGACGGCGGCCTTCGCCGGGATGCCAAGCCCAGGCGACGAGATGATCCTCGGCCAAGTGCGTGTGGATCTGGGCAAGACTGCGGCCGCCGTTGCGGGCCGGGTCCTTCAACTGCTGGCAGATCCCGCCGAGGGTCAGCCCCTGCCACGCCATGCTGGCCGGCGCCAAAAGCCATGGCGTGGCGCCAGGAACGGAGCCGATGCGGCTGCCGACCAGGGTCGTGTTCTCCGTCCGGTGGCAGGAGTTGCAGTTCAATCCGGGCTGACCGAACCCGGACTCCCCGGCCTGCATGAACGGAGCGTGCGGGCGCATCGCATCGCCCTGGGTCGGCTGGCGGTCGGCCGGGTGGCAGTTCATGCAGCGGGGATCGGTGAGAACCTTGGCCGCTTCGGTGAAGAGCGCGCGCGAGCGGGACGCGGGATCTCCGGTCGGGACGATCTCGGCGGGGCTTTTCAGGCCGCGCCCGAGATCGGTGGTATCCGCCCGGGCGGTGCCGATGGCAGCGGCCAGGGCCAGGGCGCTCACGGTCACGGCGGGAAGGATGAGACGGGCGATACGTCGCATGGTCATGCCCTCCTCAGCCTGCTGCCGTCGATCGGCAAATTGCGGAGCCTTTGTCCGGTCGCCGCGAAGATCGCGTTCATCACCGCCGGGGCTACGGGCGGCGTGCCCAGTTCGCCGACGCCGCCCGGTGCCTCGGTGCTCGGCACGATATGGACGTCGATCCGGGGGCACTCGTTGATGCGCAGAACTGGCGAGTCATCGAAATTGCCCTCGACGATGGCGCCGTCGGCCACGGTCAGACGGCCATAGAGCACCGCGCTCAGGCCGTAGACGATCCCGCTCTCCACCTGCTGCTTGAGGATCACCGGATTGATGACCTGCCCACAATCGACGGCGCAGACCATGCGGTCGATCCGGACGGTGCCGCCCGGTGTCACCTGAACGTCGGCGACCAGGGCGGCGAAGCTTCCGAAATCAGCGATTACCGCTACGCCGCGTCCGCGCCCCGGTTCGAGCGGCGTTCCCCACCCGGCCCGCTCCGCGGCAAGGTCGAGCACCGCGCGCAACCGCGGTGTTCCGGTGAGCAGGCGCCGCCGATAGATCACAGGGTCCTGGCCGGCAAGATGGGCCGCCTCGTCGATGCCGCATTCGATGGCTGGGGCGTTGCGGGTCGGGCCGACGCCGCGCCAGTTGCCGGTCAACATGCCCTCGGGCGCTTCGTGGCGGACGTACTCGACGCGCTTGTTGGGGATATCATAGGGTCCCTCGGCGCCGCCAACGATGTCGAGATCGATGCCGTCCTTGAAGAAGGCCGGCAAGAAGCGCGCCATGATCGCCGGTCCGACGACGCGGTGGCGCCACGACACCGGCAGCCCATCGGGGCCGAGCGTGAGGTGCAGCCGACTGAGGTTCAGATAGCGGAAGGAGTCGTGACGGATGTCCTCCTCACGGCTCCACACCACCTGCACGGGCCCGTCGACCTGCTGGGCCACGCGGGTCGCCAGGGTGATGCCGTCATAATCGAGGCGCCGGCCGAAGCCGCCGCCGAGCAGGTGATTGTGGACCACCACCTTCTCCACAGGCAGGCCAGTGACCGCCGCCGCCGCTTGGCGGGCCCGCCCGGCCACCTGGGTCCCAACCCAGACGTCGCAGGAGTCTTTGCGCACATGCACGGTGCAGTTCATCGGCTCCATCGCCGAATGGGCGAGGATGGGCAACCGGTACAGGGTGTCAAGGCCGCGGGCCTGTGCCGCCTCCGCCGCGGCCACGTCGCCGGCCTCATGGGCGACCAGAGCCGCCCCCGCCATGGCGGCGTCGGCGCGCCGCTCCAATTCCTCGGTGGTCAGGCCGCCGTTCGGCCCGGCATCCCAGGTGATGCGCAGCGCCGCCAGCCCCTTGCGGGCCGCTCCGGTGTGGTCGGCGACCACGGCGACGGCATCGCTCAGTCGGACCACCTGCCGAACCCCCTTGACGGCGAGCGCCGCACTGTCGTCCACCGCCTTCAGCGTGCCCCCAAAGGTCGGGCAGATGGCCAAAGCCGCGAACTTGACCCCCGGTGGGTGGGCGTCGAGCCCGAAACGGGCGGTTCCGTCCACCTTCTCCGGCGAGTCGATGCGGGGCAGCGCTTTGCCGATCAGGGTGAAGGCCGAGGCCGGCTTGAGCATCACGGTTTCCGGAAGCGGTTCCCGCGCGGCGGCGGCGGCCAGTGTGCCGTAGGGAGCGCTGCGTCCACTCTCGGGGTGCCGCACGACCCCGGCTTCGGCCTTGCAGGAGTCAGCGGACACGCCCCATTGCCGCGCCGCCGCAGCGACCAGCATCGTCCGTGCCGCTGCCCCGGCCTGGCGCATGGGTGTCCAGAAACCGCGGATGGTGACCGAACCACCGGTGATCTGGTCGCCAAGCAAAGGGTGGGCGTAGCGCGCCGGGTCGGCCGGCGCCGGCACGGCCCGGATCTGGTCCAGCGGCACCTCCAACTCCTCGGCGATCAGCGTAGCGATCGCAGCGTAGACACCTTGCCCCATTTCGGCCGATGGCACGATCACCTCGATCGCCCCGGCTGGCGGAATGCGGATGAAGGGAGTGAGGGTAGCATCGCCAACCGTCGCCGCTTCGGCCGCTGTTCCACCTTCATTTTGTGCGGCGACCCCGGCGGGGCACAGCCCGATCACCAGGGCGCCCCCCACAGCGGCGGCAGAGATGAGGAAGCCCCGGCGGGAAAGCGGGCTGGCGGGAGGCGAGGACAGTGTGTTCCGGTTAGCCATGGCCATGTCACAGATTCTCCTCGCTGACGATGACGCCGGAGGCGCGCTTGATGGCGGCACGGATGCGCGGGTAGGTCCCGCAACGGCAAATGTTCCCGGACATCACCGCATCGATGTCCTCGTCGTTGGGCTGTGGGTTGACGGCCAGCAAGGCCGCCGCCGCCATGATCTGCCCGGACTGGCAATAGCCGCATTGAACCACTTCTTCGGCCAACCAAGCGCGCTGGACGCGCGCGCCTTCGTCGGTTTTACCGACCGCCTCGATGGTGGTGATGGTGGAGGAGGAGGCATCCGCAACGGTGGTGACGCAGGACCGCACCGCCTGCCCGTCGAGATGGACGGTGCAGGCGCCGCACATGGCGATGCCGCAGCCGAACTTTGTGCCGGTCAGACCGAGAACGTCGCGCAGCACCCATAACAGGGGAATGTCTCCATCCACATCGACCGTGTGCGTCATACCATTGACGTTAAGGGTGTGGGGCATGGTCGGAGGCTCCCTTGCGATGCGCTGTTGGTGCGATGTTCGGCCGTGCTTGCGATGTCCTGGTGCGGTGGCTGCCCGGCGGTCGGTCAGGCAGAGACGGGTCGGTTTGCGGTCTCAACCTTAGGCAGCCGGAACTGAGCAGACCGACTTAAATGGTGTGAAAATGTGTGAGGCGCGCCGATGGGGGGCGCGCTATCACAAAGGTGAGGCTGACTTTACAAAGGTGAAGTTGCCGTTTTGGTCCCGTACGATATGATTTTGCACCACCGCCGGAGGGCGGGGACGGCCGGAGAGCGCCGGGGGTACCATGGGGGATTTCGGCGAGAGCCGGTGTGGCGTGGAACCATGTCCGGCTGCTGGATCACAGTCGGCACGCAAAGCGCACGTTCCGGGGGTACCCGCGATTTCGCTGGGTCCCCCCTCTCAGGCTCCCAGTCACGCCGTTGACTTGGGCGAGATCGTCTTCGGCCCTTATCGGCTGTTGCCGCAGGCTCGCAAGCTCTACCGTGGCGATACGGTGGTGCGCATCGGCAGTCGTGCCATGGATCTGCTGATCCTGCTGGCCACACGGGCGGGAACGACCCTGACCAGCGAAGAACTGATGACCGCCGTCTGGCCCGGCATCCACGTCGAGCGCAACACACTGCGTGTCCAGATTGCCGCGCTGCGCAAGCTGCTCGGCGTCGAGCCGTCTTGTCTGGACTGCATCGTCACGGTCACGGGGCGCGGTTATGCGTTTGCCGTGCCATCGGTGTCCACCACTCCGCTCCGCCCGCTCTCCACCGCGCCGGAGCAGCATGATCTGTCACCGCCCCAACCGGCGCTTCCGCTGACGCGGCTGATCGGCCGTGACGCGCTGGTCACCGAGGTCGGACGACAAATCGGCGCTCATCGGCTGGTCACGCTGGTCGGGCCGGGCGGCGCCGGCAAGACGGCAGTGGCAATGCGGGTCGCTACCTTGGCGGCGGGCAGAGGGGAGGAGGTGGTTCCCGTCGATCTGTCGCCGCTGCCGGACGGTGAACTGCTGGCCGCCGCCGTGGCCGGTCGGCTCGGTCTGCCGGGCAATAGCCTGAACCCCACGGCGACGATCCTGCGCTACCTGTCGGACCGGCGCACCTTTCTGCTGCTCGACACCTGCGAACATCTCGTCGCTACGGCGGCGCGCTTCGTCGAGGCGGTTCTGGCGGTGGCACCGGGGGTCCGTATTCTTGCCACCAGCCGAGAGGCGCTGCGTGTTGCGGAGGAACAGATTCATCCGGTGCATGGCCTACCGTCGCCGGTCGCCGGCCAAGTGGCACCGGCCGACGCGCTGACCTTCCCGGCGGTGCGGCTGTTCATCGAACGCGCCGGCGCGGCCTCCGCCGGTTTGCGCTTCGGTGCGGCGGAGGCGCCCATCCTGGCGGACATCTGCCGGCGCTTGGACGGGCTGCCGCTGGCCATCGAACTGGCTGCGGCCCTGGTTCCCCATTTCGGTGTCGCCGGTCTTCTGCAGGCGCTTTCCGATCGCTTCGCGCTGCTCACCAGCGGTTACCGCACGGCACTGCCCCGCCACCAGACCTTGTTGGCGACGGTGGAATGGAGCTATCGCCTGCTAGACGAGGCGGAGCGGAGGGTCTTTCGTTGCTTCAGCGTGCTCCGCGGCGCCGTCGCCTGGGATGACGCGGTTGCCGTCCTTTCCTTCGATGCCGCCGACGCCGCCCCCGTGAAAGGTCTGCTCCAGCGGCTGGCTTCGAAATCGCTGATCGAGGTGACGCCCGACGGGCTTGGCGTCCGCTGTCGCATGCTCGACACCAACCGGGACTTCGCCTGGGCGGAGTTGGTCGCCAACGGCGAACAGGATGCCGCGATGGCACGGCATGCCGAGCATTGGACGATGCGGTTGGAGAACTGGACGCCGGAGCCGGCGGACGGCGCTTCACAACGGACAGGCTGGGAGGCGATGCTCACCAACGTCCGTTCGGCGTTGCGCTGGTGCTGGTCGACGGAGGAGGGGCAACCGCTTGGCGTGCGTCTTACCCTCGCCGCCGTGCCGCTGTGGACCAACCTGTCGCTGATCGCCGAAACCATCGAGGCCGTCGGGCACGCACTCGGCGCCATCCCGCCGGGTGATCCCACGCGGCGGCGCGACGTGATGCGGCTTCACGCCGCGCTGGGCGGCGCTCTGATGAACATCGACGGAGCCGGCGAGCGCGTGCAAGCCGCCTGGAGTACCGTGCTGGCCATCGCCGAGGATCTGGGCGACCGCGAGGCACGGCTGAAGGCGCTGTGGGGGCTGTGGATCGACCGGCGCAATCAGGGTGACGCCCGTGGAGCGCTGACGATCGCCCAAACCTATGCGCGCCTGTCCAGCGGTGTCGACGATCCGCTGTTCGCCATCCTCGGCGATCGGATGCTTGGCGTCTCACACTTCTTTGTCGGACGGTTCGCAACGGCGCGCGGCAGCATCGAACGCATGCTCGCGCGCAGCGGAACCATTCCCCGTTCGGCGCAGATCGCCGCCTTCCAGTTCGACCAGTCGGTCGCCGCCCGCTGCTTCGAGGCGCAAATCCTGTGGCTGCAGGGCTTCCCCGAACAGGCGCGCGCCGTCAGCCGGCGCAACGTCGAGGATGCGGTGTCCAGCGACCATGCCGGCAGCATCAGCTATGCCCTGTCGGAGGCGGCCTGCCCGATCGCTCTGCGCAACGGCAACCTCGAAGAGTTGGATGGCTTCGCCGGTCTTTTGATGGCCCGCACCAAGGGCGCAGGGTTGGCCATCTGGCACACTCTCGGCCGCTGCTACGAGAGCTTCCTCCTGATCGGTCACGGCCGGCGTGACATCGGCCTGCGTCAACTGGCTGAGGTCTTGGGCGAGTTGCGCCACATCCGACATGGACCGCTTCTGACGCATATGCTTGGGGAGTATGCGGCGATCCTGATCGACGCCGGCCGCCCTGTTGAGGCCGAGCGGGCCCTGCGCGAGGCCTTCAACCGCCTGCGCCGGAATGGCGAAGGGTGGTGCGCGGCCGATTTGAAGCGGGTGCGTGGTGAACTGGCAGCCCGGAATGGCAACCTGGTGGAGGCGCGGCGCTGGTTTGAACGCGCGTTGGCCGAGAGCCGACGGCAGGGCGCCCTTGCCTGGGAATTGCGTGCCGCGACGAGCTTCGCCCGGTTCCTCCGCGATCAAGGTGACACGGCCGAAGCGACCACGACGTTGTCCAACGTGCTCGGGCGGTACGGCGAAGGCTGGGGGACGCAGGATCTACGCCGGGCTCGCTCCCTGTACGACGAGGTAACGGTTTGTTCTTCGATCGCGGCGATTCGATCCGGGTAGACGGCACATGGTCCTTGTTCCCGACGACAATGACGCAACGCACGGTGAGAGCACATCTAATCCGGGAAATGGTGACCAAATTTCCCGATCAGGAGCCGCCCCCACCCCGTGAGCGGAAGAGCTTTTCGGTGACGTTGTTGCGCCAGCGGTCGCGCGAGCGCAGGTAGCGCCGCGCCACCTCGGTGGACTTGTGGCGGGTCTGGCGCATGATGTCGTGGAGTTGCGCCTCCTCCTCGGCCGCCGCGGTGGCGAGGCCGGCGCGCAGAGAATGGCCGGAGAAGCGCTCCGGCTCGGGCAGGCCGGCCCGGACGGCGCTCTCCTTGACCAGCCGGTTCACCGCCTTGTCGGACAGTGGCTTGCCGGTGACCATACCGTTCTTCAGCACACCGCAGAACAGCGGGTCCTCGGGGCGCAACGCGCCGCGCACCGCCAGCCAGGCGTCGAGGGCACGCAGGGCGCAGAGATCCGGATCGGCGGCCGCCCAGATGGCCACCGCGTCGCCGCGCCCGCGCTGGTCGGTCTTGGAGCGGCGCACCGTCACCTCGACACCGCGGTCGGGATGGCGGACGACGTCGGCGACGCGCAGCGCCACCAGCTCGGAGCGCCGGAGCGCGGCGCCGTAGCCGATCAGCAGCATGGCGCGGTTGCGCAGGCCGAGGAGCCCATCACAAAACGGGGGCAACGGCGACTCGGCTGAGCTATAGCTGGAGCGATGTTCGGCTCGCCCCCAATCCAAACACTGCACTTGAAGGTGCAACTGCGTGACGTCCATCCGGCGGTGTGGCGCCGGGTGCGGATGGTGGACCGCCTGTCGGTCGCCGATCTGCACCGGGTCATCCAGGTGCTGATGGGCTCGACGGACGAACACCTGCACCGCTTCCGCATTCATGGCCGGAGCTATGGAATCCCGGCCATCTGTCAATCGGCTTGAGATAGTGACCCTGGATCGGCACGGAAAAGGGGCTCTGTCGCAGATTTGATGGTGCTGGACTGTTGCTGGCTTTGGTTTCACCAGCGGAATCAGCATCATGGCTCAGTCGCTTCGCTGCACGGGGTGTGTGCCGCCCGGCTTCGTGGTCATCGAGGCGGCGGACGCCGGCCTCGCAGTTCAGATCACGGTGCGCTCCACCGCCACGTTCAGCCCTTGCCCGGTGTGCGGCGGGCACTCGTGTCGGGTGCACAGCCGGTACCAGCGCCTCCTTCTCGACCTGCCGCTCTCGGGGCGTAACGTCCACCTGCACCTCCAGGCGCGGCGTTTCCATTGCGATGTTCCAACCTGTCGGCGCCGGATCTTCGCCGAGCGCTTTGATCCAGATGTTCTGAAGCCATGGGCCCGGCGAACGGCGCGGCTCGACGATGTCGTCCATCATCTCGGTCTCGCCCTTGGTGGACGCCCCGCAGCGCGACTGGCACGACGCCTGATGGTGCCGATCACCAAGGACACGCCTCTGCGCACCATGCGGCGGCACGGCCGTCCTTCATTCCTGCCGCCCTCGGCCATCGGGATTGATGACTGGGCATGGCGGCGCAACCAGCGCTACGGAACGCTCATCTGCGACCTCGATCGCCACCGCACGATCGCTCTGCTGCCCAACCGCGAGCCGGCGACCGCGGAGGAGTGGCTGCTGGATCAGCCGCAGATCGCCATCGTGGCGCGCGACCGCAGTGGCGCCTACGCCCAAGCGGCCTCGAACGCTCTGCCGCATGCCGTCCAGGTCGCCGACCGCTGGCACCTCATGGAGAATGCCAGCCACGCCTTCCTGGATGCCGTGCGCAAGTCGATGCGCCAGATCCGCGCCGCCATTGGTGCGGCGACCGTCGATCCCGCCCTGCTCACCGCGGCGGAGCGCATCCAGTACGAGGGCTATCTGCGCCGGGAGGAGACCAACGGCGCCATTCTCGCCTTGGCCAAGGAGGGCATTGCCATCAAGGAGATCGTCCGTCGCACTGGCCACAGCCGCAAGCTCGTCCGCAAGGTCGTGCGCGGCCAGCGGTCTGACATCTTTAGGGTTCGGGAAAGCTCGCTTGACCTGCATCTCCCCTGGCTGGACGCGCAGTGGGCTGCCGGGCAACACAACGCGACCGACCTCTGGCGCCAGTTGAGAAGGAGTGGGTTCCGGGGCAGCCTTCGTGTCGTGGGCGAATGGGCGACGCGCCGTCGGCGCTCAGATCAGGCGCAAGCCGGGGCGCTCGGCCGCACGCCAGCGGCGCGGACGATCGCACGCTTGCTCACCATCGGCCGGGATGCCCTGAGCAAAGCGGAGACGGTGACGGTCGCGGCGATCGAGGGCGGCGTGCCGCAGCTGGTCGAGGCACGCGAGATCGTTGCGGCGTTCCAGTCGATGATCCGCAAGAAGAGCGCCGAGGAGCTGGGGCCCTGGTTGCAGCGGGCCAAGGCGAGCTTGGTGGCGTCCTTCGCCAATGGCGTCGTAAAGGACCGGAATGCCGTCATCGCGGCAATCATTCTGCCGTGGTCCAACGGTCAGACCGAGGGGCAGATCACCAAGCTCAAGCTGGTGAAGCGGCAGATGTATGGCCGCGGCAAGCTCGACATCCTTCAAGCGCGCGTCATCGGTCCCGGATGAGTTCACACCATCAAATCTGCGACAGAGCCCTTATTCCATGCCGATTCACACACCAGGGCGACGCGCGGGTGCTTGAGGTCGACCGGAACTCCGGCGAGGCGGTGGCCAGTGGCGATGGCGGCGAGATGGACGCACAGCGTCGGCACAGTCAGCCGGAAGGCGCGTTCCGCCGCCTCCGGGTCGTCAAGCGTCATCAGCGCGCGGCCCAGCGTAAAGGCCGCGAACATCTGGTCCGGACCCAGCAGTTCCAGATGGGTGGAGGCGAGGTGGAAGAGCGTGTCGGGATGCTCAGGCCGCAAGCGGAGCGCCGCGTGCAGCGCCGCCACGGCCTCCTTTGCACGGCCGGCCGTCCGCAGAGGGTGTCCCCCAACAGGAACCACGGCACCGGATGGTCTGGATGCAAGGCGGTGGCAGCCCGGAAGCTCGCCACCGCATCAAGCAGCCTCGAAAGCTCGACGTGGAACAAACAGCCCCTGGTTGAATCGCTGGAGAAAGGCTTCCTCGCCCACCGTCCCCTCTTCACGGACGCCGCAAAAAAGCGCCCTTCGGAAAAATCCTGTCGATGGGCCTGCGGCTAATGATAACCATTGTCGGATGGACGTCGCTCCGCCGCAAGGCGCCATCACGCTCTACGAGGCCCTGGACCGGGCGCTCGCGTTCCATCAGACCGGTCGCGCCAGGGAGGCGGGCGATCTCTGCCGCGCGATCCTGCGTGCCTTGCCGGAGCAAGCGGAGACCCGCTGCCTGTTGGGCACCATCGCGTTCGGGCAAGGCCGCCTGGACGCGGCTGGCGCGCTCCTCACCGTCACGGCGGCGCTGGATCCCGCCTTCTTCGACGCCCACCGCAACCTCGCCATCCTGGAGCAGGCCGCCGGCCGCCTGGTGGTGGCGTGCCGGCATTACCAGCGCGCCCTGACCCTGCGACCCGATGACGGAGAAACCCACCTCGCACTGGCCCTGCTGCATGACCAGATTGGCGACGAGCCGAAAGCGGTCGCTTGGCTGCGACAGGGTGTGGCGCGGGCTCCCGGATTCCTTCCTCTGCGGGAGGCCTACACCGGCTTCTGCGAGCGCGCTGCCGCCCGCGCGTTGGGCCGCGGGGATCCAGAGGGCGCCGCTGCCCTTTGCGAACGGGCGCTTCCTCTTCTGCGGGAGGCGCCCGCCGTCACCAGGGCCCTTTGGGGATTGCTGGAGCGGCTCGTGCGCATGGCGCTGCTCGTCGAGAGGCCGGCCCTCGCCATGGAATTTCTGGCGATCAAGGATCCGCTCGACTTCCCCGAGGTCCGGCCCCAGGACATCGACCGCTTTCCTCTGGCCCTGCTGTCTTTCCCGGCTTGGTGCGCCGCCGGCGGCTTCCGCCACGAGGCGTGGCAAGCGCCGGCCCAGGAGCCCGGCCAGGCGCTGCTATCGGCAAGCCCCCCTTGGCTGCACCCCCAGATCGATCGGCTGCTGGTGCTGGCGCAGGAACCGGTGGGCGTGGCGCTCGAGGCGGAGATCGAGGTCGTCCAGGGCTTCTACGTCAAGGACAACTATGAAAGCCATCTGCTGGCCGGCCGGCGGTTCCTGCTGCGCGAGGTGACCGACACGGTCGTACAAGGTCCCCGCGTGCCGCTGGTCGGCGTGACGCCCGGCGCCACGGCGGGCGCCTTCCGCCTGCCCCGCCCGCTCTACCGGACGATGGTGATCGACCAGCCGGTGCTTTTCCTTCCCTCCACGCCCAACTATTGGCATTTCCTCGTCGAGGTGCTGCCGAGGCTGATGGTGCGGGAGCGTGTGGCCGGGATACGCGCCCTGCCGGTGCTTCTCTTCGATGTGCGACCCTACCATCGGGAAATGCTTCAGCTCGTCGGCCTGCCCGCCGAACAGATCATCGACGCGCGGGAACTGATGGGTCCGGACAGCGCCCAGGTCCTCTACCGTCTGAACCGAGCGGCGGTGCCGTCGGCCGTTCCGTACCCCGCCGCCTATCACTGGCTGCGGGAACGCCTGTTGCCGCTGCGGCGCAGGCACGGGCCGCCGACGCGGCGCCTTTACCTGTCGCGGCGAGGCTCGGCGCCCAAGCACCGCATCGCCAACGACGCCGAAGTCGCGGCCCTGCTCGCCGCCCGGGGATTCGAAACGGTGCAACCTGAACGGCTCGGCGTGCTGGAAACGATTGAGCTGATGGCGGAAGCGGAGGTGGTGGTGGCCCCGGTCGGGGCGGCCACCGCCAACCAGGTTTTCCTGCCGCCGGGCGGGCGGTGGGTGCATCTCTGCAACCCGGACTTCTTCCATCCGGACTCCCCCTGGAATGCGCAGATGGGCGTGCAGGTCCCGCTGCTCGGCTGCTTCCACCATCTGGCCGGCCGCTTCACCGACGATCCGGCCGGCCGGCCCGACGATCTGCTCGCCCGGCTCGACATTCCCGTGCGGATCGCCCCCGACACGCTCGGCCGGCTGCTGGACGAGGTTCTGGCTCACCCTTCGGGATCAGGGTAAGCCGCCGTCCGGCCCCTCGCCACCTCCCAGCAGCAGCTTCTCCATGCAATCCGGGCGGGCCAGCGCCTGCTCGAAGTTCCCAGCCTCCACGATTTCGACGCTGGGCAGCGGAAACAGCAACTTGGTTCCGCCCATTACCATCGCGCGCTCACGCTCCAAGAACTCGCGGCGGAAATGCCAGGGCAGCACGAGGTAAAGGTCGGGCCGCAGCGCGCGGGACTCCGCCTCCGAAACGATCGGGATGCCGGTGCCCGGCGTGACAGCGCCGAATTTTTCGGGGTTGCGGTCGGCGGCGCACTCGATAAGATCCCGGCCGATGCCGCACCATTGCAGAAGCACGTTGCCCTTGGTGGAAGCGCCATAGACATGCACCTGCCCGCCCCCGTCGCGGACAGCGCGCAGCCGGCCGAGCAGCTCCTCCCGCAAGGCCTCCGCCCGCGCCTGGAAGGCACGGTAGGGACGGTCCGTCGCCAGCCCCATCGCACCCTCCCGGCGCCGCAGCGCCTCCAGGAAGGCGAGATCCCCTACCGTGCCGAGCCGGTCGTTCGCGGCGTGGCAGACGAAGCAACGGATGCTGCCGCCGTTCATCCCGTTGACCTCCGCCCGGAAGATCCGCAGCCCGGCCCGCCGCGCGATGGTCTCCAGCACGGTGAGGCTGTAATACTCCAGATGCTCGTGGCAGACCGTGTCGAAGGCGTTCCGCAGCAGCATGAGTGGCAGGTAGGACAGCTCCAATACCCACAGCCCGTCCGGAGCGAGCAGCCGGGCGATCGCGGCGGCCGCCCCGCAGGGATCCTCGATGTCGTAGAACATGGCGATGGAGGTCACGATGTCGAACCGGGCGCCGGCGAGTTCCGTCAGCGCGGCTTCGGACGGAAAGAAGGCGTTGACGACGGTAATGTCGCCTTCGAGCCCGGCGGCGATGTCGGACGGATCGACCCCGACCCGCGCCGACGCCGCGGGGTAGGCGCGGAGCAGGGTACCGTCGTTGCAGCCGATGTCGAGCACCGCCGGCGCCAGCCGGCCGGCCAACGCCCCAGACTGTTCGGCGATGCCGCGCAGATGGTCACGCATCGTCGCGTTGAGGCCTGACCGGTACCAGTAGGTCCGGTACAGCCGTTCGGGAGGCACGCTGGCGGAGGTCTGCAACAGCCCGCAGGCTCCCGGATTCCGGTCGGCGCCGCAGCGCACGAGCTGCATGGGAAAGGCCTCTCCGGTCAACGTCGCCCGCCCGGGCTTGGCGAAGGCTCCCTGCAGAACCTGCGGGCCAAGGTCGATGACCGGCACCAGGACCGGCGAACCGCAGACCCGGCACGTCTGTCTCGGGCGAATCGGAGGCGGGCGAAGGGACATACCAGGACCTCGACGGGCTTGGGGGCAAGAGGGCATGGAGTGGAACGCGCCGGCGGGCTGGGACGCCCGCGGGATTGCCAAGACCCGGCCGATGATGCAGGGTCGTCCCCTGACCGATGGAAGGAGGGGACGCATGGAATACACCGCCGGTTCCCGCTTCGCACAACACATTCTTCTCCAGTTCCTCCCCCGCCACGGGAGAAGAACGCCGGCCGGGGACTGACCGGTGCATCCCTTCGTGATCGCGACGGCCGGTGACAGCGCCTATTTCCCTCTGCTCCAGGGACTCGTCCGCTCGGTCCGTGCCTTTCCGCAGGGGGCCGGCGTCCCCATCACCGTGCTCGACCTTGGGCTTGGAGCGGAGGAACGGCGCTGGCTGGCAAACGAAGGGGCGCGGCTGGTGGCGCCGGGCTGGGACCATCCTTTCGACCAGCCGATGCCAGAGTATTTCAAGGCGATGGTGTCGCGCCCGCATCTCCCCAGGCATGTTCCCGACGCCGCCGTCATCCTCTGGCTGGACGCCGACTGCTGGGTGCAGGACTGGTCGGCCGTCGACCTGCTGCTGGCGGGAGCGGCGGCGACCGGCTTCGCCATCGTGCCGGAGCTCGACCGCGCCTACACACCCTTCTACGACGGCGCGCCCTACGCCCACCACCTCCACAACTGGTACAAGGCCTGCTTCGACGAGGCTACGGCGCGCCGGCTCTTCGCCTACCCTCTGCTGAACTGCGGAGTCTTCGCCGCGCAACGCAACGCGCCGCATTGGACGCTCTGGGCGCGCCTGCTGGCGGGCTCCCTCCGCCGGACCGTGCTCTTCGTCAGCGAGCAGGTCGCGCTGAACGTCGCCCTGCGCACCGGCGGGCTGCCGTTCAGCCAGTTGCCGGGGCGCTGCAACTGGATCTGCTTCCGGGCCACGCCCTTCAGCTCCGGGGACGGCCAGCTGCTGCTGGAGCCGGAGCTTCCCCACGCCCCGCTCGGCATCCTGCATTTAGCGGGCTATCCCCTGCCTCGCAAGCAGGACCCGCATACCCTCTCCACGCCCGACGGTGGCACCGTCGTGCGTCCGCTCAGCCACGGGGCGCCAGCCGGAACGCCGAGCTTCGGACCCGAGGCCAAGCCCGTAGAGCGGCCGGAAGATGCGCTGGGCCGGGCTTTCACCCTCTACCAGCAAGGGAAGCAACAGGAGAGCGGCGCGCTGTGCCGGGCGATCCTCGCCACCTCGTCCGACCAGCCGGCGGCCGCCTTCCTGCTGGGGGTGGTAGAGTTTTCGCTGGGAAGGCTGGAGGAATCGCAGCAGTGCTTCGCCGCCGCCCTCGCCTTGCAGCCGGACCTCGTGGACGCCTTCAACAACCTTGCCCTGTTGGAACACCAAACCCATCCCCGCCGCGCCGCGACGCTGACCAAGCGCGCCCTCCGCCTTGAGCCGGACGCCCTGCCCTTCACCCGGCTCGGCACCCTGCTCCGGGACGAGCGGCGGAACGGGGAGGCGCTGGAGGCCCACAAGCGGGCGCTGGCGCTCCAGCCGGATTCGGCCGACGCATGGCGCGAGAACGCCCACAGCCTGCGTGCGGCGAAGCGGACGGCAAAAGCCGCCCAGGGCTACGACCATGCCCATCGGCTTGCCCCGGAACAGACGGAATTCCTTTGCGACCGCCTGTTCGCGAGCCCGTTCATCTGCGACTGACGGAACCATTCGGAAACCTGCCGCTGGCTGCTGGAGACCATCGACCGCGACCAAGGGGTCGTGCTGCCGCCTCTGAGCCTGCTCATCGGCACCAGCCCGGCGCAGCAGGACCGCGCGGCGCGCCGCTTCCACCGCGCGTTCGTCGGGCCGGCTGCTGCGGTTCCGGTCGTGCAGCGGCGCACGGCCCGACCGTCCTCGACGGAGCATTCCTGACTGACACCGTCGAGTACAAGTCAAGCCTTACGCTCGACGGTAATGGTCCCGGCGGCTGCCCAAGAGAGCCCGTGGAACCCAAACGCCATTCGATCCACCAGCCATAATCCTGGAAGCCCAACACCTCCTGCCTCACCGCTTCTCTTAATCGGGGAAAAGTGCCTCACCCAGCTATGGCCAGATCATCGCTGACGAACAGTGCGCGCTCAGAATGGAAGCAAGCTTGGCCGCCTCGTGAATCGCCTTCCATTTTAAAACGCACGTTTTCTTTCAAACATAAATTTCTTATTTCATTCTGTGTGTTCGTTGTCCACTCAACAGCACCACCGTAATATCAACTGAACCGCACCGGGATTCCCGGAGGCCCCGTTTCTTGAGAGAATGGGGTCATCATGACGAAACAGGCATCACCCAAGTACGCCCCTGAAGTCCGCGAACGCGCGGTTCGGATGGTCTTCGAACACGAAGGTGAGCACGCCTCGCAGTGGGCGGCGATCAGCTCGATCGCGGCGAAGATCGGCTGTAATCCCGAGACGTTGCGGGGCTGGGTCCGGCAGGCCGAACGCAACCAGGGCAAGCGGCCCGGGGCGACGACGGACGATCAGGAGCGGATCAAGGCGCTGGAGCGCGAGAACCGGGAGCTGCGCCAGGCGAACGAGATCCTACGCAAGGCGTCGGCGTATTTCGCCCAGGCGGAGCTCGACCGCCCGTTCAAGAAATGATCGCCTTCATCGACGCGCACCGCGTCGTTTACGGGGTCGAGCCGATCTGCAGGGTCCTGCCGATCGCCCCGTCCACCTATTATGCCCATGCCGCCCGTCGGGCCGATCCGGCCAAGGCGCCAGCCCGCTCGCGAAGCGACGCGGAACTGAGTATTGCTATCCGGCGGGTCTGGGACGCGAATTTCCAGGTCTATGGGGTTCGCAAAGTCTGGCGGCAGTTGCGGCGGGAGAGTATCGACGTGGCGCGCTGCACGGTGGCCCGACTGATGAAGCAGATGGGCTTGAAGGGAGCGATGCGTGGCAAGACGGTGCGCACCACGATCGGCGACCGGGCGGCACTGTGCCCCGCTGACCGGGTGAACCGCCAATTCCAGGCGTCCCGCCCGAACGCCTTGTGGTTGGCGGATTTCACGTACGTGTCAACATGGCAGGGCTTCGTCTACGTGGCCTTCGTCATCGACGCCTTCGCGCGCCGCATCGTGGGCTGGCGGGTGTCCAGCACAGCCCACGCTGATTTTGTGCTGGACGCTCTGGAGCAGGCGCTTCACGACCGCCGACCGGCCAGAGGCAGCGGTCTCATCCACCACTCGGATCGTGGGTCGCAATATGTCGCTATACGATACACCGAGCGCCTGACCGATGCCGGGGTCGAGCCCTCCGTCGGTAGCGTCGGCGATTCCTACGATAACGCCTTGGCCGAGACCATCAATGGTCTCTACAAGACCGAGGTGATCCGCCGCCGCGGACCGTGGCGCACACTCGAAGCCGTCGAGTTCGCCACCCTGGAATGGGTGGACTGGTTCAACCACCGACGCCTCCTCGAGCCCGTCGGCAACATTCCTCCTGCCGAGGCCGAAGCGCGCTACTATGCCCAAGCCGAGGACGTCGCTATGGCGGCGTGACTCAACACAAATGGCCTCCGGGAAAACCGGCGCAGTTCAAACCATCACCGCCCGCTCTACTGACCCGGCATCCGTTTCGCGATGCCGGGCACCCCCCGTTCTTGCCCATTCTTGGGGAACCCGCATGTCCGTCTCCGCCCAGGTGCGCGCTCCGCAGATTGCCGACCTCTCCGCCCAGATCGGCGCCGGCACCAAAATCTCCCCGCAATTCCTGATCGGCATCGCCAACCAGCACTTCGGCGGCACCATGGCCACAGGCACCTACACGACGGCGGACGCCTACGACCTTGCGGAACAGGCTCTCAACAGGCTGATCTTGGAACGCCGCGTCATGCTGGCGCCGACTGTCGGGCTGGTGTCGGCCCAAGTCCGGGTCGGCGACCTGGAGGCCATGGGCGCGTTGCTGCCGACGCGCACCCGGCGGGATGACGAGGTCGAGGCGTTCGACCAGTTTAGCACGCCGCCGGCCCTGGGCTTCGCTGCGGCGTGGCTCGCGGACCTGAAGCCCGGCGACGTCGTGCTGGAGCCGAGCGCCGGTGTCGGCGGCCTCGCCATCCACGCCCGGAACGCCGGCGCAACGGTGATGTGCAACGAGTTGTCCGAGCGGCGCGCCGGGCTCCTGGAGGGGCTGGGGTTCGCACCGGTCTTCCGTGAGAACGCGGACCACCTCCATTCCGTCTTGCCGAAACAGGTGCTGCCCACAGCGGTGCTGATCAACCCGCCGTTCACCGCCACCGCGGGTCGGCTGGGCGACAAGGCGGACCCGATGACCGCCGCCCGCCACGTCGACCAAGCGCTGAAGCGGCTGCTGGTGAACGGGCGGCTGGTCGCGATCCTGCCGCCGGGAATGGCCTTCGGTGCCACGCGGTTCCGGGACTGGTGGCGGCAGATCATCCAGGTCTACTCGGTCAAGGCGAACGTGCTGCTGGACGCCCGCGCCTTCCGGAAAGCCGGGACCGACATCGCCGTCCGGGTAGCGGTGATCGACAAGACCGGGCCGACGTCCGCAACGAACCGCCCCATCGTGGCGGAACTGGACTCCGTTGCCAGCATGATGGCGGTGCTGGAGACCGTCCGGCTGAACCGGCCGCACGTCGTTCCCGCCGCTGGCCCGAAAATGCCGGCTGGGGTCGCCCGCCCCGCGGCGCCGACACCGGCCCCCACGCGCCCCGCCGATGAAGCGGCCAAGCCCAGCGCCCCAGCCCCCGAGCCGCAGCCGGCCCCGGCCCCGGCTATCGCCGTCGAGCAGGCCAAGACGCGTGACCGCCACGATGCCCCGATCACCGACACCAAATACGAGCCCTATGAACCGCAGCGCCTGAAGGTGCCCGGCGCGCGGCCGCACCCTTCCAAGCTGGTCGAGAGCGCAGCGATGGCCGCCGTGCTGCCGCCGGAACCGCGGTATGCCCCGCACTTCCCGGAGAGCGTCATCCTGGAGGGGCGGCTGTCGCTCGCCCAGCTCGAAGCCGTGATCTACGCCGGTCAGGCGCACGGCGAGTTCCTCCCGGCCGCGCCAGGGGAAACGCCCTGCCGCGCCGGCTACGCAATCGGCGATGGGACCGGTGTCGGTAAAGGGCGCGAGGCCGCCGGCATCATCTTCGACAACTGGCACCAGGGTCGCCGCAAGGCGCTCTGGATCACCAAGAACGACTCCACCCTGCTCGGCGCCGCGCGCCGGGACTGGTCCGATCTCGGCGGCGATCCCTCGATCATCTTCCCCCTTTCCAAGACGCCAGCAGGCGAAGCCATCAAGGCGCCACACGGCATCCTGCTGGTCAGCACCGGCACCCTGCGCAGCAAGCCGCAGGAGAAAATCACCCGTCTCCAGCAGATCCTCAACTGGCTGGGCCCGGACTTCGATGGCGTCATCATCTCCGACGAGCACCACGCCGCCGCGAACGCGGTGGAGACGGACGGCAGTCGCGGCAAGACGAAGGCCAGCCAAACCGGGCTGGCATCGGTGGACCTCCAGCGATCCCTCCCGTTGGCGCGGATCGTCTTCGTCTCGGCGACCCTGGCGGACAAAGTCGAGAACCTGTCGAGTTGTGACCGTCTCGGGCTGTGGGGCTTCGGCACCCCCTTCTCCAGCAAGCTCGCCTTCATCGACCAGATCAAGTCCGGCGGCATCGCCGCAATGGAGATCGTCACCCGCGACCTGAAGGCGCTTGGCCGCTATGGTGCCCGTTCCCTCTCCTACGAAGATATCCAGTACCGGCGGCTGGTCCACGACCTGACGCCGGAGCAGGTCGCGCTCTATGACGAGATGGCCGAGGCGTGGCAGATCGTGCTGGCCAACGTCCACCAAGCCACCAAGCTGGTCGGCACCGCGAGCGACGGACAGGCGATGTCCAAGACAATGAGCGCCTTCTGGGGGACGCACCAGCGCTTCTTCAATCAGGTGCTGACCGCCATGATGATGCCAACGATCCTCCAGGAGATGAAGGAGGATGTCCGGGCCGGGCGGTCGCCGCTGCTCTACTTCGTGAACACCAACGAGGCCGCCCAGGAACGTGCGTTGGCGCGCGAGGGAGCCGAGGAGAACCTGGACGACCTCGACACGTCGCCGCGGGAAAGCCTGATCCAGTACCTGGAACTCTGCTTCCCGGTGAAGCAGCACGAACCCTATGCCGATGAGTCCGGAAACATCCGAACGCGGACCGCCACCGACAGCACCGGCGCCCCGATCATAAACCAGGAAGCCTTGGAGATGCGGGAGAGCCTGCTGGGCCGCATCGGGTGCCTCCGTGTTCCGAACGGACCACTGGAGCAGCTTCTGGATCGCTTCGGCCCCGACATGGTGGCCGAACTCACCGGACGCACCAGGCGCATCGTGAAGCGGCCGGACGCCAGCGGCATCGTGCGTCCGGTGATTATGGCCCGACAATCACGGTGAGAATGGGCGTCAATCTGGATGAGAATGAAGGACGCCGCCGTCGCGACGGAGGTCGGGCGTAGCCCGGCCGAAGGCGCGACGGCGGCGTTGGCGTCCGTTCGATGGAACAGACGCCGGCTGGCGGAAGCGGTAGCCGCGGCCAGGATCGAGGGTCTTCACGCCAATGAGGAACCCCGACCTTGCCGGGCCCACACATCACCGACCGCCAAATGAGGCTCTACATGAAACACCGACAGTCCGACACCCCCGCCATCGCCGCGGCCAAGGCCGGGTTCAGCACGGCGACCGCCTACCGGATCGAAAACGATCCACGTCCACCGTCACAAAAAGCAATTCCTCGCGGCCGGCGGCGCCCCGATCCGCTGGCTGGCCTGTGGGACAGCGAGGTGGTGCCGATGCTCAAGGCCGCCCCCGGTTTGCGGGCGATCGCCGTGTTCGCCGAAATCCGCCGGCGCCATCCCGAGCTGAGCGAGGGCGTCCGCCGCACGCTGGAACGGCGCATCCGCGCCTGGCGGGCGGTCAACGGCCCCGATCAGGACGTCGTCTTCCGACAGGAGCACGTGCCCGGCCGCATGGGCCTGTCCGACTTCACCGACATGGCCGAACTCGCCGTCACCATTGCTGGACAGCCTCTCGACCACCGCCTCTACCATTTCCGCCTCGCCTATTCCGGCTGGGAGCACGCCCATGTCGTGCTGGGCGGCGAGAGCTTCGTCGCTCTGGCCGAAGGGCTGCAGAACGCGCTGTGGTCGCTCGGCGGCGTGCCGGCCGAGCACCGCAGTGACAGTCTGTCGGCCGCCTTCCGCAACCTGGAGCGCGGCACCGCCGAGGACGCCACCCGCCGCTACGAGCAGCTCTGCGCCCATTACGGCATGATCCCGACCCGCAACAACCGCGGTGTCGCCCACGAGAACGGCAGCATCGAGAGCGCCCACGGCCATCTCAAGAACGCCGTCCGCGACGCGCTGCTGCTGCGCGGGACCCGCGACTTCGACGAGTTGGCCGCCTACCGGCGCTTCATCGACGAGATCGTCGGCCAGCAGAACGCCCGCAGGGCCAAGCCGGTGGACGCCGAGCGCGCCGCCCTCAGGCCGTTGCCGGCCGGCCGCACCGGCGATTTCGAGGAGGCCCTGGTCCACGTCACCTCCAGCGGCGGCTTCACCCTGCGCAAGGTCTTCTACACCGTGCCCTCCCGGCTGATCGGCCATCGCCTGCGCGTGCGCTTGTGCGACGACCGTCTGGACTGCTTCCTGGGCGGCACGCTGGTGGCGACGCTGCCCCGCGGCCGGTCGCGTGGCAACGGCAAGCATGGCCATGTCGTCGATTACCGCCACGTCATCCACGCGCTGCGGCGCAAGCCGATGGCGCTGCTCAACCTCGTCTACCGCGACCAGCTGTTTCCCCGCCGCGCCTACGCCCGCGCCTTCAAGGCGCTGCTGGCCGCCGGCAACGAGCGCCACGCCTGCACCATCGCCGTCGGCCTGCTGTCGCTCGCCCATGAACGCGGCTGCGAGGCCGAACTGGCCCACCGGCTCGACGCTGACCTGGACGCCGGCCGGCTGCCCGATCTGCCGGGCTTGCGCGAGCAATTCCAGCCCGCCGCTCCGACCATCACCGACGTCGTGGTCGAACTGGTGCCGCTGAGCCTTTTCGACGAGTTGGGCACCGTCCGCCCGGGAGCCGCGGCATGAGCCCGTCCGATCCCATCGACGCCGCCCGCCTGTCGCTGGCGCTGGGCGACCTGCGCCTGCCCGCGATCAAGCTGATCTGGCCGGAGTTCGCCGCCCGCGCCGACAAGGAGGGCTGGCCGGCCGCCCGCTTCCTCGCCGCGCTCACCGAGCATGAAATGGCCGAACGGGCCCGGCGCCGCATCGAACGCCATCTCGACGAGGCCCGCCTGCCGCCGGGCAAAACGCTGGAGGCCTTCGAGTTCGCCGCCCTGCCGATGGTCAGCAAGGCCCAGGTCATGGCGCTCACCGCCGGGGACAGCTGGCTGGAAAAGGGCGCCAACCTGATCCTGTTCGGGCCGCCCGGCGGCGGCAAAAGCCATCTCGCCGCCGCCATCGGCTAAGCGTTGGTGGAAAACGGCTGGCGCGTCCTGTTCGCCCGGACCACCGACCTCGTGCAGAAGCTGCAGATCGCCCGGCGCGACCTCGCTTTGGAATCGGCGATCGCCAAGCTCGACAAGTACCACCTGCTGATCCTCGACGACTTCGCCTACGTCAACAAGGACCAGGCCGAAACCAGCGTCATCTTCGAGTTGATCGGAACCCGCTACGAGCGCCGCTCGCTGTTGATCACGGCCAGCCAGCCGTTCGGCGAATGGGGGCGGATCTTTCCCAATCAGGCCATGACCCTGGCCGCCATCGACCGCCTCGTCCACCACGCCACCATCTTCGAGATGAACGTCGAAAGCTATCGCCGGCGAGCCGCCCTGGAGCGCAAACGCGGGCCGGGACGGCCGCCCTCCCGCGCGACAATCAACGCCAACCAGATTGACGCGCCGCGACAGGAGGCTTGAAAACCGCCGCCGCGCGCGACAATCATCCTTCAGCCGCGACCCCTATCGGCTCTGGCGCCTGCATGCTCCCCTCCACCCACCTGACCTTGTTGGGAGGATGACGCGGGAAAAGAACTTTTCAAGAACAAAGGGTCGTTGACACCAAAGCTAGTGCACTGACACAGACAGAGGATTCACAGGCGGCGTTCGACGTGCGATTCTGCCGGCATGGCCCAGACCGTCAGCGTCATCGTTGGACCGGAGGATCGTGCGCGCTTGGCCACGATCCTCGCCGCCCGCAACCGCCCGCAGAAGCATGTTCAGCGGGCAAACATCATCCTGTTGTCGGCTGAACGGCTGCCCGTTCTGGACGTGTCGCGCCAAGCCGGCGTCAGCCGTCCGGCGGTTTGGCGTTGGCAGGTGCGCTACGCCGAACAAGGCGTCGAGGGGCTGTTGCGCGACAAGACGCGCAAGCCCGGCCGGGCACCGCTGCCGCCCGCGACTGTCGCCAAGGTGCTGGCGCTGACCTGTTCGGAACCACCCGGCGCCGTCACCCACTGGACTGGTCGGGCGGTCGCCAAGGCGGTCGGCATCAGCCTGCGCGCCGTGCAGCGCATCTGGGAGGCCAACCGCCTTCAGCCGCATCGCCTGCGCACCTTCAAACGCTCCAGCGATCCGGCCTTCGCGGCCAAGGTCGAGGACATTGTGGGCCTCTACATGGACCCGCCCTGCCATGCGGTGGTGCTGTCCATCGACGAGAAGAGCCAGATCCAGGCGCTCGACCGCACCCAGCCCGGCTTGCCGCTGAAGCCCGGCAAGTGCGGAACGATGACATACGACTACAAGCGCAACGGCACCACCACGCTGTTCGCGGCGCTGAATACGCTGGACGGCACCGTGGTCGGGCGTTGCCTACCCAAGCACACCCACAAGGAGTTCATCAAGTTCCTGAACGCCGTGGAGCGCGCCGTTCCGGCGGGCAAGGTGATCCACGCCATCGTCGATAATTACGCCACCCACAAGCATCCCAAGGTACTGGAATGGCTGGCCGATCACCCGCGCTGGGTCTTCCATTTCACGCCCACCTCGGCCTCGTGGATCAACGCCGTCGAGGGCTTCTTCTCGATCATCACCCGCCGGAGCATCCGCCGGGGTGTCTTCAAGTCCGTGGCCGATCTCCAGGATGCTATCGCGAGCTACATCCGCGAGCACAACAAGGCGTCCAGGCCATTCGTCTGGACCAAGTCCGCCGATGCCATCCTCGAAAAACTCAGCCGTCTGCCTGCACCTTCTGAATGAGTCAGTGCACTAGGATCGCGCTGACCAGCTCCGCTGTCATGCCCATCCCAGCGCCGGGACCAGCGGGCTGGCGCTCACCGACAAGATCTTGACGAGGCGGAAGTCGGACGCGACGGTGCGCGCCGGGAACATAACGTTCACGGTTGGTATCCTTTGGTTGAAGATAGGAATTGGGTAGTCAGGCCGACGATCTGCAGACATCAGTTCGCAGGATCGATAGGGTTGCGCACCTCGCCATAACAGATACAGGCGCGAGGACAGCGCCTACATCGGGGTATTTCCGATAGCCTCTTGGAACGGGCGAGCGAAGCGTCTCAACGTCTGCTTGTCGTCTCTTCCGTGGAGGACGAAATGGACGTCGCTAATTCGATACGATTTGTCCTGACGCACATTCCTTTGATCACCTTCCTGTTGGCGATCATCATTCCAACCCTCAGCCGGTCTGATCGGACCCCGGAAGGCTATTTGTCCTGGCTGCTGCTACTCGCCGTTGGCGTCGATGCCCTCTGGGCGGGGCTGTTCCACGTGTTCGCTCCGGAGCGCGCCGCAGCGTTCATCGGATGGACGACAAGCCCGTTTCAGTTCGAGATCGGCATCGCCGACATAGCGCTGGGGGCCATGGGAGTGTTCGCCTTCCGGAGATCGCTCGACTTCAAGGCAGCGGTCGTGACCTATGCGTCGCTGTTCTACGTCGGCGTGGCATACGGCCACTTTCATCAGATTTGGGTGGCCGGGAACTATGCACCTGGAAACGCCGGCATCCTTCTCGTTCTCACCTGCATCCGGCCGTTCCTCCTGATCCTGCTCCTCATCGCGGCTCAGCGGAAGGCAGCCCCGGCGTTGGCCCTTGGGAGGTAGGGAGTGGCTGTGGGAGCGCTTCGACGTCACGTTTCCGAAGCGCTCCGAGGAGATCCCAAAACCAGTCCACATCGGCCCGGCCTTGTACAGCAGAGGCAACGATCCGGCCATGGTCAAGCCGGAGTTATCTCTTCTCCGGCCCCAGCACCCGCTCCCGCTCGTGGATCAGCAGCGCGAGAGCCGCCTGGACAATCTTTTCCCTCGGGATGTCGCTCAACTCCAGCTCCCGGAGCGCTTGCTGAATATATTGGGAGACTGCTTGTTCGACCTGCTCCGGCGGCAAGCCGGCGAGTTCAACCGCCAAGCGCTCCGCCACTGGCTTCATGGCTACGGCAACGACGGCATCGGTCGGTGTCATGGATCACCCTCCCCCAGGGCTTCCTGGTTGTCCAGTCTACCTTCAGTTTAGCGACAGCGAGGCGGTGAAGTGTAGAGGGTTGATTCGCGTGTTTCCAGCTGCGTGCGGGCGCGCCGACCAAGCGGCCCACTCCGCAGGGTCGATCTCAGAGCCCGTTTGACAACCAGTTTCACTGGCAGACTCGTCGAAGTAGCAGGCTTGCCATGGCGAGCTGCATCATGCCGCCGGAGACGTCGATCCGGGCTTCATAGTCTCGAACCAGACGTCTCCAGCGGGTCATTCATCCGAAGGTCCGCTCGCCCACCCAGCGCCGCGGCACGACCTTGAACCCTGGCTCTGTGTCGGTTCGCCGGACCACCTCGATGGTGAAGTCGAGGAAGGCAGCCTTGTCCATCAGCTTCTTGCGATCATAGGCGCTGTCGGCGAAGAAGTGCTTCATCCACGGCCAACGCTTGCGCATCGCCTCCAGAATTTTCTGGGCTCCGGCAGAGTCGGAGATGTCAGCCGTGGTCAGGTTCACCATCAACAAGCGGCCATCGGTGTCGACCGCGATGTGCCGCTTGCGCCCATTGATTTTCTTGCCCGCGTCATAGCCGCGCTCCGCGGCGGCGGGAGCTTTCACCGATTGGCTGTCCACAACCCCGGCGCTCGGACTGGCCTCGCGCCCAGCCCGTTCACGGTCGATCATCAACGCCACGTCGTGGATCGTCTGAAACAGCAAGCGCCGCAGGAGATGCCGAAACCACCAATACACCGTCTGCCACGGAGAGAAGTTCTTCGGTAAAAGCCGCCAGCCACAGCCCGTCCGGGCCAAGTAGCGCAAGGCGTTCAAGACTTCCCGAAGGTCCACAGACCTCGGGCGGCCGGTGTCGGCCTTCTGCGGCATCAGCGGTTCTATCAGACACCATTCCTCATCGGTCAGGTCCGTCGAATACCGCTTCGTCTTCTTCTCGATCCTGGCCATTCGGCTGCGCGTCGCTTCGGTCCACATCCGAAGTTTGAATCATATCACGCCGCTACAGCCAAACCTTTTCAAACGGTCTCTCAACACCCTCCAGAGAAGCTAATCCAGCGCGGAACACTCATGGCCCCAGATATGGCGGGAACGCTCAACAGCCCACATACCCGAGCATGCAATTTTTGGATGTGATATTCCGACAGAAGCTCAATTTTGACTCGACGGCTACTGGGTTATTGCCTTACCCCTTTTTCGCAGAGCAAGACATTTTAGGAACGGCCATGTGCCATTATGTTTCGTCAGCGTGCAACTCGGCTTGCCGAGCACTCAAGACGTTGCGAGAGCACAATCAAGCCGCCATCGGCTTTGAAGCCCGGGAATACCTGATTGGTGTTGAGCGGTGGATAATAGCTTGGACATGCCGCACTCCATTCGCCATGCAGGGATTTTCTGAGGGCGCCAGTCACCTGCACGAGTGCTCGTTATGCCGGGAACAGAAAGGTGAAGAAGGGGCAGAACAAGTCCCTCACTTCCGGAGCAGCTTGTCCTTCGCCGCGGACCCGGCGCTGGAGCCGACCCAGTAGGACACCACCGCCGACGCCATGGTGGTCAGGGCGCCGAGCATCAGCGTGGCGTTCTGGTCGATTGCACCGGCCGGTTGGCTCAGCACCCGGTACAGCACGATGCCGAATGTCACCAGGACGATGGTCGAGACGATGGGCGCCCCCCAGGAGATGCGGCTGCCGGCCTGGGCAAGCTGGACGGTCTGGGCGCGGGCGTCGGCCCGGTCTTCGTTGTCCAGCCGGAGCAGCGCCACGACCTGATCGCCCTGCTGACGGTACAGTTCGGCCAGCATCGACGGGTCATCCTTGACCGCGGCGACAGCCCGCTTGGCACCCTCCGGAGTGGTAATCGGCAGGCCGGTCACGGCGGAGACGACGGACACCGCAGCCTCGCCGACCTTCTGGGCGGTCTCGCCGGTGCCGAGGGCGGCCTTGGCGACCTCCGGCAGCAGCACCGGGGCTAGGGCGGAGATGATAGGGATGAGCAGTGGCAGCATGATGGGCGCCCCTCCTTCGGGCATGAAAAAAGCCGCCTCGGCAGGGGCCGGGCGGCTGGTGGGTGAAGCTGATCAACCTTGTCTTAGCTCACTTACGATATAGGTAAGTCATGAGAGCACGTGTTGAGTTGGTGTGCTTTTGGTTTACTCGTTATCTGATTGTCGTCGGTCGTTCGCCTTTCGAGCAAAGCGGGAGTGACTAATGATCACTGTGCGGCAGGAAGACACGAATGAGCGAAAACGGCGTTTATATATTGATTTCCTGATTTCTCGCCAACGAGAAGCAATCGCGCGAGCCCGCACCGCGGTCGAAGAGTCTCGTCGCTTACGCAAAGAATTTCAGGAGTCTCAGCCAAAGCGCGCATGCACAGAATTTACCTCCGGGATCAGAAGCGCATTGGTGGGAACTACGTCCTCTGCCATTGTAGGCGATCATGAACACGCGGTTTTCTCCAAAACGGATTCAGCGACTGCTGCTCCTTCAAGAGCACGCCATCAGGCAAGCAGTGGCGTTGCAAGAACAGAGCCAGGAACTGGTCTCGCGCGCTGTCGAGATCCGGCTTGAAGTGCAGGACGTGTGTGCCCGCATCGCGGACCGACGGTTGGGTAGACGATTGTCTGGGCACGGTGTTCAGGCGCATCCTTTGGGGCGCACAGGTCGATGGAGCCCGGCATGCCCAAGCCCGAGTACAGCAGCAGGGTCATGGTCCAGGGATACCTGACGCAGGATCAGATCCTGCTCCTGCTGACGGCTGATCCTGAGACCGGTCATGTCTGTGTGGCGGAACCAGGCGGTTCTCTGGAATGGCTGATAGCTGAGTGCTACGACCTGGGACTGATCAATCCCGGCAACGGGCCAGGGACATGGCGTCTCAGCCGTGACGGCTGGGATGCCTGGAACGCGCTGCTGGATTGATGGCGGGCCGGTTTCGGGCTGAGGATCTCGATCATGGGGCTTCCCCTGTATTAGGCGGCGAGACGCCTTTAGCAGGCGACTCTGACACCCCACCCAATGGGCCGAGCGAAAATGGTGGGGGGAGCCAAGGAAAGAAAAATGCAATCACGGCGCCGTGAAAGGGGGCATAGGGCGCCGCGATTGCTTGAGTCACAGGGAGGAAATCATCGTCCAGGAGCAAGCACGTTGGGTGACGTGCAGTCGATTAACACGCTGACAACATGTTGGTGCGCTGGCTCGCAAGGTATACCGCGCCCGGGTAGTTATCCGGCTGCTCTGCCCTGCTGTGTCTACCGACCACGTTCAGCCCGCCTCGAACAGCTTCGCCTCCGCAGCCCGGCGCTTCACCAGCCCTGGCAGCTCCGTCTTGACGCCATTCACCGTGGCGAACACCCAGCGGCCGAACTGGCCAGCCGCCCCCGCATAGTCCCGCTGGTTCAGCAGGCGCAGCAGGGTCGATTCCTGCAGGCTTCCGGCACCCAGGTTGAACACGAACGACGCCAAGGCGCCGCGCTGCCGATCGGTCAGCGGCACCTTGACGAGCCGGGCGACCTGCGCGGCGGCATCGGCCATGTCGGCGCGCAGGAAGACCTCGGCCTGGAGGCTGGTGATGGTCTGGCCCATCCGGACCCCGGCGGTGTGGCCGTAACCGATGGTCGGCACCCCCGCCGGGCAGAGGTAGGCCTTGAGGTACAGGCCCTCGGATCGGCGGACGAGATCCAAGGCGTCGTGATGGATTTCGCGCGGGTTCGCCGCGCCGGCGGGCGTGGTGGTCATTTCGACATATTCCCATTGTGGTTGTTTAGGGTGGCAGCGTCACATAGGATTCGCCGATCTGCCTTCCAGGGCAGATTTAGCTGAACCTTGGCGGCTCTCTGTGGCCGCCATTCTTTTGCCGGCGCGGGGCTCCGACAGAGGGGAGGTTCAGCCAGCAGACCGCCGCTCCAACGGCCCGAGCCGCTGGAAGCCGGAGCACATGCCCCGGCGCGCGTTGATGAGTAGGTGCGCCAGCAGGAGGCGGGCAGCGGCCTCGTCCCCCGCCGCAGTCGGCCAGGACCTTGTCGGCGACCTGCTGGGCATCGGGTTGGGTGGGGTCAGGCCGGGATTGCATCGGGTTCAGCCCGGTAGATCGCGCGCACCGCGGCGACGTTGATGTTGGCGGCTTCGAGCTGCTCCAGCAGCACGCCGACAATGCGGCGGTGCTCTTCCTCGGAATGTTCCAGTACCGACACCTTGCCGGTCAGCGTTTCGACCTCGCTGCGCAGGCTCGTGTTTTCGCGACGCAGGGCCTCCTCGCGCTGCGTCGGGCCGCCCCGGATCGTCGCTACGGCGTCGGCCAGCGGGCGGGCCACTCGCGGCAGGTTCTGGAGTGCCGCCATGATGACGATGACGAAGGCCCCCAGCGTTGCCAGGAAGGCAAGCGCCAGGATACCGAGCAGGGCATAAACGGCAGGCCCGCCCTCCTCCAGCAGGTCGGCCAGCCGGTCCAGCGCTGAGGCGAGCTGATCCGTGGCCGGGGGATCGGACGCGGCCAGGGCCGCCCCGGCGGTGAGTGCACAGGCCAGGACGTAAACGATCAAGCGAAGGGTGGGCATGGTGCCTCCGTGATGCCCGCGCGCTACAAGAAGAAGCGCGCGGGCATGAAAAAAGCCGCCTCGGCGGGGCCGGGCGGCGGGGTGATTGTCAGGGTGGCGCGTCAGGCGCATCCTGTTCAGATGCGCAGGTCATCAGAGCTTGGCGTGCCCGAGCCCCAGTACCACAACGGGATCACATCGTGTTTCTGCTGACGGCCGATCTGTGTACTGGGGAGATCGTTGGCCTGCGTCGGTCAGAACATCAGATCATCGAATCGAGCTCGCGACGGCGCGCGTCGGTCAGGCCGAGACGAGAGGCAAGGTAGGCAAGATACTGACGATCGACGTCGTTGCCGCCGCGCACCGCCAGTTCGGAGGCGAGATAGACCTGCTCGGCTGTCTCAGGGTCGCGGACTTCACGGATGATTTCATCCATGGGCCGCGGCGTGCGCAACTCGGCTTCGACGATCCGGCGGTCTTCCGGTTCGGCTTGGGCTGCGTCGAGGCTGTCGAGTATCCGCCGCTGCTCATCGATCGAGATGCGGCCATCGGCATTTGCCGCCGCGATCATGGCGCGGATCAACAGAAGCGCCTTTGCGTCACCGAGGTCAGGCTCCGGCGCGCCACCACGCAGAACGTTGGCCAGACGGTCGCCGAGGCCGCCGACGGCCCCTCCCGCCGCCGCGCCGCCCAGAACACCGCCCAGCGCCCCTCCGAGGCCGAATCGGTCGAGAATGCCACTCAAGCCCCCGCCGCTCACCGGTCCGCCCGGCTGGGCCGAAGGATGACCGGCGGCGGTGGAGCGCTTCTGGTTGTCCTGATACGCCTTGTAAGCGAGGTAGGCGAGAGACGCGAGCCCCGCCTTCTGGAACAAGCCCATGCCACCAGCCGGCGCCTGCGGAGCGCCGTAGCCATGGCCGTAATGGCCCCTCTTCTTCTTTTTGCCTTTCTTGCCAAGGACCAGAGGCAGCGCAGCGGCAAAGGCTGGTCCCCGGCTGGTGCGGCCGGCCAGTCCATTGGCCAGGATGACACCGAGAACTTTGCTCAGGTTGCTCATGGTTCCCTTCTCTGCTGGGGCTGGGGACTCCTTTCCCCGCCGTGACCGGGTGCCGTAGAGATGGGAGCGTTTCCCGCCGGTGAAACCCGGTATGCCGTCAAAAGCGTGCCCTCAGCACCGGGGCCAGGGCAGAGATGATGGGGATAGGTAGTGGCAGCATGATGGGTGTCCCTCCTTCGGGCATGAAAAAAGCCGCCTCGGCGGGGCCGGGGTGATTGCTCACGGGGGTGGCTGAGCGCACGCTGCCGGCCGGGGCGGCCGCGCATTGGGGGTGGCTGGCGATCGGGTGTTGCGCGGCGACTCGGGATATGAGTCAACGTCTCTATGACGGTTCCGCCGCGCTATTGCCTGAGC
>NZ_JBFUHT010000040.1:0-46918 GCF_056402275.1 Azospirillum sp. P4_B5
TCACCCGGAGCATTGCCGAGCGCAACGCCGCCTACGGCACTTACCTGCACAACCAGGGCAACCACGCGCAGGCGCACAGCTATCTCGACTTCGCCATCGGCCAAGCGGCTTTCGGCTATCACAGCTGATACCGCTCAGCGCCGGTGCGCCTCGCCCCCGGTTCGGCAACCTTGGGTCCTGATGGTGTACCGTCATTCTGGAACCCGGAGGGCGGGATGGAAAGCATCAGCCATTTTCTGACGGCAATAACGCTTGTTGCCGTCCTGGTGCTCGGGGCGGTGGGTGGGGTGCACGCGCATGCTCGCATGGACCACTCCGATGGCGTCGGGACAACCCACCCCGAGACGCCATGTCTCGGTCATGACCATCGTCAAACAGCATCGTGCAATGCAGTCGATCCAGGCCGGTCTCTCGCGATGGAAATGACCGCACCTTGCTGCCAGAACCTTGGAACTTTGGCTTGGGTCGATGCCGTTACCGGCATGTTCGGAGCGCTCCGCATCGGCTGGAGCCCAGATCAAGAAGAGCGGTTTGATGCGCGCCGGATCACACCGGATTCGCCTCCACCCAAATCCTTCCACTGACATGTTTCCATCCCTGCTGCACTCGCTTGCGGCGGAGGTTACACGCCTCATCACTATCCCTCGAACGGACGCCGTCCGAGTCCTGCCGCCCTGCAGTCAGCCAGGGGCAGGCCGACCGGCTGCGCGGAATCAAGACTATGACCGCACCACACCGATTGCGCCTTTCGCGTGGGATGCTTGCCGCAACCGCGATCCTGCTGCTTGGCAGCGTGGCCGCCGTCGCGGCTGAGCCGAACACCGACATCTCCCATCTCGTCGACATCGCCCGACGCCTGAACCCGGAAGCTGCCGCGATGGCCTTGGAGGTCGATGCTGCTACGGCACGCATCGACTCCGCGGGCGCTCTCGACGACCCCAAGCTCAAGGTAGAGCTGGAACTGCCACGCAACGAGCCTGGCTACCTGCCGCGCGATCGCGCCGGGCGGGAGCTGTATCAGGTCCGCCAGATGTTCCCGCTGTGGGGCAAGCGCGACCTGAAGCGCGAGATCGCCTCGGCGGACAGTCGCAAGGCCGCCGCTGCCCAGGCGGAGGTGGCAAACCAGATCACCTATCGCGTCAAAGTCGCCTATGCCGAATATCACGCGGCGCATCTGGCGGCCGATGAGACCCGTAAGCTGCTCGGCACGGTTCGCCGCCTGTCGGATCTGGCGCGTGCCCGTTACGCCCAGGGTCCCGGCAAGCAGCAGGACGTCACCGGCGCCAACGCCGAAGCCGGGACGCTCGCCGCCGATGTCGCGCGCATGGACGCTGATCGCCACCGCGCCCAGGTGCGTTTGAACGGGCTGCTCGTCCGGTCCCCGGAAACCCCACTGCCGACGAAACCTCAACCCCGACCGGTCCCGCCGCTGGAGATGCTGCCGGTCGATGCGCTGGTCGACCGCGCCCGATCCGATTACCCGGCGATCCGCGCCCAGCTTGCACAGATCGACTCGGCGGACGGCACGCGCCGTCTCTCCGAGAAGAACGGCTATCCAGACGTGGAACTGGGTCTCGGCGTTATGCGGAGCGATGGCCGCTTCGACGGCTATCAAGCGATGGTCGAGGTCAACATTCCGCTCTATGCCGACCGCCGCCGGGCCGAGCAACGCGAAGCTGCTTCAATGGCTGGAGCGGCGCGGGCCAAGCTGGAACAGCTCCGTCTCGACGTCGCCACCGACGTGCATGAGGCTTACGCCATGCTGGCCGCACTGAAGGAGCGTAAGCGGATCGTGCGGGAGATCACCCTACCGCAGGCGCGCATTGCGCTGGAGTCCGCAGCACGCGGCTACGAACTGTCGCGGGAAGAGTTCGCTAACCTCTTGGTTGCCGAGCAGACGCTGCGCCGCGCGTTGGTCGAGTACGTGAATGTGACGTTCGAGGAACAAATCCGGCTCGCCGAGATCGAACGCCTGATCGGAGGTGAACTATGAGCCGCCCATCGACCCGTCTTCCCACAGTACTCGCCGTCCTGGTAGCCGGTTCCATCATGGCCGGAACGCCCGCTCTGGCTCAAACAGGCCATGGTGGGCACGGCACCCCCGCTGCGGCTACTCCCGCTGGTCCGGGTAAGGTCCTCTACTACCGCAACCCCATGGGCCTGCCTGATACCTCTCCGGTGCCCAAAAAGGACCCGATGGGGATGGATTACGTCCCGGTCTACGAGGGCGAGGACAGCGCATCCGGCGCCGTGACCATCAGCCCCGACAAGGTTCAGAAGCTCGGCGTGCGAACTGAAGCGGCGAGGCGACGGATAGTCTCCCGACAAGTTCGGGCGGTCGGCACGGTCCAGGTAGACGAACGTCGCCTCTTTGTTGTTGCCCCGAAGTTCGAAGCGTGGATCGAAACCCTCCTGGTCGACACCACCGGAGCCACCGTCCGCAAAGGACAGCCGCTGATGGAGATCTACAGTCCGGAGCTGGTGTTGGTCCAGCAGGAATACCTCGTCGCCCGCCGAAGCGGTGACGGCGGCCAACTCGCCGAGGCGTCGCTGCAGCGGCTGCGCAACCTCGACATCCCGGAAGAGGAAATTGAAAGGCTGCGCAAGACCGGCAAGGTGTCGCGCAGCCTGACCTACCGCGCAGTTGCCGGAGGTGTGGTGCTGGAAAAGGGTGCGGTGCGCGGAATGCGCTTCATGCCCGGCGAGGCACTCTATCGCATCGCCGACCTATCGAATGTCTGGCTGATCGCCGACGTGTTCGAACAAGATCTCGGCTACATCAAGCCGGGACAAGAGGTCGACGTCACTGTCAACTCGCTGCCGGGCAGATCTTTCACAGGGAAGGTCAGCTTCGTCTACCCCACGCTGACCGCTGAGAGCCGAACCGGCAAGGTGCGCATCGAACTGCCCAATGCCGACGGCCTGCTCAAGCCGAACCTCTACGCCACTGTGCACCTGAACGGCGATCTGAACGTCTCCCCGGGCGCCACGGCGGAGTTGGCCGTGCCGGACTCCGCTCTACTCGATACGGGCAGGCGGCAGGCGGTGCTGGTGGAGACCGGTGAGGGCCGTTATGAGCCGCGTGACGTCAGGGCCGGCGCGCGCGCCGATGGCTACGTCCAGATTCTCGCCGGGCTGGAGGAGGGCGAACGCGTCGTCGTACGCGCCAACTTCCTGATCGATTCCGAAAGCAACCTGCGTGCAGCCCTGAGCGCCTTCGGCGGCAGTGGCGGCCAGCACCAGCATCAATAGCCGGCGGGGAGCAAAGCCATGATCGCCGCCATCATCCGCTGGTCGGCGCGCAACGTCGCGCTGGTCCTGCTGGGCACTCTGTTCCTTATCGGAGTCGGCGCCTATTCGGTGTCGCGTATTCCGCTCGACGCGCTGCCCGATCTGTCTGACGTCCAGGTCATCCTTTACACCGACTATCCCGGCCAAGCCCCGCAAGTGGTCGAAGATCAGGTCACCTATCCGCTCACCACCGCTATGCTCAGCGTGCCGAAGTCCAAGGTGGTCCGCGGCTTCTCGTTTTTCGGTGCTTCCTTCGTCTACATCATCTTCGAGGACGGCACCGACATCTATTGGGCGCGCTCACGCGTGCTGGAGTATCTGAACTTCGCCGCCAAACGGCTGCCCAACGGCGTCACCCCGACGCTTGGACCGGACGCCACCGGCGTGGGCTGGGTCTACCAATATGTCGTCCTTGCCAAAGACCGCACCTTGGCGGAACTGCGTACGCTGCAGGATTGGTACCTGCGCTACCAGCTCACCAAGGCGGAGGGTGTCGCCGAGGTGGCCAGTGTCGGCGGTTTCGTCCAGCAATACCAGGTCGTCGTCGATCCCCAAAAGCTCCAGGCCTACGGTGTGCCACTGAACAAGGTTGCACAGGCGATCCGCGCGTCCAACCAGGACGTTGGCGGCCGCGTTGTGGAGATGGCGGAAACCGAGTACGTGGTGCGCGGCCGTGGCTACCTGCGCGGCATCACCGATATCGAGGACATCGTCCTTAAGGTCGATCGCGGTACGCCGATCCTGCTGCGCGACGTGGCGCGGGTGGAGATCGGCCCGGACGAGCGCCGCGGCCTGACCGAGCTGAACGGCGAAGGCGAGGTCGTCAGCGGCATTGCGCTCCAGCGTTATGGACAAAACGCGCTCGACGTTATCCAGAACGTCAAGGACAAGCTTACTGAGCTGAAGGCCGGACTGCCGGAGGGCGTGAGCATCGAGAGCGTCTACGACCGATCCGACCTGATCCTGCGAGCGGTGGACAACCTCAAGGTGACGCTGATCGAGGAGAGCGTGATCGTCGCGCTCGTCTGCATCGTCTTCCTGCTGCATGTGCGCAGCGCGCTGGTCGCCATCGTCACGCTACCGGTCGGCGTGCTCATCGCCATCATCGTTATGGATTGGATGGGCATGACGTCGAACATCATGAGCCTGGGCGGTATCGCCATCGCCGTTGGTGCTATGGTGGACGCCTCCATCGTGATGATCGAGAACGCTCACAAGCGGCTGGAGCACGCACCTCCGGACGCCAATCGCGCCAAGGTGCTGATCGACGCGGCGGTGGAGGTCGGGCCCGCGCTGTTCTTCAGCCTCCTGGTGATCACCGTGTCCTTCCTGCCGGTCTTTACGCTGGAGGCGCAGGAAGGCCGACTGTTCAAACCGCTGGCCTTCACCAAGACCTTCGCTATGGCTGGCGCCGCCTTCCTGTCGATCACGCTGGTGCCGGTGCTGATGCTGCTGTTCGTGCGTGGCCGGATCATCCCCGAACGCCGGAATCCGGTGAATCGCCTGTTGATTTGGCTGTACAGACCGCTGATCACGTTGGTGCTGCGCGCCAAGATCCTGACCATCCTGATCGCGATCGGTGTGCTGGGCTGGTCGGTGGTTCCGGCCAGCAAGCTCGGCAGCGAGTTTATGCCGGCGATCAACGAGGGCACCATCCTCTACATGCCGAGCACGCTTCCCGGCCTGTCGATTACTAAGGCGGCCGAACTGATCCAGACGCAGGACCGCATCCTCAAGAGTTTCCCCGAGGTGGAGTCGGTCTATGGCAAGGCCGGGCGCGCCGCCACCGCAACCGACCCTGCACCGACCGAGATGTTCGAGACGGTCATCAACCTGAAGCCGCCGTACGACTGGCGGCCGGGGATGACCTATGAAAAGCTTGTGGCGGAGATGGACAAGGCGGTGCAGATGCCCGGCATCTCCAACGCCTGGACGATGCCGTTGCGCGCGCGCATCGACATGCTCTCCACTGGCATCCGCACACCGATCGGCATCAAGGTGTTTGGCAAGGACCTGGAGGAGATGGAGCGGCTGGCCCGCGAAATCGAAACCGTGGTCAAAGCGGTGCCCGGCACGACCAGCGCCTACGCCGAGCGCATTGTTGGCGGCTATTACCTGGAGATCGACCCCAACCGGGAGCAGTTGGCCCGCTACGGCCTGACGGTGGGCGATCTGCAGGACACCATCCTGACGGCACTCGGCGGCGAGATGGTAACGACGACCGTGGAAGGCCGCGAGCGCTTCTCCGTCAACGTCCGCTACCCGCGGGAGTTGCGCAGTAACCCCGACGCAATTGCCAGCCGCATCTTGCTGCACCCGGAAATGGGCGGGGCAATCCCGCTCGGCCAGCTTGCCTCGGTGCGGCTGACCAAGGGACCAGCAACGGTGCGCACCGAGAACGCGCTGTTGTCGGCCTACATCTACGTCGACATACGCGATCGCGACATTGGCGGTTATGTCGCCGACGCTCGCAAGATGGTCGCCGAGCAAGTGCCGATGCCTGCTGGCTACTATGTCACCTGGAGCGGCCAGTTCGAGTACATGGAACGCGCAGCGGCGAAACTGAAGATCGTCATTCCAGTGACAATCGCGATCATCTTCCTGCTGATGTACCTGAATTTCCGGCGCATCGCCGAGACGCTGATCGTCATGCTTTCGCTGCCCTTCGCGCTGGTAGGCGGTGTCTGGTACATGGCGCTGCTCGGCTTCAACCTCTCCGTGGCCGTGGCCGTCGGCTTCATTGCTCTCGCCGGCGTCGCTGCCGAGACCGGAGTGGTGATGCTCATCTACCTCGACCACGCGCTCGAGGATCGAAAGCGCCGCCGTGCCGCCGAAGGGCAGCCCATGACCGTGGCCGACCTCTATGACGCCATCATGGAGGGCGCCGTCGAGCGCGTGCGCCCGAAGATGATGACGGTGGTCGCCATCATGGCTGGTCTCCTGCCAATCATGTGGAGCGACGGCACCGGTTCGGAGGTAATGCAGCGCATCGCCGTGCCGATGATCGGTGGCATGGTCTCCTCCACCGTGCTGACGTTGCTGGTCATCCCCGCCATCTACGCCCTGGTCAAGACACCGGCGATCCGCCGCCAGGCGGCCGCGTGGCCGCCGCTTCGCCGTGACCTTCCATCCGTTGATGCTCAACCCAAGGAGATTATCCATGCACCGTAAGATCGCTGCAGCCATGCTTGCCGCGCTGACCGCGTTGACGGTCCTGCCCGCCGCCACGTCAGCCCAAATGGACCATCGTGGTCATGCCACGGCGGTCACCCAACCGGGAGCCGCGGGCACGACCGGCTTGGTCAACGCTGTCAATCCGGCGAAGCGCCTTGTGAACCTCAGCCACGGTCCGATCGCGGCGCTCGGCTGGCCGGCGATGACCATGGACTTCGTGGTCGCCCCGGGTGTGGATCTCAACGCTGTGAAACCGGGCGACCCGGTCGTCTTCACCATTGGAAAGGACCCTGCTGGGATGTACCGCATCGAGACGCTCAGGCCTTCGAAATAGGGGCACGAAAAGACCCTTGCTCCCCTGCCCGCGCGACGTCGTCCAGACCGACCGCTCGGGGGGGAGGGGGGGCGTAGAGCAGAAAGACCGTCATGACTATGAGAAAGCGAAAAAGGAAGGCAACCACCCGGTCGCCGTATGCCCACGGTGCGGTAATGCGACCGCTCCGGGAAGCGCGCTGGGGAATTTTGCTTGGTGTCGGGCTTGTGGGCGTCCATCTGATCGCCGGTTCCGCGCTCTTCGAGAACTCGTCAGCCGAGGCCGGTGAGCTTACAACCTGGAAATCGTCAACCTGTAGTTTCTGTGCCAAGTGGATCGAGCTCATGCGGGCCACAGGGTTCTCCACCGTTGTGCGCGACGTGGAGCACATGCTCCGAATCAAGCCCGGACAGGGGGGGCACCAGCCGTTAGGGTCCTGCCATACCGTCGTCGTGGACGGCTGTGTTTTGGAGGGACAGGTGCCGGCTTCGGAAGTGACCCGGCTGTGGACGAAGAACCCTACGCTTACAAGGCTATCGGTGCCCGGCATGCTCGCGAGCGCGCCAGACATGGACCATCCCAACCACCCGTACGACGTCGTCACGTTCGGGAGGACCGGCGATGGCCTCTATGCCAGTCATTAAAGGTGGAAACCGAGCGGAGGATGAGCGCGTGGACGAGCAGAAGGCTCGCGGCACCGCGCCGGAACCCAGCCGGGGGCAAGGACTAACCGGGACCGGCATGGACCTTATTGTGGTCGCCCAGCGGTTTCGGCACGCCGTGGCTCGGTTGCCACGCTCAACCGCGGGCCTCCGTACGGCCGGCGTGTCGAATGGGCTCGTGCTAGCTCCCTTGTTGGACGAGATCACCAAGGCACGTCGACGACGCATCGCATGGCCGGCGATTGCCACGGAGTTGGTAAGAGCCGGCGTGCACAAACTAAGCGGTGCGCCATTCACGGCTGCCGATCTTCGGTCCTACATGAACCGGTCATCCAAACTGCGGGACGGGGTGAGGAATGGGACACCCAGGTTGGCGCGCGATTCCTCAGGGCCGTGCTCGCAACGGCATCGGGCCCACGCTCCCGGTGTCGCGGAAAGATTGCCTTGCGAACATGACGCAACGTGCGGCCAGGCGCCACGCACCGGTAGCCAGACACAAGGGGAGGGAAGCTCATGAGCGAACGTCCGACCTTAGGCCGCGTGCTCATCTACAGCCACGACGCGTTCGGGCTCGGCCATCTGCGCCGCTGCCGGGCCATCGCCCATGCGCTGGTCGAGCGCTACAGCAATCTGTCCGTACTGATCCTGTCCGGCTCGCCCATCGTCGGCAGCTTCGACTTCCGCACGCGGGTGGACTTCGTGCGCATCCCCGGCGTCATCAAGCTGCGCAACGGCGAATACACGGCGCTGAACCTGCATCTGGACATCGACGAGATCCTGTCCATGCGGGCCTCGCTGATCCGCCACACGGCGGAGATCTACCAGCCCGACCTGTTCATCGTCGACAAGGAGCCGCTGGGCCTGCGCGGCGAGGTGCGGGAGACGCTGGAGCTTCTGAAGGGCCGCGGCGTGCCGCTGGTGCTGGGCCTGCGCGACGTGATGGACGAGCCGGCCCTGCTCGCCCCGGAGTGGGAGCGCAAGAGGGTGCTGCCGGCGCTGGAGACCCTGTACGACGAGATCTGGGCCTACGGCCTGCCGCAGATCTGCGACCCGCTGGAGGGGATCGAGGTCCCGCAGTCGGTGCGCGACAAGATGGTGTACACCGGCTACCTGCACCGCACCGTGCCCCCGGCGCTCCCCCACGACCCCGGTCTGCCGGGCGAGCCCTACATCCTGGTCACCCCCGGCGGCGGCGGCGACGGGGATGCGCTGGTGGACTGGGTGCTGCGCGCCTACGAGAGCGATCCCGGCATCCCCTACCGCGCCGTGCTAGTGTTCGGCCCCTTCATGCAGCCGGACCTCCAGGCCGAATTCCTGGCCCGCGCCGACGCCCTGCCGAACGTTGAGGCCACCGCCTTCGAGGCGCGGATCGAGCGGCTGATGCAGGGAGCGGTGGGGGTGGTCGCCATGGGCGGCTACAACACCTTCTGCGAGATCCTGTCCTTCGACAAGAAGGCGCTGATCGTCCCGCGTGAGGTGCCGCGGCGCGAGCAGACCATCCGCGCCGCCCGTGCGCAGGAGCTGGGTCTGGTCTCCGTCCTAACGGACGACGGGGTGCGCGACGCCGCGGCGATGGCGGCGGCGCTGCGCCGACTGCCTTGGCAACCCGCCCCGTCTTCGATCACCGTGCCGCGCTTGCTCAATGGGCTGGAGAGCGTCAATCGCCTCGCCGGTCGGCACCTGCCAACGCAGGTAGGGGCTGACCATCTTTCCAACCTGCTGCCCGAACGCAAAATGGCCGCTGAGGAGTAGACATGACCATTGCCGTCATCGTCAAAGGCTGGCCGCGCCTGTCAGAAACCTTCATCTCGCAGGAGATCTTGGGGTTGGAGCAGCGGGGGTTGCGTCAACTGATCGTCAGCCTGCGTCGCCCGACCGACACGGTGGTACACGCGCTGAACCGACGCATTAGGGCCGCCGTCACCTACCTGCCTGAATATCTTCACGAGGAGCCGGCGCGCGTGCTGCACGCGCTGACCGCGGCGCATCGGCTGCCCGGCTGGCGCGCGGCACGGGCCGCCTGGCTGGCCGACCTGCGGCGCGACCCCAGCCGCAACCGCGTCCGCCGCTTCGGCCAAGCCTGCGTGCTGGCGGCGGAGTTGCCGGCGGACGTCACTTGGCTGCACACCCACTTCCTACACACCCCGGCCAGCGTCGCGCGCTACGCCGCGCTGCTGACCGGCTTGCCCTGGAGCTTCTCCGCCCACGCCAAGGACATCTGGACCTCTCCCGACTGGGACCTGCGGGACAAGCTGGCGGAGGCGCGCTGGGGGGTGACCTGCACCGCGCTCGGCCTCGCCCGCCTGCGCGAACTGGCGCCGGAGCCGGAGCGGGTGGAGCTGCTCTACCACGGGCTGGACTTCAGCCGCTTCCCCGGCCCGCCGGACGCCCGCCCGGCGCGCAACGGGTCCGACCCCGCCGACCCCGTGCGGCTGCTGTCGGTCGGGCGGGCGGTGGAGAAGAAGGGCTTCGACCTGCTGCTCGACGCGCTGGCCCGCCTGCCGGCCGGGCTGCATTGGCGCTGGACCCACATCGGCGACGGCGACCGGCTGTCCGCTCTGAAGGCGCAGGCGGCGGCGCTGGGGCTGGAGGGGCGGATCGACTGGCTGGGGGTGAAGGCCCAGGACGCGGTGATCGCCCAGTACCGCCGCGCCGACCTGTTCGTCCTGCCCTGCCGCACCGCGCGCGACGGCGACCGCGACGGGCTGCCCAACGCGTTGATGGAGGCGCAGTCACAGTCGCTGGCCTGCCTTTCCACTCGCACCTCTGCGGTTCCGGAGCTGATTGAGCATGGCTGCACTGGATGGCTTGTCGAGCCAGAGGACTCCGCTGTCCTGGCCGCGGCGCTGCAACCGCTCATCCGCGATCCGGCCGGGCGTACGGTCCTGGGTAAGGCCGGGGGGGCACGTGTGCGCCGTGACTTCGGCTGCGAAGCGGGTATCGACTTGCTCCATGCCCGCTTCGCCGGAGTAAGCGGCTTAATAACTGCTACGAGCATTGGACGTGGCTGAACGTTGCACGGTCGATCTGAGACCATGGTTTTACAGGTCCGCCAACACGCGATGACGCCGTCGGGTTAGCCCTCGATGGCGGCGTAGAATGCGGGTGCGCCCTCAGGCCGGAGCCCGTCGGCACACGCCTCCAGGGCACCACGCAATACCCTAATCCCGCATCATCGTCGCGTTGCCCAGATACACCGTGCGCGCCGACCGTCCCAAACAGTTCAGCCGCCACCTCTCCGCGAAACCTTCCCCTATTTCTTGGCGGCCTGCTTGGCCGGATGCTGCTTCAACCAGTCCTGAAGCTCCTGGATTTCCTTCGTCTGGTCGTCGATCACTTTCTGCGCCATGGTCTTGAGAGTCGGATCGGTTCCATGTTCGAGCTCGACGCGGGCCATGTCGATAGCGCCTTGGTGATGGGAAACCATCATGCGCGCGAAGTCCTGATCGGCGTTCCCGGTCATCGGCTTGCTGCGCATATCCCGGTTCATCTTGCCCATGCTTTGCATATAGGCCTGCGACGCCGGGTCCTTGGGCATGGCATGGGCACGCTGGCCGCTCTGGTGCATTCCCGGGCCTTGCCCCATCATACCAGGGCCTTGGCCCATGCCCGCCCCGCCCGTCGGCGCAGTGCTCTGACCCTGCGGAGCTTGCTGGGACTGGGGTTGTTGGGCCGCCGCGGTTCCGGCGATCAGGGCTGTCACGACGGCCAACGGGGCGATAAAGCTGCAAACTCGATGAGCGTTCACGGCGCGCTCCTCTGCATTGGGCATTTTTCTGGTCGGGTATGCTGTGGGTGGTTGTGTATGGTGGCCGAGGTTGTCGATAATCACGGCCCCATAGCACTGCCATCTAATGAGCGAACAGGATCGTCCGAAACTTCGTTCCCCTACCCTGTCAGTCTCCCTCCTCTGTCAATCGGCTTGAGATCGGGCCCTGGATCGGCGCGGGAAAGGGTTCTGTCGCAGATTCGATGGTGCGACGTTATCCGATGCCGATGACGCGCGCCTGAAGGATGTCGAGCTCGCCGCGACCATACATCTGCCGCTTTGCCGGTTTGAGCTTAGGGTCCGGACTCATAACCAGTATGCGATAGTTGCCACGATGTAGACGGCAGCCATGAAGCTGGTTGCGGAGCGGTCATAGCGGGTGGCGATGCGCCGGAAGTCCTTGAGCCGTCCGAACATGCGTTCGATGACCTTACGATTCCGATAGAGGTATGGAGAGAAGCAGTTTTTCCAAGCGCTTGTTGGCGCGTGGCGGAATGTTCGGCGCGGCCCCGGCCTCTTCGATCTTCCGGCGGACAGAGGTACTGTCGTAGCCCTTGTCACCGTGTGGAAGATCGGTGGCGGGCATCCGGTCGAGCAGACGGTCGGCGGCGGTGCAGTCGGCCACCTGACCGCCGGTCAGCAGGAAAGCAAGCGGCCGACCGAGCGGAACGCTCAGGGCATGGATTTTGGTGGTTCTCCCGCCTCGGGACGGTCCGATGGCTTGAGCCCGTTCCCCCCTTTGCCGCCGCTCGCCGAACGATGGGCACGCACCGCCGTGGAGTCGATCATCACCTGGGCCGTTGGCCCGGCGCAGGCGGTTCTTCAGATTGAGGTTGTTGGCATGGCTCGGGCCGACTCCTATCCCCCTGGAGGGATACGTCATCCTTCGTAGCAGGTGCGAGCAGACTCCATCGAGCGTAGTATCAGAGGTGCGCCGGCCGTGGCGGACGAGCCGCCGACGAGCTTGTCAGTCATGAAAGCGCCTCCTATGCGACTCCCGTTTGTCGCTACGACTGCCCTTGCCGCCATCACCGCATTGGCCAAGCCTTCAATGGCTATAGAGGGGGGGCATCCCGCACCACAAGGCTCCGTCGTCGCAAACCGCGTGGTCGCTGTGCACAACGCGGTGACCGAAGCGTTGTGCACGGGGGTCGTCGTCACTCGCACTGCCGTGCTGACGGCCGCGCACTGCGCCAGTTCGGACCAAGCCGTCACGGTGATCTTCCAGACCGACACAAGACGCCCCATCGACGCGGGCTCCGCGATCGCCGCCAATGCGTTCGTGGCGGCGCCTGCTTGGGATGAGCGGCAGAACGCCTCGGTCGATCGTGGCGATCTGGCTCTTGCCATCCTGGACCGCCCAATCCCCCAGGCTTACACACCCGCCGTTCTCGTGGACGCAGACACCCGGACTCTCATCGGACCCGGCCCGGAACGACAGACGGTTAGAGGAATTCTTGCCGGATACGGCAACGAAAGCTGGTTCCACCGTCTCCGCCCCGGGCATCTGTTCGCCCTTGATGTGGAGGCACCCCCGTGGGCATGGGGCCGAACCGAGCTGCTGGTGGAAACGGTGCATGGGAGTAGCTGCGAGGGAGACTCTGGTGGCCCTCTGTTCCTGACCAACTCCGGGGACCTCGGGGTTCTCGCGATCGTCAGCCGCAGCCTGTTAAGTTACAGCGAGCGCTTGTGCTTTCACAGGATTGGGCTGACCGTTTTGGCGCCTTACCGGGCCTGGATCGACGAAACCCTCGCGGCGTATGGCTCAGAGCCAGCGGCGTGGTGGCCAGTTGCACCATCCCCCCGCGCCCTCCCGCCCCGGCATTAGAGCGACCCCGTCGGTTAGAGCGGCGACGCGCCGCCGTTGTGCGGCCGTGCGTTGGCCGGGCGTCTGAGCTTCTCCCGGGAGAATGGACGCCGGGTTATGCGGCCTGTTGCTCGGCCTGCTCTGGACTGATGTAGCCAAGTGCCGAATGGATTCGCTGGCGATTGTAGTAGCCTTCGATGTTGGCGAACAGGTCCCGTTTGGCGGCCTCGCGTGTCGGATAGCGCTGCTGGTGGACCAACTTGTGAATCGGCTTGGGGTTCTGACGCCGACCGGTCGTTGACCTGGTCGGGCCGACCCGCCCCGACCTGCAATGGCAGGCGCGCCGGGGAACGGGCTTTGCCGCAGCCGCCTTCCAGGTCGATTGGAAGGCCCGGCACGTGACGTGTCCCAGAGGGGCTAAAAGTTCCGCTTGGACAGCGAGCACCGAGTTCGGCTGGGAAACGGTGAAAGTAAAGTTCTCCCAGGCTGACTGCAAGCCGTGCCCGAACCGCGCGGACTGTGCCGGTCCGACGGCGTCGCGCCGGGTGATGACGCTGCACGATCGACGGGAGTTCGAAGCGCTTCAGGCCGCGCGCAAGCGCGAACGGACCCCGGAGTTCCGGGCCGTGCACGCGCTGCGGGCCGGGGTGGAGGCGACACTGTCCCAAGGGGTGCGCTGCTTCGGCCTGCGCCGGGCTCGGTACGTCGGCCTCGCGAAGACCCGTCTCCAGCACGTCGCCATCGCCGCCGCCATGAACCTGGTCAGGATCGGCGGCTGGTTGGCCGGCGTCCCGATTGCGCCAACCCGGCGGTCGCACTTCGGCCAACTCGTCGGACTTGCAGGCGCCACCTGATTTCGCCAGCAGTGTCGAATTTGCGGATGGACCAGTTTGCCGTGTCGCCTGACAACAACACAGCCCGCAATGTTTCCTTCGGCTTCGGCGACGTAGACGGCCAGCACGCTCAAGGACGCTTGACCAGATCCTCACCATGCGGTGTCAGCGCCTCAATGATCCGGCAGTCCGCCATGCGCCCGCCGCTCCGGCACTGGTGGGCCAAGCGGTCGAGTTCGTCCCGCAGGCGCTGGAGGTCGGCGATCTTGCGCTCGACCTCGTGCAACTGTTCGATCACCAGCGCATCAACCTCCCCGCATGGCCGGTCCGGCTGGTCAGCGAAGTCAAGCATCGCCCGCACCGTCTCAAGCGGGAACCCAAGGTCGCGGGCGCGGCGCACGAAAGACAGCCGCCGAAGATGCTCCGCGCCGTAGACGCGGTAGTTCCCCGACGTGCGCGCCGGTTCCGGCAGGATGCCGACCTGTTCGTAGAAGCGGATGGTCTCCGGCTTGGTGCCGGTCGCCTTGCCCAGCGCCCCTATGCTCAGCCCCGATTTCATCGAAACACCCCCTTGACCCTCTAGTGGCTAGAGGGTCCATCTTACGGAACGGAAGGCGCAACCGCAGCATCCAAAATCCGCGAACCGCCCCTCGTCCGTTGGAGACTGTCATGCAGGAACCGTCCCCAGCCCTGGCCGCAGACACGAGCAGGCCGAACCTGCGCTACAGGGTGGCGGGCATGGATTGCCCGAGCTGCGCCACCAAGATCGAGACGGCGCTGCGGCGCCTGCCCGGCACTGACGGCGTCAGCCTCAGCTACCATTCCCAGATCCTCAAGCTGACGCTGGACGAGACGGCCACATCGCGGGAGACCTTCGAGAGCACCATCCGCGGCCTCGGCTTCGGCATCGAGGACATGGACCGGGTCCAGGTGGTCTCCGATGCCCAGGCCCGGGACGCCGCCTGGGACGCCGATGGTTCCGCCGCCCCCGCCGAGCGGCCCTGGTGGGTCACCCCGAAGGCCAAGCTGACCGCGCTGATCGGGCTTCTCGTGGCTCTGGGATATCTGGTGTCGTGGACGGTGCCGGGCCTGGAAGATTACGCACTGATCCCCGCCGCACTGGTCGGTCTGGCCGTCTTCGGGCGTCGCGCCGTCGCGCTCGCCCGCGCGGGCAGTCCGTTCAGCATCGAGATGCTGATGTCGGTCGCCACGGCCGGCGCACTGGTCATCGGCGAGACGGCCGAGGCGTCCATCGTGGTGTTGCTGTTCTCCGTCGGCGAATTGCTGGAGGGCGTGGCCGCGGGCACCGCCCGGTCCGGCATCAAGGCGCTCGCCGCGCTGGTTCCGCGGACCGCGCTGCTCCTCGACGGTGAGACCGCGCGCGAGATTCCGGCCTCCCGCCTGGAGATCGGCCAGACCGTCCTGGTCCGTCCCGGCGACCGCGTGCCCGCCGACGGCGAGGTGACCGACGGCAAGTCCGACGTCGACGAATCCCCGGTGACCGGCGAGTCCGTCCCAGTTCCCAAGCAGGTCGGCTCACCGGTCTTCGCGGGCGGCATCAACGCCACGGGGGCGCTGCGGGTGCGGGTGACGCGGGCCGCCGCCGACAACACCATCGCCCGCATTATCCACCTCGTTGAGGAGGCGCAGGCCAGCAAAGCGCCCACCGCCCGCTTCATCGAGCGGTTCAGCGCCCGCTACACCCCCACCGTCATCGCCGTGTCGGTCCTGACCATCCTGGTGCCGCCGCTCGGCTTTGGCGAGGACTGGCACACCTGGATCTACCGCGGCCTCGCTCTGCTGCTGATCGGCTGTCCCTGCGCCCTGGTCCTGTCGACCCCCGCCGCCATTACGTCAGGCATCGCCGCTGGGGCGCGGCGCGGGTTGCTGATCAAGGGGGGGGCCGCGCTGGAGGCCATCGGCAAGGTCCGGACCATCGCCTTCGACAAGACCGGTACCCTCACCCGAGGACGGCCACAGGTGACCGACGTCGTTCCGCTGAGCGGGACCGACCGCTCCCTGCTCGGCCTCGCCGCCGCCGTGGAGAAGGGGTCCAGCCACCCGATCGCCATCGCCATCCTGGAGAAGGCGGAGGCTGAGGGCGTCCCGCTCCGTCCGGCCCGCGATCAGAAGGCGGTTCCCGGCAAGGCGGCGCAGGCCGTCGTCACCGGCAAGCTGGTCGAAGTCGGCTCGCCGCGCCACGCCGCCGAGCGGTGCGGCCTGTCGAGCCTTCCGGCGGACCGCATCGCCGCCCTGGAGGACAAGGGCAAGACGGTGGTCGTGGTCGTCGCCGACGCGCAGCCGGTCGGCTTCATCGCGTTGCGCGACGAGCCGCGCCCGGACGCCGCGCAAGGGATCGCAGCGCTTCGCGCACTCGGCGTCCACAGCGTCATGCTGACCGGCGACAATCGCCGAACCGGGCAAGCCATCGGTCAGGCGCTGGGCGTCGATGTGAAGGCCGAACTGCTGCCCGAGCACAAGCTGCGGCAGATCGCGGCCATGAAGGCTGAGGCTCCTGTCGCGATGGTCGGCGATGGCATCAACGATGGCCCGGCCCTGGCCGCGGCGGATGTCGGCATCGCCATGGGCGGCGGAACCGACGTCGCCCTGGAAACCGCCGACGCCGCGCTGCTGGCCAACCGTGTCGGGGGCGTCGTCGAGTTGGTCACGCTGTCGCGGGCGACCCTGGCGAACATCCGCCAGAACGTCGTGTTCGCGCTCGGGCTGAAGGCGGTGTTCCTGGTGACCACGCTCACCGGCGTGACGGACCTGTGGCTGGCGATCCTGGCCGACACCGGCGCCACCGTCATCGTCACCCTGAACGCGCTGCGTCTGCTGCGCCAAGGCAAAGGAAAGGCATCATGATGACCGATACCGGAGCGGCGTTGCGCGGATGGCCGGGGCTTCGGCTGGCATTGGCGGTCGGCCTGCTCACCATGGTGGCCGACCAAGCCTCGAAGTGGGCCGTCCTCGAACACGTCATGACCCCCCCGCGCCTCATCGAGGTCACCCCCTTCTTCAACCTGACCCTTGGCTTCAACCGCGGCGTCAGCTTCGGCTTCCTGGGCGATGGTGCGGCGGGGCCCTGGCTGCTCAGCGCCCTGGCGGTGGCGATCATCGTCGCCCTGGCCCTGTGGGCGTGGCGCAGTGCCAGCCGGGCCGAAGCCGCAGCGCTCGGCGCCATCATCGGTGGAGCGGTGGGCAACGTCATCGACCGCGTCCGGCAGGGCGCGGTCACCGACTTCCTGGATCTGCACGCCTTCGGCTGGCACTGGCCGACGTTCAATCTGGCCGACGTCGGCATCTCCGGCGGCGTCGGCCTGCTGCTTGTGCACGGGTGGATACAACGCCGCCGGGCGCCGGAGGCGGATGAAACCCGCGAAGCCGCCCCCTGAACGATGCCATGCCGGTTGGGAGGCCATGACATGGCGGGCCTTGTCCACAGGTCCGCTCGTGGCGTTGCCAACCGCACCGACACGGGCTTTGAACGACACAAGGAGGGAACCCCCATGAGACTGTATTTTGCGGCGGGCGCTATCGCCCTGGCCCTGCTCGCATCCGTCCCCGCCAACGCCGAGCCGGTGCGCGCCGGGGACATCATCGTGGAGCAGGCATGGGCCCGTGCCACGGTGCCCTCGGCGAAAACCGGGGCGGTCTATCTGACCATCCGCAATGGCGGAACCCAGGCCGACCGCGTCGCGGCGATCACGGCACCGGTCGCCGGGCACGCCATGGGGCACGAGACCCGGCGGGATGGCGACGTCATGAAGATGCAGAAAGCCCCGCTGACGGTGCCGCCGGGCGGCGCGCTGGAGATGAAGCCGGGCGGCACGCACATCATGCTGATGGACCTCGTGGGCGCCCTGAAGCCCGGCCAGGAGTTCCCGCTCACCGTGACCTTCGAGAAGGCCGGAGCCGTGCAGGTGCCCGTGACGGTTGGCAAGCCCGGCGCCATGGGACCGGAGTGAGCCGCCGATGCTGCGCAAACTCCGCCTCGTCCTCTGGGCGGTCACCGCCGTCGCCGCCCTGCTGTTTGGGGTTCTGGCGTGGCCCCTTCTGACCGCTCCGCAGAAACCGGACGCTCTCGTCACGGTCGGGCCGCCGGTTGCCGACGCCGACTGGACGCTCGCCGACCACACCGGCCAGCCGTTCACGCCGGCCGACCTCAACAGCCGCCCGACGTTGCTGGTGTTCGGCTTCACCCACTGCCCCGACGTCTGCCCGACGTCGCTGGGATACGTCGCCAGCTTGCTCAAGGCGCTTGGCCCCCAGGCGGAGTCGGTCCGTCCGGCCTTCCTGACCGTCGATCCGGAGAGGGACACCGTGGCGGTCATGGCCGAGTATGTCGCCCTGTTCGACCCGCGCATCGTCGGCCTGACCGGCACTCCCGAAGAGGTCGCTAAGGCCGCCAAGGATCTTGGGGTCTACGCCAAGAAGGTCCCCCAGGACGGCGGCTACACCATGGACCACACGGCGACCATGCTTCTGCTCGACGGCGAAGGCCGCCTCCGCAGCACCCTGGACATCCACGAGGAGCCCGGCATCGCTGCGGACAAGGTCCGTCTCCTGCTGAAGGACGAAAACCGACCGGCGGCGAAATCCTGATGCCCGAACCCCGCATTCTCCCTGCAACCGAACCCGCGAGAAGACCATGCGCACCGTCACCCGCCTGCACGGCGCCCTGAAAACCGCCCTTGGCGCCATCGGCATCCTGCTGGTCGCCTCCACCGCCCCCGCCTCGGCGCAGACCCCCGCGGTGCCGTCCTCGGCGACGAGCCCCCGCGTGCTCGGCAGCCCGGACGCCCCGATCGAGGTGATCGAGTACGCCTCGCTCACCTGCCATCACTGCGCCACCTTCCACAACGAGGTGCTGCCGCAGGTGAAGAAGGAATTGATTGACACCGGCAAGATCCGCATCGTCTTCCGCGACTTCCCGCTCGACCGCGCCGCCTTCGAGGCGGCGGTGATGGCGCGGTGCGTCGATCCCGGCCGGTATTTCCCCGTACTGTCGGTGCTGTTCGCCAAGCAGGACGACTGGTCGCACGCCAAGACTCCGGTCGAGCAACTGACCCGCTATGGCATGCTGGCCGGTCTGGCCAAGGAAACCTATCAGGCGTGCCTGAACGACAAGGCTCTCGGCGACTCCATCTTCCAGTCGCGCCTGGAGGGGGCGGAGAAGCATCAGGTCGACTCGACTCCGTCCTTCGTGATCGGCGGCAAGACGCACAAAGGCGTGTTGAGCTACGAGGCGTTCCTCAAGGCCGTGCAGCCGCTGCTGCCGCCGACTTGATGAAGGGACCTCATTCGATCCCGACCGTTACCAGGCTCGGCACACGGCTTTCCGACTGGACTCATGGCACATGATCACACACCCCGGGAGAGGGGGCATGAAGCGCACGGCGGTTCCGGACACCACCATGGAAGCGGCCACGAACATGGCGAACCGGGCCACAGCCACAGCATCCCGGCGGTGACCGAGGGCAGCGAGCGCAAGGTCTTCTGGGTGATGCTGCTGACCGGCGGCTTCATGCTGGCCGAAGTGGTGGGCGGCATCGTCTCGGGCTCGCTGGCCTTGCTCGCGGACGCTGGGCACATGCTGACCGACTTCGCGGCGTTGGCACTTGCTTGGTTTGCCTTCCGCCTGGGCCGCCGTCCGGCCGATCCGCAACGCTCCTATGGTTACCACCGCTTCCAGGTGCTGGCCGCCTACACCAACGGCATCAGCCTGTTCGCCATAGCGCTGTGGATCGTCGTCGAGGCGGTCGGGCGCGTCTTCGATCCGGTCGAGGTGATGGGACCCCAGATGCTGGTCATCGCCACTCTGGGGCTGCTGGTCAACATCCTCGCGTTCTGGATCCTGAGCCGTGGCGGGAACGGGAACCTCAACGTCCGCGGGGCTGCCGTCCATGTCCTCGGCGACCTTCTCGGTTCGGTCGGCGCCATCGCCGCGGCGCTGGTCATCCTGTGGACCGGCTGGATGCCCATCGACCCGATCCTGTCGGTGGTGGTCGCCCTGCTCATCCTGCGCAGCGCATGGAGGATCACCAAGGAGGCCGGGCACATCCTCCTCGAAGGCTCCCCGCCGGGCATCGACGTCGCCAGCGTCGGCGCCGCCCTGCGTGAGGTTTCCGGGGTGCTGGGCGTCCATCATGTCCATGTCTGGTCGCTCAACACGGAGCGTCCCTTGCTGACCCTGCACGCGGTCGTCGAGGACGGCGCCGACCGGGACCGCGTGTTGCGCGACGTCACCCGGGTCCTGGAGGAACGGTTCGGCATCGGGCACGCCACGGTGCAGCTGGAGCACGGTGGGTGCGTTCACGCCGACCAGGAGCATCCATGACGGTGAGCGACGTGGCGGTTGACGGAAATCAACGCGGGACGCGCAGGGCGGTGTAGGCTGACGATAGACTTTGCGGCCCCGGTCAGGGGAAGGAATTGAGGGACATGTCAGGGATTTTCGGGGCAGGTCTTCGGTGCGTGGCGGTTGGCCTGCTTGTGCTGGCCATGCTGATCGTGCCGTTCGCCCCCTCGGCCGCCCCGGCTCTGGCCAGCGTCCTCTCCGGTCCGTGCGGCCACAGCACCGGACCAACGGGTGCTGGGCCTGTCGTCGCTGCCCATCCCGGTCACTCCGGCGCATCGCCGTGCGCGTCCGCTGCCAAGCCAACAACACCGGGCGGTGCGATGGACCGAACCTGTTGCCCAGGCCCGGACGGAAAGTCGGCACCCGGCAACAGCTGCACGGCCGTGGGTTGCCACGCCATGCCCGCCAGCCTGCCCATGAGCGTCGCACCGCTTCCCATCAATCCGCTTCCAGTCTCGATCACCACGTCCGGTATCGATCTGTTAGACGGCATCGCGGTCGATCCGGCGCTGAAGCCACCGCGCTCCTTCATCTGATCGCCCGGCCAAGCCGGGCCATGTCCCGTCGCCACGCGCGGGCAGGAAAGCGCGCGCCCTCAGGCGCGCCACGGCACCACGATTCACGTCTGGTGAAGCCCAGGCTGGCATCCGCCCCAGGTGAGAACGGATGCCACCCACGAGGAACACAAACCATGTCCATGAAGTCCAAGAAGGCTGCGGCCGCCCTCGCTCTCGGCGCCGTTCTGGCCGGGGGCGCCGCGATCGGCGGCAATGTCCTGTTCGCCAGCGGCTCCGCAGCGGCGGCGCCGATCGTCGAGGTGTGGAAGTCCCGGTCCTGCGAATGCTGCGTCGGCTGGGTCAAGCACATGATCGCCGCCGGATTTGACGTGAAAGTCCACGAGATCGAGGACGTCGAACCGGTCAAGGACGCGAACGGCATCCCCGAAGCCCTGGAGTCTTGTCACACGTCCGTCGTCGATGGCTACGCGATCGAGGGACATGTCCCGGCCGAGGATGTGAAGCGTCTGCTCGCCGAGCGCCCGCAGGCCAAGGGGTTGTCGGCCCCCGGCATGCCGCAGGATGCGCCGGGCATGGACATGAAGACGGGCGAGCCCTATCAGGTCGTCCTCTTCGGCACCCCGGACGGCAAGATGTGGGTTTACGCGAACCACTGAGCGCAAACCACGGATGGTGATTCCGGGATGAACCGCTGGGGTGGCGCGGGGATTTCCGCGAGCGCCGCCCCAGCGGCAGCGGGAGCATGGGAATGAGACGACACACGTTTGGGCGCGCAGTCGCGGCATTTCTCGCCGCGGCGGCATGGAGCGGTGCGGCGCAGGCCGCCACCGGCGACTGGGCGAAACACGATACGGTGCAGGTCCGGCTGGTCACGTCGGTGGAAGCGACCGGTGGCCGCGAAACCATAGCGGCCGGTCTGCATCTGCGGCTCACCGATGGATGGAAGACCTATTGGCGTTCGCCGGGCGACGCCGGAGCGCCGCCGACCGTCGACTGGACGGGTTCCCGGAACCTTGCAGGGGTGGATTTCCGGTGGCCTGCGCCCCATCGCTTCACCCTGTTCGGCCTTGAGACCTTCGGCTATCAGGAGGAGGTCGTCTTCCCGCTGAGCGTTCGAGTCGAGCGGCCGGGTGAACCGGTGGCCTTGCGCGGTCGGGCGGACATCCTGGTGTGCAGCACCGTCTGCATCCCGACCAACCTCGACGTCGCGCTCGACCTCCCGGCGGGAGACGCGGTCGCCGATCCCGAGACGGCCAACCTGATCGCCCGGTTCGAAGCACAGATCCCGGACGACGGCAGCCGCTCCGGGCTGCTTGCGAAGAACGCCGTGGTCGAACCGGGCACACCGGGGATTCTGAGCATCGGCATCGTCTCCGACCGGCCGTTCCAGGAGCCCGACGTGCTCGTCGAGAGCAGCGGCTGGACCTTCGGCAAGCCTGAGTTCTCGTTCACCGTGGATGGCCGCGAGGCCATCGCAAGGCTGCCAGTCGTGTCCGGCCCCGACGTCGTGACGATGCCGGACAAGGCGATCACGGTGACCCTCACCGACGGGACGCGGGCCGCCGAAGCGAGCCTTACGGCCTCGGAGGGGCAATCCGGAACGGGGTCCTGGCCCGGAGCAACCCTGCCCATCCTCGGCATCGCGCTGCTTGGCGGCTTGGTGCTCAACCTGATGCCGTGCGTCTTGCCCGTGCTGAGCCTCAAACTGCTTTCGGTGATCAAGCGGAGCGGCGTGGAGCGGCGCCGCGTACGCTTCGGGTTCCTGGCAACCGCGGCGGGTGTTCTGGCCTCCATGCTCCTGCTCGCGGGCGTGCTCATCGGGTTGAAGCTCGCGGGTGCGACGGTCGGTTGGGGCGTGCAGTTCCAGCAGCCCGTGTTCCTGGTCGCGATGGCCGCCCTGCTGGTCGCCTTCGCAATCAATCTCGCGGGTGGATTCGAGATCCCGTTGCCGCCCCGGCTTGCCACGGCTTTTGGCACCGCGGGAGGGACAGGCATTGGCGGCGACGTCGCGACGGGGGCCTTTGCAACGGCTCTGGCAACGCCCTGTTCGGCCCCGTTTGTCGGTACGGCCGTCGCCTTTGCGCTCGCCCGCGGTCCGGCGGAGATCCTCGCCATCTTCGCCGCTCTCGGCATCGGGCTGGCCTCCCCCTATCTTCTGGTGGCGGCCTTCCCCGGACTGACCGGGCTGCTTCCACGACCCGGCCGGTGGATGAGCACGCTGCGCCGGATCCTGGCGATGGCGCTTCTCGGGACAGCGGCTTGGCTGTTGGCCGTGCTAGCCGTCCAGACCTCGTGGATGGCGATGGCCGCCGTCGCGGTTGCGTTGGCCGTGCTGAGCGCGGCGCTGCTTCTTCGGCACCACCTTGGTGTCGTGACCGCGGTGTCGGTGGTCGTCGTGTCGCTGTCCGGCGGACTGGCCTCTCCGGCCATGCTGGGCCGGACTTTGGAGCCGACCGGGGCGGCGACGGCATGGGCGCCCTTCGACCTTATGGAGATCGGCCGTCTGGTCGCCCAGGGCAAGACGGTGTTCGTCGACGTGACTGCGGAATGGTGCATCACCTGCCAAGCCAACAAGAGGCTGGTCATCGACCGGAGCGAGGTCGCCACCGCGCTGGCGGGCCGGGATGTCTTCCCCATGCGGGCCGATTGGACACGCCCCGATCAACGCATCTCGGACTACCTTGCCCGGAACGACCGCTACGGCATCCCTTTCAACGCCGTGTACGGCCCCGGAGCGCCGAGTGGGATCGTCTTGCCAGAGCTTCTCACCACGGAAGCGGTTCTCAAGGCCCTCCAGACCGCCAAAGGACAAGGGACCACACAAGAAGACATGGTCGAAGCTCGCTGAGGCACAACAGCGCCGCCGCCGGACAGGAACGGCACAGGGGTGGATTCGCTAGCTCGGGGGTGGCGTCGGACCTGCTCGACCGAGCTTGCCGCCAACAGCCCCATCACCGGGAATTCCCGATCGCTTGCGTGAGTGTGATGCCCGTCTCGGGGGGCGTCATCAGGGGATTGGTGTCCACGATGCCTCCCTTCTGAAGCAGGGGAAGCTGCTTCTGCGCCCAGCGGATTGCCTGGATGCCGGGACTGTTGAGCAGCAGCTTGGCAACGGGGTAGGCCCACATGAGGCGGTCCACCAGATCGTTCGGCCGGTACGGTTCGTCGGCGATGCCGTCACCGTTCAGGTCGAACGCGGCGTTGTCGGACCAGTAGTTGCCGCGCCCCTTCTCCGACCACTCGACCACGCGGGCACCGACGTACTTCACCTGGATGTGGTTGTCGACGAAAGCGTTGCCGACGATCGTGTTGCGCTCGGCGCCGCCGGTGATGTGGGCGCCGATCTCGCAGCCCTCGAACCGGTTGCCGCGGATCTCGTTCCGGACGGAACCGAGGACGAACAGGCACTTGCCGGTGCCGATCCGCGGCCCGTCGGCCGGTACCGCTTCCCGTGGAACATCCGGGTCCGGATCGTCCCGGCCGCTCTGGATCGGGGCCATGCCCAGGAAGCGTCCCTTCACGGCGTTGGCCTCGAACCGCGACCCGTTGACGGAGTGCAGCAAGAAGCCGTGGTCTTGGTCGCCCTGCGAGAGGTTGCCCCGGACGACGATGCGGTTGGACATCATGATCGCGTAGCCGACCTGGTTGCCGACCGAGATGTTGCCGGACACCTCGCTGTCGTTGGCGTCCATATAGTGGATGCCGAACCGCACGCCCTCCAGCCGGTTGCGGCTGAAGACATTCCGCTGGGTCTTGCTGACGAAGATGCCGTCACGACCGTTGACGATCCGGTTGCCGACGATGCGGGTGCCCGGACTGTTCCAGACGGACACCCCGTTGCCGCGCTCCGACATCCGGAGGTCGTCGCGGCCGATGATCGTGTTGTCCCGCACCAGGGCGTCGGACGGTCCCCAGAGGTAGACGCCGAAGAGATTCCCTTCGAGACGGTTGCCATCGATCACCGCCCGATGGGCGGCGCGGTCGAGGTGGATGCCGGACGCGATCCGCTCAAGGTCCGTGCCGGAATTCCGGACGACCAGATTGCGCACGGTGACGTCCGGAGCTTTGACGATGATCACCGGGCCCCGGCTGCGCCCGTCGACCACGGCGCCGCTTTCACCGTGGAGCGTCAACGGGCGCGTCACCGTGACGGGGCCGAGATGCACGCCCAGGTCGAGCACGAGCACGTCGCCGTCCGCGGTGGCGTCCACGGCCGCCTGCAACGCCTCTTCGCCCGCGGGAACGCGCACGGTGCCAGCCGCGGCGGCCGTGGCGACGATGGTCGCGGCGATGCCGAGCACTCCGGAGCGAACCGCTCGAGCCCAACACCCCTGGGACAGCCCGCGGCCGGACACAGCCGCCGTCTTGGTCGTCATGGTGCGGTCTGTTCCGCTGTGCTGCAGGAAGGCGTCACCCACGAGCCTCGGGATTGTCTGTGTCCAGCACCATAAAGCCCGCTGAGAGGCGCGGTGCCTTGACCAACGACAAGTCGGGCCGGTTTCGATGCCCGGCCTGCACGTTGAGCGCCTTGATGCCGATGGTCTTGTCGGGTTTGCGGTCGGTTCCGAGTGATGGTTCACTTGCCTGAAGTCAAGTCGCGTTCCGACTCGGCGGGGTAAGGTTCGGCCCGTGCCCGCTGAGGCGTTCGAGCGATGGGGGGATCGAGGCCGACGAACTCTTCGCCGACGCGGTCGTCCATTCGCCGGAATGGTTGGCGCGCGGGCGGCGGTCGCCGTCATCGCACCCGCTGTTCTCCTCTTCCCCACAACCCGAACATCGTCGGGGCTGGACCTGCCATGATCACAAGAACGGACGCCATGACCGACACCCTCGCATCCACGAAGCCGAGCGTGCCCTGGAGGCAGCGGACGGTTCTGTTCATGATGGCGTCGGTGACGTTCCTCTTCCTGAGTTTTCTGCTCGTCAGCGCCTACGCCTGGTTCCATACCGACGCCGCGGTGCGGGTGGCCCGCGTGGACGAGCTCCGGTCTCGGCTCGCCAGCCTCGAACCCGCCAAGCCCGGTCCGGATCTGGCCGGGCGCGTCGTCTACGTCCGGGGAAAAGCAGCGGCTGGGCAGCCGATCACCGACGCCAGCACGGGCGTCACCTTCGAAAACACGTTGATCACCCAGAGGGTCGTGGAGCGGTACCGCGGCGGCCGGAAGGCAGGCTGGAGCCCGGAGGAGACGCAGTTCATGCCATCGTCCGGCGCGCGTCTTGACGGCTGGGCGTTGACGGACCCGCTTCTGGCCGCGATGCCCTCGGCGCTGGAAACCTTGCGCCCAGGCGAGGATTACCGGTTGCCCGCGGGTATGGTGCGCTCCGTCAGCGATCCCCACGCGGCTTATCAACCAAGTGGCAGCGCACAGGATCACGACCCGGTGTCTCGTCCGGCGGCCAATGACCGTCGACTCATCTACCGGACTTTGCGGGACGGGTCCTTGAGCGTGATCGCTGCGGTCGACCGGAGCGGCCACGGATTGGTGCCGCTACGCATCGACGGGGACGACGTGGCGCTTCTGGCGAATGGAAGCGTCGATGCCGCGACCATGGTCGACGATGTTCTGAAGAAGGCCAACGCGGCGCGCGCCGAAACCATGCTCTGGACTCTCGCCGCCGGGTGGGTGTTGTTCCTGGTCCCGGCGTTCTGGGCGCCGGTGCGGCGCTGGATCGCTCTGACCATCGTCCCCTTGGGTGGTATCCTCGCGACACTCACGGCCGCAACGGTCGCGGCCGTGCCGGGTGGCGTGGCCGGCAGCTTTCTCACTGGCCAAGCCGTTGCGCTCGGGTACGTGCTGCTGATCGGTTTGGCCGCCCGGCGGCGCGGCATCCTGGTCTGATCCGGTCGTGGGTCGCGTCGCAGCACCGTGCCAAGTCACCGAAGAACTCCTCAAGCGGGTCGCGCTCGACCGCAAGGAACGCTACGGTGTCTCCCTCGCGACCCTTCAGGTGGGGGCCACCGGCAGTCGCCGTTTGGCGTCACCCGGGTCGTCTGAAGTCCGTGCCGGGAGACATCATGGGCAGGCGGCCGCTCACACCGAAGATCCTCCCATCGCAACGAGGCGCGCTCGCGCTTGTCTGCATCGTTGTCGGCACGGTGGCCTCAGGCGTTCCATCGATCGCCCGCGCGGTCGACGACGCGGCTGAGGCGGCCTACCGCAAGGGGCTGGCTGTGCTTCAGGGGGACGATGGCGCCGCCCCCGATGAAGCGCAAGCGCGTCGCCATTTTGGAACGGCGGCGACCCTGCATCATCCTGGCGCCGAAATGGAGCTTGGTTTTCTCGAGAAGGACCCAGCACGGGCAACCGCGTGGTTCCGCGAGGCCGCGAGCCACGGAAACCCCGAGGCGCAGTACAACCTTGGTGTCGCCTATGCCATGGGCCACGGCGTCGAACACGACGCGGGGAAGGCGGTCGAGCTGTTCGAGCGGGCCGCCCTCCAGGGATTTCCCGACGCCGTCTACAACCTTGCCATCATGTACATGAACGGCGACGGCATTCCGCGCGACCGGATTTTGGGATGTGGATTGCTCGCTGCGGCTGAGAACCTGGGCGTCGAAACCGATCTCGGCGCTCAGGAGGACTGCGACACGCTCTCGGCCCGAGAGCGCCAGATGGCTGAGCGGATCACCCAGGATCCTCGTCTTTGGAGCCGACGCCGATAGTCCTTTCGCGATTCACTCGACCGGAGTCCGCCTCCAATCTCCGGCCATCCGCCTGATCGGGAGCGCCAAGGAAGCGGGCCGCGAGACAGCAGAACGTTCCTGGAGCCTCGGCGCGGGGATGCTCTCAGACCTGGACCAGCAGCGCCGTCCCGTACATGATCGCCACGCCCAGGAACACTCCGGCGAGGGCGGACGGGGTGGTCCATGTTCCTCCCTGTCGGCGTGCCTGACGGACCATCAGGCCACCGACCTCGACGACGACCTGGAGGATGGCCCCGGCACCCACGGCCAACGCCAAAGCCGCCCAGTGCGGCGAGAAGGCGTAGCTGCCCAGCCAGATGCCCGCGACGGCGGGCAACCCGGCGAGCGCAGCCAAGCCGATGAAGCTGGGCCAGCGTGGCCGCTCGCCGACCAGCGGCGCGACGATGCCGATGCCCTCGGTCACGTTGTGCAACGTGAAGCCCAGCACCAGGAACGTGCCGAGCGCCGCGGCGCCGGTGGCAAAGGCCGAGCCGATGGCGAGTCCCTCGCCGAGGTTGTGCAGTCCGATCCCAAACGCGATCGCGGTGGCGAGACCCATGGCCCCGACCTCACCGCCTTTACGGTGGCCGACCGTCATGAGCAGCGCGAAGGTCAGGGCAGCGGCGATCCACACCATGGCGCCGCCCTTGAAGCCGGGAGCCGACCCGGCGGCGAGTTCTAGCGCCTCGCCGAGCGTGTCGACGAGCAGAAACCCGAGCAGGCCGACGGTGAGCGCCAGGGCGAAGCCGAGGGTCCGGGAACCGCCCGCGCGCAGGGCCGGGTAGAACAGCATCCCGAGGACGACCGGCACGACGCCGACAAACACCCCGACGAGGCCAAGCAGGCCGAGGCTGTTGCGCCCCGGCGTCGCCACGGCGACGTCGATGGTGTGTTCGAAGGTGAGTCCGGTCCGGGTGACGACGACGACCTTGTGGGTTTCGCCGAGCACCCATGGATAGGGGATGCGCAGCCACGCCGTCGACAGCCGCCCGAGGTCGCCGGGCGGATCCTGGACGAAGCTCCAGTAGGCGCCGTCGACCTGCACTTGGGCGATCCGCAGGGGCTCCGTGCCTCCGGCGCGGACCAGGAGCCCAATGCCGTCGCTGTCGAGGACGTGCCGCTCGACGGTGACCCGCTCGACCGGCGGCACCGATCCGGTCAGCGGGCGCAACGGGTCGGCGGCGAGGAACGCGGCCGCGACGGCGGCGATCAGCAGCAGAGGCGCGGCAACGGCGAGGATGGTGCGGCCGGGTGCGGTCATGCGACGCTCTCCCGGACGTCGAACACGCTCATCCAGCCGAGTTCGATGAATTCGGACTGATGGGCATGGAACATGTAGAGGCCCGGTTCGTGCTCCTTGAAGCTGAACTCGAGGATGCCGCGCTGCCCCTGGCACTGCATCACCGTATCGACGGTCCGGAGCGTCGGCGTCAGCGTCGTCCCGTGGTCGTAGTAGTCGAAGAAATTGCCGTGCAGGTGGAAGCTGTTGAGCGGATCGAACTCGGTCACGTTGATCAGATAGACCCGCACCGGCCGCGTGCGGTCGAGAACGATGGGACGCTTGGAGTAGGCGTGGGCAACCGTGTTGGCGGCGTAGACCTCGTTCTCCTCGTCGAAGTTCGTGTCGAAGGCGTTCATCACCATCACGAACTCCTGCCACTCCCGGTTCTCGTCCGTCCCCAGCAGGCGCGACCGCGCGGTTGCCTCATGCTCCACGTGGCGTGCCGGATCGGGATCGACGACGAAGGCGCCGTACAGCCCCTTGTGGATGTGCCGTTTCACCGGAACGGTGTGGCAGTGGTACAGGTGGCAGCCGAACGGGAAGGCGGTGAACTCGTAGGCGAACTCGCCACCCGGCAGGACGTCCCCGGCGCCCGGCACGCCGTCCATGCGGGCGGCATGAATGCCATGGAAGTGGATGGAATGTGTGTGCGATCCGCGGTTACGGAAACGGACGCGCACCCGCTCGCCCTCGGTGACCCGGATGGTCGGCCCCGGGACGCGGCCGTTGTAGGTCCAAGCCGGAAATAGGATGCCCGGCGCAATCTCGATCTCCTTGTCCTCGGCGACGATCTCGAACTCGCGGCAGGTTTGGCCATCGGGGTCCTGGACCATCGTGCCGGTGTCCCAGTCCGTCAGCATGCCGTGCGGGTCGAAGCCATTGTGGGCGTGGTCAACGTCGCCGACCGTCATCATGCCGCCGTGCATGGCATGGGCGGCGGGGGACGGAGCCGAAGGGGGGGGGTGTCCGGCACGGTGTGGCTGGGCCGCGGCGCGGCGCAGGGCGAGCCCGGCGGCCTGGGCGCCGCCCAGCAAGGCGCTGCCCGCCAGAAGCAACCGTCGCGTTACGGGAAGACCGAACAGGGACGCCATGTCGCCGCTCCCGCCTCGGGGCCGGTGCCGCACCGGCCCGGCGATGTGTCGTACGCTATAACATGTAGCCTCGGCTATAATTCTCAACGGTGTCCGGCAGGTCAACGGCTCCTTTGGGGGAATTGGAAGCCCCGCTGCCACGGCGGCGCAGGGGTGTGGCACAATGCATGTTCGATGGGAGGGGTGGGACAGTGAACGCTGAGCGTGCGCGCAGGACACCGGTGGCGATGCCGGACGCGGACCGGCAGGCGGCCAACTTTCAGCGGGTCCGGGAGGCCCACCAGACCGAGGTCGCCGAGGACTATGTGGAGCTGATCGCCGACCTGATCGACACGACGGGCGAGGCCCGCGCGGCCGACATCGCCCGGCGCCTCGGCGTCGCCCACCCGACCGTGGTCAAGACGATCGCCCGCCTGCAACGGGACGGTCTGGTCGAGACTCAGCCCTACCGCTCCATCTTCCTGACCGACGCCGGGCGCGCCATGGCCGAACGGTCCCGCCAACGTCATGCGATCGTCGTCGGCTTCCTCAAGGCGATCGGGGTGAGCGACGAGACGGCGGAGCGCGACGCCGAAGGCGTCGAGCATCATGTGAGCGACGAAACGCTCGCAGCCTTCGAACGGGTGATCAAGGCCCGGTCGTCGGAGTGAGGCGATTCGGCGAAACGCGGCAGGAGCTTGGCCGTGAAGCGACCCCGCCACGCCCCCGCTCGCCCCGGTTCAAGGCGGAGTGCCGGGACGCGAAGTCCTTATTTCTCCGGTCTCAGGCCGGTCGAGGTTGGGCCAGGCCACGTTGACTTGTCCGGCAGCAGCCCCATCCGAGGCACGATGCTGACCGTCACCATCGTCGATGACGGTGGACAATGGCGTCGTGCCCCCCGCGGCGGCACTGGTGGCAAGGCGGTCGAGATCCTCGCGCAGGCGCTGGAGGACGGCGATCTTGCGCTCGACCTCGTGTAGTTGCTCGGCGACGAGGTCGTCCATCTCGCCGCACGGCCGGTCCGCTTGGTCAGCCAACGTCACCGTCCGGACCGGCCTCCTGATCGACGCTGGAACCGAGGCCAACGAGCCGCCCGGCGTCGGCCCGAACCAAGCACCGCGGCAGGGCAAGCCGAACACCGGGCCGTCCGAGGACAAGCCGGTGCGGGCGGCGGGCCACGAGTTCCAGGTCCCGCCCGTCTCCGCGGTCATCAAGGTCACCGTGACCGCCGCCGCGGCCGGGGCCGTCTGACGGACGTCCGCGGGGTACCCGCGCGGCCCGGAGCCCCGGCCCGGCCGGGACTCCGGGACCGCCGTCACTTCGCCGCAGGCGTGATGCTGGTGACGGTGTAGTTGCCCCCGTCCCCCTTCTCCAGCCCGAAGTCGACCTGCTGGCCCGGCTGGACCTTGGAGAGGTCGACGCTCGGCGCCACGGCGAAGTCCATGGTCATCGCGGGCCAGTTGATGGCCGGGATCGGCTCGTGGTTCAGGTTCACCGTCTTCTTCGCCGGGTCGACCTTCTTCACCACGCCCTTGCCGGTGATCGGCTGGCTCGCCTGCGCCCCCATGTTCATCCCCGACATGCCCTGCATGCCCTGGTTCGACTGGGCCAGGGCCGGTCCGGCCAGAAGCGCGGCGGCAACGGCGAGAACGGCGGTCTTGGTAGCGGTCATCGTGCTTGTCCTCATTCGGCTGGGTGTGCGGTCCCGTGGGCGCGGAGATGCTCCGCTTCGGCAGCGGCCTGGGTCCGCAAGCGGAACCGCTGCCAGATCAGGTAGACGGAGGGGATGACGATCAGCGTCAGGGCCGTGGCGCTGGCCATGCCGCCGACCATCGGCGCGGCGATCCGGCGCATCACCTCCGAGCCGGTGCCGCCGCCGACCATAATTGGCAGCAGGCCCGCGAAGATGGTCGCCACCGTCATCACCTTGGGCCGCAGCCGCAGCAGCGCGCCCTCGATCACGGCGGCCTCGACGTCCTCCGGGGTCAGCGCGCGCCCTTCGGCCGATGCTTCGGCCCGGTGGCGCTCGAGCGCCAGGTTCAGGTAGACGAGCATCACGATGGCCGTCTCGACGGCGACACCGGCCAGCGCGATGAAGCCGACGCCGACGGCCACCGACAGGTTGAAGCCCAAGTACCAGAGCAGCCAGACGCCGCCCGCCAAGGCCACCGGCAACGACGCCATGACCACCAGCACCTCGCCGAGACGGTGGAAGGTGAACCAGAGCATCAGGGCGATCAGTGCCACGGTCAGCGGCGCGATGGCCATCAGCCGCCCGCGGACGCGCTCCAGGTACTCGAACTGCCCCGACCAGCTGAGCGAGTAGCCCGGCGGCAGCCGGACGGACCGGGCGACGACGTCCCGCGCCTCGGCCACATAGCCGCCCAGATCGCGCCCGGCGAGGTCAACGAACACCCAGCCGTTCAGCCGCGCGTTCTCCGTGCGGATCATCCCGGAGCCGTCCGAGATGCGGACCTTGGCCACGTCGCCGAGCGCGATGTGGGCGCCGCTCGGCGTCACGATGGGCAGCGCCGCCAGGGCATCCGGCGTGTCCCGCCACTCCCGCGGGTAGCGGACGTTCACGGGAAACCGCTGGAGCCCCTCGATGCTCTGCGTCACCTCCTCGCCGCCGACGGCGGTGCGCACGACATGCTGCACGTCGGCGATGTTCAGGCCGTAGCGCGCCGCCGCCCGGCGGTCGATGTCCACGTCGACGTAGCGGCCTCCGACGGGGCGCTCGGCGTAGGCCGAGGCCGTGCCGGGGATGGCCCGGACCGCCGCCTCGACCTGCGCAGCGATGCGGCCGATCTCGGCGAGGTCGGGTCCGGCCACCTTGATGCCGACCGGCGTCTTCACGCCGGTGGCCAGCATGTCGATGCGGTTCTTGATCGGCATGATCCAGACGTTGGTCACGCCGGGCACCCTGACCGCGCGGTCGAGCTCCGCCCGGATGCCCGCCATGTCCATGCCCGGCCGCCATTGCTCGCGCGGCTTCAGCTTGATGGTGGTCTCGAACATCGAGATCGGCGCCGGGTCGGTCGCCGTCTCGGCGCGGCCGATCTTGCCGTACACGGCCTCGACCTCGGGCACCGTCCGGATCAGCCGGTCGGTCTGCTGGAGCACCTCGCGCGCCTTGCCGAGGGAGACGTCGGGCATCAGGCTCGGCATGTAGAGCAGGTCGCCCTCGTCGAGGTCCGGCATGAACTCCGAGCCGATGCGCTGGAGGGGCCACGCCATGCTGGCGACCAGCAGGACGGCGGCCAGGATGGTCACCCAGGGCGCCGCCAGAGCGCCGCGCAGGACCGGGCGGTACAACCAGATCAGCAGGGTGTTCAGCGGGTTCTGGCGCTCCGGCAGGATCCGCCCGCGCACGAAGTAGCCCATCAGCACCGGCACGAGGGTCACCGACAGCACCGAGGCGGCCGCCATGGCGTAGGTCTTGGTGAACGCCAGCGGCTTGAACATCCTGCCCTCCTGGGCCTCCAGCGCGAAGACCGGCAGGAAGCTCAGCGTGATGATGACGAGCGAGAAGAACAGCGCCGGGCCGACCTCGGCCGCCGTCTCGGCGACCAGCCGCCAGCGGTTCTCGCTCGTGAGCGGTTCGTGCTCGATGCGCCGGTGCAGGCTCTCGATCATCACGATGGCGGCATCGACCATGGCGCCGATGGCGATGGCGATACCGCCCAGGCTCATGATGTTGGCGTTGATGCCCTGGGCGTGCATCACGACGAAGGCGGCCAGCACGCCGAGCGGCAGCGTCAGGATGATGACCAGCGACGACCGGAGGTGCAGCAGGAAGGCGGCGCAGACCAGGACGACAACGATCGACTCCTCGGTCAGCTTGTCCTTGAGGTTGTCGATAGCGCGCCCGATCAGGTCGGAGCGGTCGTAGGTGGTGACGATCTCCACGCCCTCGGGCAGGCTGTGGCGCAGGCGCTCGATCTTGGCCTTGATGGCGTCGATGGTGGTGAGCGCGTTCTCGCCCCAGCGCATGACCACGACGCCGCCGGCCGCCTCGCCCTGGCCGTCCAGTTCGCCGACGCTGCGGCGCAGTTCCGGCCCGAGGCGGATGTCGGCGACGTCCTTCAACAGGACCGGAACCCCGGCCGGATTGGCCTTGAGCGGGACGTTCCGGAGATCCTCGACGCCTTTGATGTAGCCGCTGGCGCGGACCATGTACTCGGCCTCGGCCATCTCCAGCACCGACCCGCCGGACTCCTGGTTGGCGCGCTCGATGGCCTCGCGCACCTGCGCCAGCGGCAGCCCGTAGGCGCGCAGCGCGTTCGGGTCCACGACGACTTGGTACTGTCGGACCATGCCGCCGATCGGCGCCACCTCGGCGACGCCGGGCGTGGCCTGGAGTTCGAACTTGAGGAACCAGTCCTGGAGGGCGCGCAGTTGGCCGACGTCGTGCCGTCCGGTGCGGTCCACCAGGGCGTATTGGAAGATCCAGCCGACTCCCGTGGCGTCGGGCCCCAGCGCCGGGCGGGCGCCGGGCGGCAACCGCGGGGCGACCTGGCTCAGGTACTCGAGCACGCGCGAGCGCGCCCAGTAGAGGTCGGTGCCCTCGCGGAAGAGGACGTAGACGTAGCTGTCACCGAACATCGAGACGCCGCGCACGGTAGTGGCACCGGGGACGGCGAGCAGGGCGGTGGACAGCGGGTAAGTGATTTGGTCCTCTACCACCTGCGGTGCCTGGCCGGGGTAGGTGGTCTTGATGATCACCTGGACGTCGGAGAGATCGGGGATGGCATCCACGGGCGTGTGGCGCACCGCCCAGACGCCCCATCCGGCCAGCACGGCAGCCAGCAGCAGGACGATGCCGCGGTTGCCCACCGACCAGCGGATCAGGGCCTCGATCATGGCGTCCTCCCCCGCGAACCGGCCGGGGCGGCTCCGCTTCCGCCGAGGCGCTCGATGGTGGCGGCCGTGTAGGTGCCGCCAGCCCCTGGGACGACGCCGAAGCGGACGCGGTCGCCGGGGGCGACGCCCTGGGCCGAGGCGCCGGGGCCGACGCCGAACTCCATGGTCATCGACGGCCAGGAGAACTCGGGAATCGGCCCGTGGCTGATGGTGATCGTGCCGCCGTCGGCGGCGACGGACGTGACCTCGCCCTCGCCCATGGCTGGGGCGGCGGCCGTCGCCGTCGGCGACTCGGCGTCCTGCATGCGCGCCAGCCCGGCCGACAGGCTGCTCTCGCTGTCGATGAGGAACTGCGCCGAGGTGACGACGCGGTCGCCCTCCTTCAGCCCCTCCGCGATCTCGACCTTGTCGCCGACCGCCAGCCCCGCCTTGACCGGGATCGGCCTGAACCGCCCCTCGCCGAGCGCCAGCACCACGCGCTCGGCCTGCCCGGTGCGGATCAGAGCGTCGTTGGGGATGGCCAGGACGTTCGTCCGCGGCTTCGTGACGAGCCGCACCGAGGCGTACATGTTGGGCTGGAGCGCGCCGTCGGCGTTGTCGAGGCGGATGCGCAGCCGGGCGGTCCGGGTGTCGGGCTTGAGTTCCGGGTAGACGTAGTCGACCGCGCCGGTCCACGTCCGGCCGGGCTGACCCGCGATCCGCACTTCGGCCTGCATGCCGCGGAACACGAGGCCGACCTGGCTCTCGAACACCTCGCCCATCACCCATACCGAGGCGTGGTCGACGATGGACATGAGCGTGACGTCGGACTCGACGTACATGCCTTCCGCCACGCCGAGCGCCTCGACGATGCCCGGCTGCGGCGCGTACACCTTGATGCGCTCGGGCACGGCCCTGGTCCGGCGGATCTCCTCGATCTGCCGGTCGGAGACGCCCAGCGCGGTCAGCTTGCGCCGGGCGCCGTCGGTGTTGCCCGACGGCCCGCGCTCGGCCTCGCGCACGTATTCGTATGCGGCGGTCACGAGCTCGGGCGAGAAGACCTCCATCAGCAGTTGGCCGCGCTCGACGTGCTCGCCCATGACCCGGGTGTAGAGCCGCTCGATCCAGCCGCGGCCGCGAACGTGCAGGTGGGTGGTCCGGCTCTCGTCGAAGCTGACCGAGCCGAAGGTCTCGATGGCCGGTACGAGGTCCGTCCGCTCGGCTCTTGCGGTGCGGATCCCGAGGTTCTGGACGGCCGCCGGGAAGACGGTGACGGCGCCCTTGTCCTCGGCCCGGCCGGTCTCCTGGCCCTCGTAGACGGGGAACATGTCCATGCCCATCGGCGACTTGCCAGGCTTGTCGCTCTTGAAGTCTGGGATCATCGGATCCCACCAGTACAGGATCCGCGGGCCGCTCTCGGCTTGCTGCGGCGCCGGTGCGGGGGCGGACAGCACCTGACGCTCCAACAGGATGCCGCCGCCGAGCCCGGCCGCGATGCCGAGCAGGGCAACGAGAAGTGTTTTCGGTTTCATTGGACACCTGGACGATGGATGGCCATGGCATCCACCGCCGCGCGGGTGCGCAGCGGAAGCCTGGACGCGCATGCGGATGCGGTCCGGCTATGGATGCCGGGTCACAACTGTGGCGTCAGGTGCGTCTTGGGGGGCGCTGCGGTGGGGAGACGATGAGGGGCGCCCCTTGGATCTCGATGAGTTGGAGCGTCAACGTGGTTCGCTCGGTGGCCGGAACGGCGGGCGGCGACGGCAGGACAGTGGCGCAAATGGCGAAGCACCCACCGACCTTCATCAGCGGGCAGGTCGCGTTCATGCCGTGATCGGCGTCCGGGGCCGGAGCTTGGTCGCCGCCCATGTCCATCGGGGCGCCGTTCATCATCATGGACTGGCAGGGGTCGCTAGGGGCCACCGTCGGCGCGGCCGCGGCGGGCATTGGCATCAGGGTGACGGAGATCTGGAACAGGACGAAGGCGACCGCGGCAACCCAGGCGACCCACAGCGTCCGGCCCCGCCATCCGGCGAGCCGTCTGCATCCGTGTGAAGCCAACGTGCCGAAGAGTGCCATCTCTATCCAGTGCAACTACGCCGCTCCCAAGGCAGGTGCAGCGCCGGTTTACCTTTTCCAGGTTGTTGTATGTCGGTGCCTTCCGGCAAGTCACGGCAATGTGAACTCGTCCCCGGGGAGCGTCAAGGTGTGCCGATGGGAGGAGGCACTGGCCCGTGGCCTGCTACGCCGCGATGGCGGAAGCAGCGCTCGTGCCCGGTTGGCGGCACGCTGCCTCGCGGACGGTGATCCACGAAAACCCAAGGAGAGCCTACGATGATGAACGGCATGAGCGGGATGATGGGTGGAATGGGACTCCTCTGGGTCCTGATCCTCGTGCTCGTCGTCCTCGGCATTGCGGCACTGGTCAAGTATTTGCGATCCCGAAGCTGAACGGCATGGCCGTCAACGGATGGCGGTCCCTTCGTACATGAAGGCCAGGAGCTTGATGCCGGGCAGGTAGCCCGCCTTCAGGTCGGACAGGCCGAAGCCGGAGGCCCGGACCAGGTCGTCCATCTTCCGGTCCAGGTGGCAACCTCCGGCGCACCTCATCCACAACGGCGTCAGGCGATGCTGCCACCACCGGACGCTGGGATCGCGGGCGCCAGCCCGTACTCGGCGAAGCGCAACTGCCCGCCTCGCGCAGCGCGGCGATCGGATCGGGGATGCTGCACAGCGACCACGTCACCACCACCGTGTCGAAGCTGTCCTCCGGGAAGGGCAACCGCTCGGCCCTCCGCTCGACCAGGCTCACGGGGCGAGATGATGCTGCCGCGGCTCGCCGGGCGCACGCGGTGAAAGGCGGCGAAGCCGGGTTCGCCGGCCAGGCCGAGGGTGCGCAGCAGGTTGCTGACGGTGCGCGGACCGACCGTCAGCACCGCATCGACGGCGAGCGCCGCCGTGGAGCGGGTGCGTCCCGAGAAGGCATCCAGATAGGGCCACAACCAAGCGACGAAGGTACGGGGAAGAGAGACAGAGGGATGTGCCATGGGGCACCTGTGGTGTGGTCGGGCGTTGACCAGCCGACAGCCTTTCGCAGACGGTATCGCGATGCCCGTGCATGACCCCGTCCTGGAGCGGATCGCCGCTCACCCATGGCCGCGTGGCGGCATCGTGGCCCGCCGTGTGAACCACGGCTACTCCCTGTTCAGCGCCCGGACCGGAGTACCGGTCGCTCGCCTGCGGCCTTGCCGCGGTGGCGAGCGGGTGGAAATCCTGTGGTGGCGGCGAGACGTCTGGGGGCCGGTTGGAGCCTTCGGTGCCGTCTTCGAACTGAACGAGGCCCTCGCCTTCATCACCGATGAGCCAGCCTTTTGGACCCGCGCATGACAGGACAAGTGTCCCCAAATGCGCAAAGTCGAAACTTTCGTGTCGTGACCCCTGGTTGGGTTCCGACAAACCTCCTCTCCGACTTCGGCACACTTGCTGGTCCGGAGCGCTTCGACCTTCTGGTGGCGGTCTACACGATGCTCAGCGGTGCCGAGCGGCTGATTTCCCTGCGGCGATGGTCTCCCTCGCGGGAGGATTGGCGCGTCTATTGCCTCGCAGACCCGCTCGCGCAACTGCTGTGTGCCGCAGCCCCGGAGACGCACGCCGCTCTCCTCAATCAGTCGAAGGCCTGGGCACCGCCCCTTGCCGAGCGCTTCGAAGCGGCTTTCACAGCCATGCACGACGCGGAGGATGAGCGCCATGGAGTGGCGGAACGCCACCAAGACGACGATGTGTTCGTTCCCATTACGGAAGGCTCACCTCTTGATCACCATCTCCTCCTGCTCAAGTTCCACAGGCTCCGTGATCATGACCTGCTGACGGTGGACGAGTTGCTGGCGCTTCGTCATGCGCCGAACACGGACAATGACCAGCCGGTCGCCGACAGGGTGCCGCCCTATGTGATCACAGCAAAAGCTCCCGCACAAAATCTGCCAGACCACGATGCGCCGCGCCCACCGGCGCCTGAGCCATCCTCCCGTCTTCTTTCCCCTAACCTGTTTTTGGCAGCGGCGCGTGCCGCCATCGCCATGGAGTGTCCTTCCCGAGCCCAACGGACGGACCCAAAGTCCCGGCGGCAAGCGTGGTTTCGCATGATGAAGGAGGCCAGCTACCAGTTAGAACAGCTAAAGATGGAGCAGGGTCCTGCACCAGCACCCATTCCGCATGGGCCGTGTCCAGACTTCCACACCCAAGACCCTTAGGCACGACGCAGTCGCACCCTGATGATCCGGGGAAGGGACTGGCCCCGGGCCACGCGCTACAGGCGGGGAGCGCAGCAGGCCCCCATCGACTCATCGAACGGCGCTGTCTCTCGTTCAGACATTTCGATGAAGTTGGAACTATCCTTTGACCCGACCGAGAAGGTACGATATTTCTGGTTTCATAGAATTATAATCGCCGAGTGCGCCGGTCCGCGCAATCTCACTCCCTTGCCTGGAGGTCCGGAGATGACGTCCCTTCCCATCATCGTGATCGGCGCCGGGCCGGTCGGCTTGGCCGCCGCCGCCCACCTCCTCGACCGCGGCCTCGAGCCGCTGGTTCTGGAGGCGGCCCCTGACATCGCCGCCCATGTCCGCGACTGGGCCCAGGTCCAGCTCTTCTCTCCGTGGCGCTACAACGTCGACCACGTAGCCCGCGCCCTGCTGGAGGCCAGCGGCTGGCAGGCGCCGCCGCCCGACGCCCTGCCGACCGGCGGCGAGTTGGTCGACCGCTACCTGCGTCCACTGGCCGCCCTGCCGTCGATCGCCGCCCGCCTGCGCCTGATCCACCGGGTGACGGCGATCAGCCGCCAGAGTGTCGACAAGGTCAAGACCGCCGGCCGTGCCGCGGCCCCCTTCGTCCTGCGGGTTTCGACCCCGGCGGGCGACACGGAGTTGCTGGCGAGCGCGGTTCTCGACGCCTCGGGAACCTGGAGCACGCCCAACCCGATGGGCGCCAACGGCCTGCCGGCGCTTGGCGAGACGGCCAACGCCGCCCACATCGCCTACGGCATCCCCGACGTGCTGGGAGCGGCGCGTGCCCGCTACGCCGGCAAGCGAGTTCTCGTCATCGGCTCTGGCCACTCGGCCGCCAACGCGCTGCTCGATCTCGCGACGCTGGCCGAGGGAGAGCCGGGCACCGAGGTGGTCTGGGCGGTGCGCGGCAGCGACGACCTGCGGCGGGTGTTCGGCGGTGGCGACGCCGACGCGCTGCGCGCGCGGGGCGCCCTGGGCACGGCGCTGCGCCAGCGGCAGGAAGGCGGCGCCATCGCGCTGGTCACCGGCTTCCGCGCCGCCGCGGTGGTGGCGGAGGACGGCCGCCTCGCCGTCGAGGACGGCGGTGGGCGCCGCATCGCGGGGATCGACGAGGTCATCGTGGCCGCCGGCCAGCGGCCCGACCTCGCGCCTCTGCGCGAGTTGCGCCTCCGCCTTGATCCCTGGCTGGAATGCGCCGACGCCCTGGGCCCGCTGATCGACCCCAATCTGCACAGCTGCGGCACGGTGCGGCCGCACGGCGTGCGCGAGCTGACGCACCCCGAGCCGGGCTTCTACACCGTCGGCGTCAAGAGCTACGGCCGCGCCCCGACCTTCCTGATGGCGACCGGCTACGAGCAGGTGCGCTCGATCGCCGCCTTCCTCGCCGGCGATCTCGACGCCGCCCACGCGGTGCATCTCGACCTGCCGGAAACCGGGGTGTGCAGCAGCGACCTTCCCAGCGCCGCGGGCGTCCCGGAGGACGCCGGCTGCTGCGGCGCGCCCGAGCCCGTGCTCGCCGCTTCCGTCCAGGCGGGTGGCTGCTGCAGGCCGGGCGCGCCGTGAGAGGCACGCTGTCCAACGGGCAGGCGCCGGTCCGGGCGCTGCGCTCGCCACAAGCCTTCATCGCCGGCCTCGGCGCCGCGCAGATCGTCTCCTGGGGCTCCCTGATCTACAGCTTCCCGCTGCTCGCCGAACCGATGGCGGCCGAACTCGGCTGGAGCAAGGCCGAGGTCTACCTGCTGGCGTCGCTGGCGCTGGGTTGCTCCGGCCTGACCGCCATCCCGGTCGGCAGCGCCATCGACCGCGGCCATGGGCGGGCGGTGATGACGGCGGGCTCGCTGCTGGCCGGCGTCCTGCTGTGGGCTTGGTCGGCGCTTCCCGGCGGCTGTCCGCTCGTGCTGGTCTTCATCGGCCTTGGACTCGCCCAGTCGATGACGCTCTACGAACCCGGCTTCGCCTTCGCGCCGCTCTACGGCGGCGCCAACGGCATCATGACCATCGTGCGCGGCGCGGCGGTGCCGGACATGCTGACCCGCTCGGCCTATGGCGTGGTCAATGGCATGCTGACGGTGCCGACGGCGCTGCTCAAGGCCGTCGCGCCGACGCTGGCCGCCATGCTGTGGCAATGGAACGGCTCTTACGGCCCGGTGATGACCGCGACGATCACCGCCTCGCTCGTGGTGGTGGGACGCTTCGGCTTCGCCGCAAGCCGTCTGCCACGCTGACCGTCAGCAGCAGGTCTGGGCGTCGGCCTCCGCCTCGGCCGCCCGGGGCGCCATCGGGCGGGCGCAGCACTGCTCGGTGAGGAAGCGGACCAAGCCGTCCATCTGCGGGTAGAGCGGACGGCAATGCAGGATGCGGCCCTCGCGCACCTGCTCGATCAGCCCGACGATCATCAGCTGCTTGAGGTGATGCGACAGGGTGGAGGCCGGCACGCCCAGCTCCTCGCCGATGGCGCCCACCGTCATGCCGCCTTCGCCGGCCTGCACCAGACGCTGGTAAATCGCCAACCGGGTTGGATGGCCCAACTCGGCGAAGCAACGGGCGGCGGTGGTCACATCCAGCGAGGTCATCGGGGCCATCTCGTTCCATGCGGCGGCCTGGGACACGCGCCGCTTTCGGGGACAAGATGGGCCACCAGCATCGCAGTTTCCAGAACCATCGAATTGAGTGGACCAACCGGGCGTCGGGCTGAGAGGGGTACGGTTAAGGAGCAACGCGCTCAATCCGCCAACCAACGTCTTGCAGGCGACGCTCCCAACCAAGCGCGGCTTTGCCCTCACCGAGATGATTGGCTCTCAACGCCACGCACAGCAAATGGCTTGGCCGTGTCATGGCAACGTAAAGCAATCGCTGTGCATCTAGGGCCATGGGGCTCTTACGGCCAGCCAGCAGCCGAAAATGTCGTCCAATGTGGCAAGAGTAAAAAAACGTGTCGAGGATCAGGGTGGCGGTGTGGGTTTGCCCTTTAACGCTGTGGATCGAGCCGAGCCGGATGTTCACCGACCTCCCGTCCTCGCCCTGGTGGACATAGAGGTGGCGGGGAGGCTGTTCGGGCGGCCGGACAATCGCTTCCTCGGGCCACGCTAAAAACGCATCGATCGGTTCCATTTGGCGCGAACCATGCCATCCTCCTTCCTGGTGGCTTTTAAGGAGCGCTTCCGTCGCGACTCTGATGACAGGCCAAGCGGCTGGATTGGGAGGCGTGCTCATGGTCGCGCAGTCCCAAAGCCATTTCTGCAGCGCCTGCCACAAGGCCGGCCGTTCGGACGCATACGCACGAAGTTGACGAAGCGGGTTGTGGCGCGTTCCGAAATCGGGCGCTCCGCACGCTTCCAGCAGATGGATTAAACCCAGTGCCAGTTCCGTAATGGCTGGCCCCAGTTCGCCGCTTTCGGTTCGTCGGTGGTGAGCCAGACATAGGTAATCGGCAAGAACACGCGGCCGCGCCGTGCGGCGGGAGGCTTCTGGCTCGTACCGGTTCCAATAGTCACGGACGGAGTGTGGCAACTGATCCGCCTTACGTGCGCGCTGACCTGGAGGGGCGTGAACCCGCCCGATGGCCGTGAACACCCCATGGCGAAGGGTATCGCCGTCGAACTCTCGGCACAGCAGCGCGCCGAAGGCTTGCAGCGGACGTTCATGCATGGCCTCGGGGCCGAAGAGGAAAATGGTGTGGCCACGGCTGCCGGTCGGTTCGCCTTTCAAGGCCCCCCAGCGATGCAAGGCATCGCCTTCCATCTCACGCCGGCTCGGCGCCACGGCGGACGCCCGCGCGGCGATCCAGCCCCCGAACCGGTTGCTGCGCGGCAGGCTGCGCGCCTGCGCGTCCGGAAAGGCATCCACCGGAACGGCTTCGGGCTCGCCGCGGTCTCCGTCATATATGGCCTGATCGCTGTCGCCAAAGCGCTGCCGCAGCGCACAGGCGTCCTTGGGGAAAAGCCGTGACAGCATGGCGGCATGCAAAGGGCGGGTGTCCTGCATCTCATCCATGAAAACACAGGGGAAGCGGTGCCGTATCAGAGCGGGGTACTGAGGCACCTCGGCAATCAGCCGTTCCCCGAACGCGAACATGTCGTTATGGAAGAAACACCCGAGTTGGCGGAGGCGGCGCCGAAGTTTAATCATGGATTTGTAGGTAGCCTGCTCCGGATCCTTCAATTGGAAGGACGACAGGTCCAGACCTAAATCAGCCCCTCGGTACTCCAGTGTATCGCACAGTTCAGATAGGACTTCCGTGACGGTCTTCTTCGGAGCGCCGGCCGTGGCTTTCCGCGATGAATTCTGGGCGCGGATGCGGGCGAAATTTCTAATCGGTTCGAACCCATCATCCTCCCAAATGATCCGGTGCGCGATGGCCCGACACCGGTCATCGTCGATGAAGCGAACTCCAATCGGCCCTGTACGGTACGACCGCAGGAAGGGCAAGGCCAGGAAGCTGTTCACGAACCCGTGTATGGTCCCGACATAATGCGGATAGGCCAGCAGGCGTGCCGCCTCCGGTACCCGCTGCACCCCCTTTTCCAGTTCATCGCGGGCGACGGTCGTGTAGGAGAGCACGCAGATGCCACGACTCCGCGCCGTCCATTTGCGCGCCAGAATGGCTAGTTTGGCAACCAGGAGCGTCGTCTTGCCGCTCCCTGGGCAGGCTTCGACATCGCCGGAGTCCAAGGCCCGCAGAACATCCCGGCGTTCGCCCTCGAAGCGCAATCCCAACGCCTCTTCAATCCAGAAAATATCGGCGTCATCAATGACGGGCAGCGAAAAGGCCTCGCTCATTCGTCGGCGAGCGCCTCGGCTCTGGCAACGGGCATCGGTTGGTCGGTGGCCGTGGCATGCCGCAAGGCCTCGCTCAGGTAGCGCGGCACCTTGCCGGCGAAAACCAGCCGTTCGGCGGCCGTGCCGTAGCGCTCCTCCAGTATACGGGCTAGGATTTGAGCCGCCGCCGCCTTCGAACCGGCCGCCACCACCTTGTAGACGTGTACCGCCCGCTCGATCGGGTCGGGGCAGCCTTCCTGCAAGCGCTTATAGGCTTGTTCGGCCTCGGCTTCCCGTACTGTCCACGCCGCTCCAGCCATGTCGCCCGGTCCGTCGAGCTCATTGTCGTGTGCCGCCATACGCCCGGCGATGAAGACTTCGCGCTCCAACCCGGCGCGCGCCAGATCGTATTCCAAGGTCCAGTGATCCGAAACGAACGTCTTCACGCGTTGCCCATCCGCTTTGACCTTCGTCTTCATCCACGCTTCGGCATCGATCTGGGATTCTGTCTTCTGCCGGCTTCCAGGCTTCAGGTTGAGGATGTCTCGCGCGCAATCCGGCAGCACGTCACGATCGGTCACGCAGGCAACGGGACAGGGGCCTGGAGCGTCATCACTGCGCATAAGAATGCGGGCGTAGCGGTGCAAACCGGTTCCGCCGACATTGACGATCGACACTCCATGCTTGGCCAGATCGATGCCGAGCAGGGACGCAATGGTCGGCAACAGCAACGCCTCCGCCGACCCTTCGACGATAATGACGCCGCGCGCGAAGAACAGGTTGGCCTTGGTCGCGTCCAGAAAACGTTGCAGGAACCGGTAGTCTCCAGCGTCCAGCCGGGTCCGGCCTTCCGCCAAGGAGAAGCCTTGACCACCCGCGAGAACGATCAGGCTACCAAGCGGCAGTTTCGACGCAAGGACCGGGCTGTGGGTGGACATCAGCACCTGCACCGGGCGCTCCGACCGGGTGTCTGGCCGTGCCGCGCCATTGCCAGTTCCCGACGGCGCCACCTTCCCGATGTTCCGGTCGCTGTCCGTCGGTTCCGGATCTGCTGCCGGTTCCTCCTTCCGCACCCCGGCGGCGGAGCGAAGACCTGGCTCGGTGCGGCTGAGCAGAAAATCAATGAGGCGAAGCTGAAGTTGGGGATGCAGATGCGCCTCCGGCTCCTCGATGAGGAGAAGCGGCATCTTTTCCTCGTCCTGTCCCAAAAGCAACAGCTCACAGGCCATGAACAGCAGGTTCTGATAGCCGAGCCCACGCGGAAGCAGACGGGGGCGGCGTGCCGTCGCCGCGCCCGACGACTCGGTGTCAGCGGCTGGCGGCGCACTCGGAAGCAGCAGCAATTCCAACTTCTCCAGCAACAACCGCAGCCGCATCTCATCGGCGCCGCATGCAACGCCGATGTGGCTGGACATCCGATCGGAGCCCAAGGCGAGATGGTGCAGAAAATCCTCGTTCAGACGGGCGCGCGCCTTGCTCACCCCGGAGTGGGTTTCGATCAAATGATCGGCCAGTTCACCGCGCCGCAACAGCGTCTGCGGAAGCGACACGTTCGAGTCTCCCGAACCGAGGGCGTTGACGAAGGCATCGACGTCGAACGCCTCGTCATCCTCCGCTGCAATGGCAAGCGTGTGACGAAGAATCTGCGATAGACGCGAGTTCCGCCCGGAGGACAACTCACGTTCGGCATCACGCAGAGGCTTTAGATAGGTGGCTTCCAGAAGCGCTCGGGCGGGTCCTTCGAACCAGGGCCCCTGACCACCCTTTCCAGACCGCAACTCCACCGAGACCCGCCAGCGAGAGCCGTGCTTGACCTTGACCGAGCCCGCTCTCGTGGGACGGTGTGCCACCAGCGTCAGGTATAGAACAGGCGCCTGCGGTGCTTCGGGAGCGCCTTCGTAAGTGAGATGCTCGATAAAGCCGGAGGCGTCGGCTTCGGAGATGCCGGCGAACTTGCAGGTGATCGACAGCCGCGCTTCCGGCTCCAGCTGATCATTCCTCCAGTGGAAATCACGATCCGCATCGATCCGTGCGGTGTCGTGTCCGGCGGCGCCAACAACCAAACGGACCGCATCGATGATCGCCGACTTTCCTGCGTCGTTCTCACCCACGAGGACGTTCAGCCCGGGGCGCAGTGTGATCGCCAAACGCGCAAAGAGCCGAAAATTCTCCAGGTGGAGTTCCGCCAGATGCATCAGATATCACACGCCTTTGGTGTACTGCCATTATTTACACCCTCGGCAAGGCGTTCAGCAACCCAGTCATCATTAAAATCAAGAAACGAAGGCGCTCCGCTCGTCTCGGACTCTTCATCGTCCTCCCTGGATGGGCGGAGCTGTGGAGCGGGGGCGGAGCGCTTGTCCATCCCGCCCCCGCTCCAGCGTTTGGGCGTCACAGGCTGTTGGGATACTCGGTGTTCTTGAAGCTCATGCCGTCGGCGCCAAGCGCGTGGCGCCCAAGGTTCCTAGAACCGCCCACCGCGTCCGTGGAGCGTCGGCGTCCGCCCCCGCTTCCTCATCGTTCCGCATGTCGACGTCCCATGGTTGAGAAGGGAGCCCATCGCGCGCAGCAAGGCGTGTGGGTTTTTTCGTTTATAGTCGATCCATCGAATTGTCGATCTACCGGCGGCTGCGGGGCGCGGCAATGGCGCAGACGGTCAGTCCGACGCCGCATGCGCGTGGCAGGGACCGGGCAAGGCGCTTGCCACATATTCATTATTCGACTAGGGTAGAAATATGGAACCGAAGAACGCCATCGAGGCCTTTGCCGCGCTCGCTCAGGACACCCGCCTGGCCGTGTTCCGCCTGCTCATCCAGGCCGGACCGAACGGGCTGACCGCCGGCGAGATTGCCCAGCAGGTGGGCGTGCCCGGATCAACCCTGTCGCACCATCTGGCGACGCTGGAGCGTGCCGGGTTGCTACGCTCCTGGCGGGTCCAGCGGCAAATCTTCTACGCCTCCGACTACGAGGGCACCCGGCAACTGATCGCCTTCCTGATGGAGGATTGCTGCCAGGGGCGCCCCGAACTCTGCTCCACCGACCTTGTCCAGGCGGGGACCTGCGGCCCGGCGGGCTGCGGCCCGGCGCCTGACCGAACCGATCCTGCCGCATCCCGCGGCCCGGAAAAGGCGATCCCGCGATGACCGACCGCGTCTACAACGTCCTGTTCCTGTGCACCCACAACAGCGCCCGCAGCGTCATGGCCGAATGCCTGCTCAACCGCGAGGGCCGCGGCCGTTTCCGCGCCTACAGCGCCGGCAGCCAGCCGAC
>NZ_JBFUHT010000041.1:0-47926 GCF_056402275.1 Azospirillum sp. P4_B5
GGCCGTGTCCCGCCGAGTGGTGTCTGAGACGTGAGGCTGGCCCGCCGGAGCGCTCCCCATAGCTGGCGCAGGCGGGCCAGCCGTCCGGGAGCGGGCGGTCACCGTGCTCTTCGGCTAAGTTGAGGTTGCTTGACGACCATCAACCGAGACGGAGTGACACGATGACCGGGGACAGGATCGCTCTTCACGAACTGATTGGAAAGAGCGCCGACGCCGACTTCCTGCGCGAGATGGTCGGCTTCGCCGCTCAGCGCCTGATGGAGTTGGAGGTCGAGGCGTTGACCGGCGCCGGTTACGGCGAGCGCTCGGACGAGCGGTTGACCAAGCGCAACGGCTACCGCGAGCGAACCTGGGAGACCCGCGCCGGCGCCATCGATCTGCGCATCCCCAAGCTGCGACGCGGCTCCTACTTCCCGGCTTTCCTGGAGCCGCGGCGCACAGCGGAGAAGGCGCTGATCGCCGTGATCCAGGAGGCGTACGTGCAGGGCATCTCCACGCGCAACGTCGATGACTTGGTCAAGGCGATGGGCATGACCGGTATCTCCAAGAGCCAGGTCAGCCGCCTGTGCGAGGAGATCGACGAGCGGGTCCACGCCTTCCTGACCCGCCCGCTGGAGGGCGACTGGCCGTTCGTGTGGCTGGACGCGACGTATGTGAAGGTGCGCCAGGACGGCCGCATCGTCTCGCTCGCCGCCATACTGGCGATCGGCGTCAACACCGACGGCCGGCGCGAGGTGCTGGGGCTCGGCCTTGGGCTGTCGGAGGCGGAGACCTTCTGGAGCGACTTCCTGCGCTCGCTCACCCGCCGGGGGCTGCGGGGTGTGAAGCTGATGATCGCCGACGCGCATCTCGGGCTGAAGGCCGCCGCCTCCAAGGTGCTGGGCGTGACCCTCCAGCGCTGTCGAGTTCATTGCATGCGGAATCTCTTGGCCTGCGTCGGCAAGGCGCACCAGACGATGGTCGCCGCCACCATCCGCACCGCCTTTGCCCAGGAGACCGCCGAGGCGGCGCACGAGCAGTGGCGCCGGGTCGCCGACAGCCTGCGGCCGCGCTTTTCCAAGCTGGCGGCGCTGATGGACGAGGCGGAGTTCGACGTGCTGGCCTACATGGCCTACCCGAAGGATCTGCGCACCAAGCTGCACAGCACGAACCCTCTGGAACGCCTGAATGGCGAGATCAAGCGGCGCACCAACGTCGTTGGTATCTTCCCTGGCGAGGGGGCGGTTCGCAGGCTGGTTGGCGCCTTGCTGCTGGAGCAACACGACGAGTGGGCGGTGTGCCGGCGCTACATGACCATGGAAAGCCTGACCGAGCTGTGCCACCCTCACACCGCTGACCCGCTGCCGATTGCAGTGGAGTAGACCGGCGGCTTCAACTCGCCGAACAGCACCTACGCCCCCTCAGACACCACGCCTCGGGGCACGATCCGGGTCATGTTGAAGCAGGGCAAGAGCATCCGGGAGATTGCTCGTGAACTGGGCGTATCGCGGAACACGGTTCGGCGGTACGCCCGGGGCGCAGCGCCCGGTTACAAGGCGCGGCCGCCGGTGGCGCGGAAACTGGCCCCCATGCGGAGTGGCTGGCGGAACGGGTGCGGCGGGCAGCGCCGGAGCTGCGCCTGCCGATGCGCAATCAGTCGCGGCGCGTCGGACGGCAGCGTGGTGCCCGCCGACCGCCGAGCACACGGCATCACTAAGATTGCGCAGGAGATGTCCGCGGTCGGCGACATGGACCGCACTCGCCGCGCCCTGGCGGGCGCCTTCGGCACACGTCGGCCCGATCGCGAACAATCACCTCCACCCCAGGGGGCGCGCGCAGCCATGCGGCGAAACTGGAGGCGTCCCGATCCGGCAGCAGGTCCACCACGTCGCCACGCTCGAGGTCGACCAGGATGGTCCCGTAGCGATGGCCCTTGCGCCACGCCCACTCGTCCACTCCCCAGCACCCGAGGCGCCGGGGCGTCGACGCGCGGCGCCTTGGTAGAGAGCCGCAGGAGGGTGTCGGCGGAGACCGGGATAGCGAGGCGCTGGACGAGCCGCCCAGGGCGAGCGCAATATGGCTCTGAATGTCGACGAGGCGCTCGGAGCGGCGGGCGGAGGATTGCACGATCCCAGGCAGGCACTCCCAAAAATTAGGCGAAGTCACAGATATTCGTCTATCTGCTCTTGAACAGGAGAATGATGTGGTTAATCGCCATCGTAACAAGCGCACTGACCTATTGGAAGCCAATGCCACCGATGAATCCCGACATGCACCATCTAATGTCATAAATGAAATTCGGTCTGTCTCGTCGGATTTAGCGAAGTCTGTAAACTCACATGGGTGGAAAATGGCTATTTTAATAGCAATTATTATGGGGGTCTCCTACCATATCATTAATGAGATTATACCGTAAAAGGGATAATGAAACGAAAGATCGCGATTTAATTTAATAATTACTGTCGCCAAAACTGCGCAACCAGACTAGAGTCGAGGCGATCTCGACGAAGGCGAGATAGTGGGCCTCGAGCTTGTCGTAACGGGTCGCCACGCGGTGGGGTTGGCCCGAAAAGTCTTCTGCGGTGGGCCGCGGTTACAGCCGCCACAGTTCCACGCCATCCGGCACACCGCCGCGGTCGAGCAGGCTCTTTATGTCCATAACGAGGCCACGCCGGTCCTTCAGCAGGCCGGTCGCCAGTTCCCAGCCTTCCTCCCGGTAGACGGCGTGGGGAACGGCTAGCACCACCGCATCGGCGGGCGGCAGGGCGTCCCGCGCGGTCAGGGTCAGGCCGTACTCGTGGGCCACCTCTTCCGCCGAAGCCAGTGGATCGTGAAGCGCGACCTCCACCCCAAAGCTCGCCAGCTCCGCCACGATGTCCACCACGCGGGTGTTGCGGATATCGGGCACGTCCTCCTTGAACGTCAGGCCCAGCACCGTCACCCGCAGCGGCCTAGCCGGCCCGGTCCTCCGACGCAGAAGCCGCTTCACCGTCTCCTGCGCCACATACTGGCCCATGGTGTCGTTGATGCGCCGGCCCGCCAGGATGACTTCCGGGTTGTGGCCGAGCTGCTCCGCCCGGTGGGTCAGATAATAGGGGTCCACGCCGATGCAGTGGCCGCCGACGAGGCCTGGCTGGAACTTGAGGAAGTTCCATTTGGTGCCGGCGGCGGCCAGCACGTCCCGGGTGTCGATGCCCAGCCGGTGGAAGATCACCGCCAGCTCGTTCATCAGCGCGATGTTGACGTCGCGCTGGGTGTTCTCGATCACCTTGGCGGCCTCCGCCACGGCGATGGAGGCGGCCTCGTGCACCCCGGCCCTGACCACGCTGCCGTAGACCGCGGCGACCAGCGCCCGCGTCGCCGGGTCGGAGCCGGAAACCACCTTGGTGATCGTCTCGAAGCGGTGCTCCCGGTCGCCGGGGTTGATGCGTTCCGGCGAGTAGCCGACGGTGAAGTCCCGCCCATAGGTTAGGCCCGATTCAGCCTCCAGCACCGGCACGCAGTCCATTTCGGTGGCGCCGGGATAGACGGTGGACTCGTAGACCACCACGTCGCCGCGCTTCAGATGCCGCCCGACGGTGCGGCTGGCGGCCAGCAGCGGGCGCAGATCGGGGCGCTTGGCGTCGTCGATGGGGGTCGGCACGGTGACGATGTGGAAATCGGCCTTCGCCAGATCCGCCGGATCGTCGGTCAGGTGCAGCCGGGCCGCCGCCAGATCCGCGTCCGCCACCTCGCCCGTGTGGTCGTGCCCCTCCCGCAGCGCCTTGATGCGGCGCGCGTCGATGTCGAAGGCAACCACCGGCGCGCCCGTCCGGCCGAAGGCGACGGCCACCGGCAGACCGACGTAGCCGAGTCCGATCACCGAAATGCGGCGGGAGTGGGTCATGATGGAAAAGATTCCTTTTGGAAGAGCGAGGCGGGAAAGGGCTGTCTTATACACCCTCCGCCCGCGTGGGGAGCAGAGAAGTGGCTGGCGGCGGCTCGATCCTGCCGTCTCAAAACGTCAGAGCCGGCAACTTCGGGGCGGTTGCACGGTCGGAGAAAGCTGCGCGCGCCGCTTCGGCATTCCACCGCTGCGCGGCGGCGATACGGTGATGGCTCATGGCGTTGCGGGCCAAATCCTTGCCCAAACCCTTGTCTGGAAACCGTCACGGATGATCGAAGGAGGCTGGTCAACAAAGCCTAACATCGCAAGACCGCGCCAATCGCTCGGCCGCTCACGACTTCGCCTCATCCGCGCAACGCTGCGGCGAGGTGGGACCATCCGCTGGCCGGCGTCGGGGCGGTCTTGCGACAGAACCAGACGGACGAGGCGTGCAGGGTGTCGCCGGTGAACGTCACGAGATGCGGGTTCGCGGCGCTGGGTGCCCCGGTCCGCACCAGACGGTCGAGCGTCGCGTCGCTCAGCGAGGCGTCGAAGGCGTCCAAAACCTTCAGCCCCGTGTGGCGGGCGAGCAGGGCCGGAAGGCCGCCGCCCCCGGCGGCGTCGGGGATGAGGCCGGGGGCCAGGCCGGCGGCATCCGTTCCGCCGTTGAGGTTCACGTCGGCCACAAAGGCCAGCACGCCGCCGGGCGCCAGCCGCTCGTCCGCCCAGGACAGCAGGGCGGCGGCCGAGGGGGCGAAGATCGCGTTCTGGAGAAGAAGCACGGCGTCCCAACGCCGCTCCGCGAAGGCGCCGCAATCGGGCAATCCGTGGTGGACGGCGATGCGGTCGCGGGCGAACAGGCGCGGCTTCAGCAGCCAGGTGTCCATCTCCCCCGAGGCCGCGCGCTCCGCCCGCGCGTCCGCGCCGGGGCCGATGTCCACCACGTCCACGCCGGCCGTCCATTCCGTCAGGGCTAGGTAGAAGCCGTCCACCGCGGGGCTGGCGGCCAGAATCCGAGCCGTGCCGTCGAGCAGCCCGAGCCGGTCCAGCCCGTACAGGAGCTGCACGCGCTCCCAGGTTCCCCGGCTGCGCTTGAAGTAGCTGTAGACATGGTTGAGGAGGTCGTCGTCCCGGATCTGCTGGAAGTCGGGGATGTGGTCGGCTTCGTTGACGTGGAAGGTGCCGCAGTTCGTCTTGAAGCGCTGCGCCCAGCCGAACCAGGCCGGGTCTTCCCAATCCTCCGACGCCGCCAGTTTGCCCAAGCGCGGCGGCCCCTGCGGCCGTCGCGCGGCGGGGGTGCGCAGAAGCGGGCGAAGACCGCGGGCGTTGCGGCGGCTGAGCGCGGCGTCCCTGATCCGGGCGATGCGCTCCTCGGACATGCCCTCGCCCGGCGCGGTGCCGGGCCAGTCGAGCAGAGCCAGCAGCGGCGCGGACCAGCGGCGCGGCTCCACGGTCTCCAGATCGGGCGCGGCGGCGATGGCCTGCAGGTCGCTTCGGGCGAGTTCGACCTCACGCGGAGCCACCGGCAGCCGGCGGCCGAGCGCCTGCCGCATGAAGTCCCCCAGCGGGACGAGGGCCTGATGGGCCGAGGCTGGCGCCATGGCCTGCCGGATGATGGCCACCAGCCGGTCGCCGATGGCGTCCAGTGTGTAGTCGGCGAGCGCCCGCTCGTAGGCGGCGTCGGCCACGGCGCGGCGCCGGTCGTCGTCGTCGATCAGCGTCGCCAGACGGGCGGAGAAGTCCTCCAGCCCGTCGCCCAGCAGAATGGACGCGCCGTCCTCCAGGCAATGCACCGCCTCGCCCACCGGGGTGGAACAGATGGCCACCTTGCTCAGCATGTATTCGAACATCTTGGTGGGGCTTTTCGACGCGTTGAACGCGTTGTCCGCGTAAGGCAGCACGCCGATGTCCATTTCGGCGAGCACTGCCCCGAACGCGCTCGGCGGGATGTGCTCGTGAAAGACCAGATCGTCCATGTCCGGATAGCGCTGCCGCAACCGCCGCTTCAACTCCTCCCAGGCGCGGCCGAAGCCGATGATGTGGAACCTGGCCTTCCGGCGGATGTGGCTCGGCACCAGGGCGAAGGCGTCGACGCCGAAGAAGATATCCTTCATTGGGATGTCGCCCCACACGTCCCCGCACCACAGGATGTTCACGGCGTCGCCGAAACGCCGCCGCGGTTCGCCGCGGCGGTCGGGGTTGAACAGATCCCGGTCCGCCACCGTGTGGACGAGGTGGGTGTTCGGGTTGAAGGGAGCGATCAGGTCGAAGATGCGCCGACTTGACGCCACGCAGCTTTCCGCCCGGGCGGCGAAACGGGCCAGGAACTGTTCGGGCTGCAACGCCGGCAACCAGGGGTCAATCCGCCAGTAGGGCCGGCTGCCCAGATCGTAGTCGTCGTAGTCCAGCACGATCCGGTTGCCGTTGCGCGCGGCCGCCAGCAGGCAGGCGATCGCGTGGTAGCCGGCCTTCTGCACGTAGAGCAGCGCCCGCGGGTTGCGGGACAGCACCTCGAAGGCGAGCAGGTTCAGGCGGAGCTTTTCCTCCTCCGCGAGACCGGCCACCGGCCCGCCCTGTTCCGTCGCGCCGAGGTGGTCGAAGAAGGACAATACCTCCGCCCGCAGCCCGCGCTGATTGACGAGCTTGGCGAAGCTGTAGCAGCGCACGCGGGCCGGGGCGAGCTTGAAGCCGTCCTGGGCCACGAAGATGACGTCGGCAGCGTCGATACGGGCGAGCCAATCGGGATCGAGGGTGGACGCTGAGGTCATGGCGGTCCGCACGGGAAAGACGATCGCAAAAGGCGAACTTGGGCCACCCGTTCCCGGCCGGTCAAGGCATATCGGTGCCGCAAGATGGCGCAGCGGGCACCCGCGGAAATTTACAGCTTGTAGAGAACGCGCCGCCTGGGGTAGGCCGCTGGCGGGTGTTCGCGAAAAACCAAGGGGCTGCCCGGATGCTTTCGGTGGTGGTGTACGGCCGCAACGACGATTACGGCTACAACCTTCACAAGCGCACCGCCATCGGGCTGAACGCCATCGCCGAGCAGTTGACGGATGCCGGCGACGAGATCCTGTTCGTCGATTACAACAGCCCCGACGATCACCCGACCCTGGTCGAAGCCATTCGCGACACGCTGACCGACCGTTGCCTGTCCCGGCTGCGCGTGCTGCGCGTGCGGCCCCGGCATCACGAGCGGTTCCGCGCCCGGACCCCTTACCCGGTGCTGGAGGCGGTCGCCCGGAACGTCGCGGTGCGGCGCATGAACCCGGACAACCGCTGGATCCTCTCGACCAACCCCGACATGCTCTTCATGCCGCGGAATCGCTCCCGGTCCATGTCGGGCATCGTCGCGGAACTGCCGGATGGTTTTTACCAGACACCGCGCTTCGAGCTGCCGGAAAGCCTGTGGGAGACCTTCGACCGCCGCGATCCGGCCGGCAGCATCGCCCGCCTGGGCGAGCTGGGGCGGCGCCTCCACATCAACGAGGTGGTCCTGACCGGACCGGTGACGCGCTTCGACGGCATCGGTGACTTCCAACTCATCCTACGCGACGACTACCTCGCGATCGATGGCTGCAACGAGGCGATGCTGGTCGGCTCCAACGTCGACATGAACCTGTGCATCCGGCTGAACCGGCTGCGGGGAGAGACGTCGTCGCTGCTCGACCGGCTGTTCGCCTTCCATTGCGGCCACGGGCGGCAGGCGACCCGGGTGCACGCCGACGACACGCTGATGAACGACCCGATCCGCTACGTGGACCGGGTGGAGGAGCTTCACCTGCCGGATCAGGCCGACTGTTGGGGGCTGGCGGGCGAGGCGATCGAGGAGTTCCCCGGCACGGCTCCGCCGGGCGCGCGCTACGTGCCGGCCCTGGACGCGGTCCTGCCGGGGCTGGAGGCCGATCACACCGAGGCGCCGAACGACCCCATGACGCCCTTCCGGCTCCGCTACGAGCCGGAGCACGCGCTGCCCTATGCGGTCAACCATCTGGTGAACCTGCCACGGGAGTCCGTCCTCGGCTATGTCGGCGGAAACCGCCGGATGCTGGATCTGGTCCGCACCGCTTGGCAGCGGCTGGGGACGGGACGGCTGCTCATCGGCACGGATGTCATCGGGGCGATCGATGACCTCGACCCGGACCGCGAGGAGTGCGCCGGGCTGGAGCGGATCGACCGCGACGCCGACGTCCTGCTGTTCGAGTTTGGTCTGGACGACCATCTGTTGCCGGCGGAGGAGCCGGACCCGTGGTTCGCCCGGATCACGCCGGAGCGGCGCGACGCGCTCGGCCGGCTGAAGGGGGCCTTCCAGCGGCTCTGCGAAGGCGAGCGGCGGCGCCAGCGGGCCGGGGCGGCACCGCGCAAGGTCATCGCCATCAACGCGATCAACACATGGGCCGGCATCTTCGTGGAAGCCGAAATCCGGTTCGTCCGCATCCCCTTCAGTTGCCGCGTCCAGCACGGCTTCGTGCGGCCCGGCGGCCCGGCGGTCTTCCTTCCGCGCGGCGTGACGGAGTTGGGCGACGCCTTGGGACGGGCGCTCGGCCGCCGGCACGGCATCGACCGCTACGAGACAGCCATCGTGGAGAGCGATCTGGCGCGCGTGCGCGACGCGGACCTCGACGCGATCGACCCGCGCGTGTTCAGCGAGCCGCTGCTGGCGGCGCTGGACTGGCCGGGACTCGACCTTGGCGAGGAACGGAAGGCGGCGATCCGCGAGGCGGCCGGACGCCGGCGCTTTTCTGCCGCACTGCGGACGGAACTGCGGCCCGCGGTCGCCAGAGCCCGCCGCCCGGAAGGCAAGCCGGTGTTCAGCAAGATCGCCGCGATGGAGGATTGGGAAGACCCGGACTGGTTCGCCCTGGCCCACCGGCACACCATCGAGGGGCTCTCCTACCACGCCTCGACCTACAACTACTTCAAGCGCAGCCGGGGGGTCTGGGAGCACACGCAACTGCTCTACGCCCTGACGGAACTGGGGGGTGACGTCGCCGACGCGCGCGTCGCCGTGGTCAGCCGCGCGCCGGACGGCCTGCCGTTGTTCCTGGCCGACCGCGCCGGCCATGTGGACGCCGTGGCGGCACTGCCGGATTCGGGAATCGACCGGACTGCTTGGCTCGGCAAGCGCCGTCTGTTCCATTCCGATTTCGTGACGGTCCATGGGCAAGGGCGCGCCGCGCCCGCCCTTCGCGACGCGCGGTGGGGGGCCGTGCTGTTCCCGCAGGGGACGGCCGCGCGAGGCGGCGGCGGCGGCTTGCTGGCGTGGCTGGCGTGGGCGGACGCCCGCCTTGAGGACGGGGGGCTGCTGGCCTTTTCGGCGGAAGTCGCCCTCGGCGCGCGGGCGGCGGCCTGGATGGTCGTGCCGGAGAGGGCGCAGGCGTTGCAAGACGCCCTGTCGACGCATACGGGGCTGCGGCCCACCGGGGTTTTCGACGGGAGCCTGAGCGATGCGACCCTGGACCGCTTCGCCCTCTCCGGAACGCCCGACGCGGACAAACCGCATTTGGTGGTGCGGAGCGACGATGCGCTGCACACCACGGGGGTCTGGGTCCTGCGCAAGACCGCCCCGACATCCGCCGAGGGGTGGGAGCGCGTCGCGGCCGATCTCGGCCTGCAGGCGCCGGGGACGTGCGGATGAGCGGACTCGCCCCGACCATGGCTTCGACCTGAACGCGCACGATGACATTCAAAAGGACATGGCTACCAAAAGGACGTGGCTGCGGCATGATGCGCTTTGTCGACCGCCCAGTCCATGCGACCTGACAAATGCCAAGGTTGCCGCCCAGCTCACGGTGCAAGCCGCCAAGGACGTGTCGCCACCAGACAGGTTCTGGAGCCGGCGGCTCTGCCGGATCCCGGCATCAACCGGCGCGAGGAGCCTTGACGATCGCCGCGGCAACTTCGTCGCCCGGCAGGTTGACCGCGTTCATGCGGCGCATGGTGTAAAGGTCGCCGGCGTTCAGCGCCTGCTCATGCGCTTCGAAAAGGCCAGAGCGCCAGGGGTCGAAGCTGGCGCTGATCGTCTTCCCGGTCAGACGGCAGGCGTCCGAGAGCAGATAGCGCAGGCACGCCACCGGAATCTCCATGGGTATGGCGCCACGCTCCATTTTCGCGCGCGTCTCAGCGTACAGCGCGCCCGCAGCATCCTCGCCGGCCGCCAGCGTAGCCTCATGGATCTCCGTGGCGACAAATCCCGGCGCCATTGCGTTGACCCTGATCCCCAGATGAGCCAACTCGGCAGCCAGATTTTCGGTCAGGCGCACGACGCCCGCCTTGGAAACCGCGTAGCTGCTGTAGTTGGGAACCGCGTTGAAGGCGCCGCCGCCGGAGAAATTGACGATGCGGGGATCCAATGCGGCTTTCAGAAGGGGCAGAAGATGATGGACGCACAGATAGGTGCCAAACAGATTCACCCGCAACCCGTTCAGCCAAGCATCCGGATCGACGGTGCCGATGGCGCCGATGGCGCCAAAAGAGCCGGCGGCGGTGACCAGTGCATCGAGCGCGGGCGTCCGGCTCGCGACCGCGGCGGCCATGGCCGCCACATCGGCCGCATCGCCGACGTCGCACCGGTAGGTGAAGCCGTTTTCTCCGACCACGGCCCGCAACCGCTCTTCGCGCCGGGCGCAGGCATGAACGATCCACCCATCGGCCGCCAGGGCGCGGGCGGCGGCGGCACCGATGCCTGAACTCGCGCCCGTGATCAGCGCATGGCGCTCGCCGACGCGCGGCGGGGTTGGAGGGTTCAAGGACGGAACTCCCGGATTGCGCCGATGACGTGGTCGATCTCCCCGCGGGTCATCGTCACGAAGATCGGCAGGCTGAGGATTTCCCGTGCCAAGCGTTCGGTCAGGGGCAGCCCACCCAGCGGGACGTCAGCCCCAGGGGCACGCAACGCGGCGGGCTGCGCGTGCAATGGTACGGGATAGTGGATGCGGGTTTCGACACCGCACCGGGCCAGATGCCGGGAAAGCGCCTCGCGGTGGTCGGAGCGGATGATGAAGGTGTGATAGACCGGCTGCTCGTGGGGGTGCTCGGTCGGTGTGGTGACCGTGCCGGCGATGGCCTCGCGGTAGAGCCGGGCGATGTCCCGGCGCCGCGCGTTCCATTCGTCCAAATGTGGCAGCTTCACCCGCAGCAGGGCAGCCTGTAGGGGGTCGAGGCGGCTGTTGACGCTCCAGAACGCGCAGCCGCCCTCCCCCAGCCCGTGATTGCGAGCCCGCAACAGGAAGGCATGGATGTCGGAATCATCGGTCACCAGAATGCCGCCGTCACCAAAGGCTCCCAGCGTCTTGTTGGGATGCAGGCTGAAGGCCGCAGCCTTGCCGAAGGTGCCGACCCTGCGCCCTTTGTAGATGGCGCCCGCCGCCTGGGCGGCGTCCTCGACCACCGGGATTCCGGATGCGTCGGCAACGGCGAGAATCCCGTCCATGTCGGCCGGCCGGCCGGTCAGGTGGACGGCAACGATGGCCCTGGTCCGCGGCGTGATGGCGTCGGACAGGCGTTGTGGATCGAGATTCATATCCTCGCCGACATCGGCGAAGACGGGCCGCGCGCCGAGCGCCGCCGCGCAGGCCGCACTGGCGGCGAAGGAGTTCGCCGCTGTGAGCACGTCGTCTCCCGCCTTCACCCCAACGGCGCGCAGGGCCAGCGTCAGGGCGTCCGTGCCGTTGCCGACGCCGACAGCGTGGCGTGCCCCGCAATAGGCGGCGAACTCCGCCTCGAAGGCGGTGACCTCTTCGCCCAGGATGTAGAGGCCGGACCGCAGGACGCGGTCTGCGGCATGCCGCAGTTCGTCCAGCAGGGGAGCCGTCTCACGGGCCATGTCCACATAGGGAACGGTCAAGGAAGGGAGCTGCATCGATGGGTCGCCGTTGCAAGGGCGCGGCCGAGTCAGCCGAGCGGGGGCATGCCGAGTGTATGATAGCGCAGGCCCGCCTCGCGAACGGCTTGCGTGTCGAGTGTCCGGTACGGATCGATGATCAGGCGGCCCCTCATAACCTCCGCGAGCTGGGCCGGAACCAGCTCGCGAAACTCCGGCCAAGGGGTCATGATCGCAAGCGCGTCGACGTCCAGCGCCGCCTCAAGGGGGGAGCCGACGCGCAGCAGGCCGGGGTGATGGACCGCGTCGTCGGGAACCGCCGGGTCGTAAGCCCAGACCCGGGTGCTGGGCAGGCCGTCCAGAAGAGCGAGGGCGGGCGAATTCTTCGTTGACCGAGTGTTTTCCTTGTAGGCGAGTCCCAGCACGCCGATCCGCCAGCCGTCGGCGGGGGGCGGCAACGCGCGTTCCAGAACCCGTTGGACCCAGTCCCGGCGGTGGCGGCTGTTGGCGAGGCAGGCAACCACGGGGCCAATGTCGCTGCCGGACCCTTGGCCCAGGCGGATCATCGTCGCAAGGTCACGCTCGATGTTTCCGCCGGCGATGCCCAAGCCGGGGGCCAGATAGGCGAAGGGACCGATCCGCCGGTCAAGGCGGAGCGCCGGAACGATTTCCGCCCAGTCGGCTCCCAGATGTTCGCTCAGTTCGGCGAGCGCGTTGGTCATGGAGATGGAGGCGGCAAGAAAGCCATTGATTGCGATCTTGCAGAGTTCCGCGCTCTCGTAACGCATCGGCAGGACGGGGCAGCCGAAGGCCTGCAGATAGGCCGTCAGAGGGGCGGGGAGAGGAGCGCCGGGGTCGGCGCAACCGAGAATCAAGCGCTCGGGCTCCAGGGCGCGGGCGACCGCCTGCCCGAACACGAGCGTTTCCACCTGATAGAACAGCCGCTCCGTCGGGAGCGGCAGGCGCCGGGTGAAGCCGGGAGGCACCTGGCAGAGCACGACCAGGAGGGCGTCCGGTCCCAGCTGGCGCAGGGCGGCATCGGCGCACGCCTCGATCACCGACAGATCGCTCGCCCCGGTTTCGTCCGTCGGCACGTCGGTGGCGATGTAGACGATGTTGCAACGGCGAAGATCCCCGGCGCAGGCGGTCACCGACAGGCGTTCTTCACCCCGCTCCAGCAGCGCGTCGAGTCCCGGCTCCAGGACCGGCAGCCGCTTTTGGCGGACCGCCTCCACGCGATTCTCATCGGGGTCCCAGACGATCGTCGGAAAACCGCGGGCGGCGGTGGCGGCACTCGACACCATGCCGAGATGGGTCAGACCCACGAAACCAATGACCGGTGCCGTCATGCCGAAGATTCCTTGGAGGGGGTGCGGGCCGCGTCCGCCAAGCGGTGCAGGGCGTCGGCGATGGCGATGTCGTTGCGCAGATTTCCTGGGCCGCCACCAGCGCACAGGGTGGTGAAATGCGCGTATTCGGCCTCCCAGGTCGGATCCGGCCGGACCAGCGTGTGCTGTTCCTCCGCCGGACGGCCGCTGGGCAGGACGCGGTCGCGGACGGTGAAGGTGCTAGGACCCCACTTGCACAGGCCCTCGATATGGGCGCTGCCCCGCTCGCCGTAGACATCACAGGAGAAATGGTTCCGCCAGGACAGGAGCGACGTCTCGATCTCGATCCAGGGACGGCCGCCGCCGCAGGCCACCACATGGTCCGGCGCGCGGTTCTCGTGCCGGTTGGCCACGACCAGACGGAGGGGCTCCGGCACCGCGCCGAGCCAGAAGATCAGAAGGTCGAGCAGGTGGGAGCCCAAATCGGACAGGACGCCGGGCTCCTGGTCGCGCCAGGGCGAATTCCTCACGTCGCGGGCGGTTCCGTTGCCATAGAAAAGGCGGAGACTGTAGAGGGTGCCGAGCCGGCCCGAACGGATCGTTTCGGCCATGCGCATCGCGTGCGGCTCGAATCGGTGGTTGTAGGCGGTGTAGCAGACCACCCCGCATTTGGCGGCCAGGGACTCCAGGGCGAGCAACCGGGGGCGCGGCAGGAGAAGCGGTTTTTCCACCAGGACATGCTTCCCGTCGGCCAGCAGACGGGCCAGCGTCTCGTCCTTCGCGGCTTCCGGCGTGCAGACCAGCGCGGCGTCGAAGCGGTCTGACGGGACATCCTCCAGCCGCCGGTGCGTCGCTTCGCCCACATGGGGATCGACGGTCGCCACCACGGCTTTCCCGGCCACCCGGAGACGCTTGGCCCCTTGTGTTCCCAACCCGACGATCACGACGCGCATGGCTTATGCTCCGTACCGGGCCTGCTGCTCCAGGGCGTCGATGCGCGATCGCACGGCCTGCGGCGTCACCGGCAGGTTACCGTTCGCTTCGCATTCGAGGGCAGCGGCGACGGAACCGAGGATCGACGCGACGATCGCGGAGCCTGTGGCCCGCATGCTCAAGGTGGCGTAGGCGAGCAGGGCGTCGCCCGCCCCGACGGGGTCGACGATGGGGCCGGCGAAGCTGTCGACGACGAAGAACGACCGCACGTCCAGCTCGTTTCCGGACCGGCAGGTGAGAAGGCCGCGGTCACCGAGCTTCAGGATGATCAGCCCCGCACCGGCCTCCCGGAACAGGCGGGCGGCCAGCGGGCGGACCCCGGTGTCCTGATCGGCGAGCGAGAAGCGCGCCTCCCGTTCGTTGGGGGTGAGCATGTCGAAGCCCCTGAAATCCAGGACATTGCCCCAGCGGCTGGCGACTTGGCTGTCGGCGACGCGGAAGCACCCGTCGGGGATGCTCCCGGTCAGGCGGGGAATGGTCAGCCGGTTGAAGATGCCGTGCCGGAAATCGCTGAATACCACGGCCTGAGCGGGGGTGCTCCGGATCTGCTCCTCGAACCGGGCCAGCACCCACTCGGAGATGCTGCGGTTGTCCAGCGTGTCGAGCTTGAGCAGGCGGTAATCGCCGCAGACGATGGCGTTCTTGTTCGTGGTGGGGCGCGCCCGGTCGATGACGGGGCGGAGTTCCACGCCGGCTTCGGTGAGATCCCGAAGCACGAAATCCTTCAGGGCGTCGTCGCCGAGCACCGTCGTGAAGGTGACCTCGGCGCCGGCCGTCTTCAGATGCTTGGCGACGATGGCGGCCCCGCCGATGAAGTCCTCCCGGCCGTCGAGGCGGACGGACATGGTGGGCGTCTTGGTCATGCCGCCGATCATGGTGGTGTAGGTCAGACTGTCCACGATGGTGTCGCCGACCACATGCACCTTGATGCCGGCGAAGGCGTCGAGCGTCCGGCGCAGCGTGTCGAAATCGATGCCCTCCGCCTCCATGAGCAGCAGCAGCTTTTCCACGGCCAGATTGGGCGGCGCCGCTTCGATGAGTGCGGAAGAGGAGTAGACGATGTCACCGGGAGTGAACAGGAGTTCGCCGCCATAACTTTGCAGGACGGCAAGCTCATCCGCCGTCTTGGGATTGAGGCCGTCGGCGTTGTACTCGTATCCTTTGGCGTAAAAGTCGGGCTGGAGGAGCCGCAGCGTCTCCAGCGGTGTCGGGTTGTCGTCGATGATGACGTAGTCGACCATCTCCAGCGCCGCCAGGTTCAGAGCCCGGAGCTGCTGGGGAACGAAGGGACGGTTGGACGCCTTGTTGATGTGGGCGTCGCAGGTCAGGCTGGCGACGAGGATGTCCGCCTTGCTCTTGGCGTAGAGCAGGTGCCGCAGATGGCCGGGATGCACGAGGTCGAACACGCCGTGGCACATGATTACGGAGCGGTCGCGTGGAAACGGCCCGACGGCCGCGCACAGGGCGTCACGCGATTTGATCTTGTGGGCGTAGCGCTCGGCAAGTGACACGGACATGCCGTCAGTCCTTTTGCAGGTAGGCGAACCAGGTCCTGGTGGCCTGGGCGATGGAGTCGGGATCCCAAAGGGGAGCGTCCCGCCAGACCTCGATGTCGGCCAGCATGCGGGCGACGCCCTCCTCGAAGGGGATGGCGGGGGACCAGCCGAGGTCGGCGGTGATGGAGCCGATATCGGCCCAGGTGCAGGCGGGTTCTCCCGGCCGCTCCGGCACATGGACCACCGGCCCCCCGATCAGCGCCACCAGCCGGTTGACCGGCTGCGGATTTCCGGCGCCGAGATTCCAGATGCGTCCGGCCAGCGGCGTGCCGGCGGCCCGGCGGAAGGCATCCGCGACATCGGTCACGAAGACGAAATCGCGCTTCTGGGTTCCGTCGCCGACCACGGTGAAGGGTTTCCCGGCCAGCTTCTGGCGCATGAACACGCCGAACACGGCGCCGTAGGCACCGGTGGTCCGCACCCGCGGCCCGTAGGCGTTGAAAATGCGGATCGCGTTCACCGGCAGGCCGTAGACCCGGTGCCAGTGAAAGCAGGCCTGCTCCCCCATCCATTTGCTGAGGGCGTAGGGATATTGCGGGGCGATGGGGTGGTCCTCGCGGGTCGGCACTTCCGCCAGCCCGTAGCAGGAGGACGAGGCGGCATAGACGACCTTTTCCACCGCCGCCGCCCGTGCGCATTCCAGCACACGGACCGTGCCTTGGACGTTGACGTCCATATAGTCCAGCGGGCGCTCGATGGACGGCACGATGTCGCCGATTCCCGCGAAATGATAGACATGGCGGGCACCCGCGAAGAGGTTGGTCTCCGGGGAGAGCGTCCGGATGTCGCGCTCCAACAACTCGACATCGGGGTTTCCGTCGTGCTGCGCCAAGTTGCTGGTCCGGCCGCCGGAAAGATTGTCGATCACGCGCACGCGAATGCCGTGGGCCACCAGCGTATCCACGACATGGCTGCCGATGAACCCGGCCCCGCCGGTGACGATTGCCAAATCCTTCATGTCAGCGGGCATTTCAGCGGGCCTGGAGGTTTTTCATGCGGCGGACGTTGTGGTAGCGGTCGTCGGTCATGCTGTCCGGGATCCGACCGTCCCGAAACGCCTGGCACAGGCCGCGCACCGCGTCCTCGATGGTGTGGTGGGGCGTGAAACCCAACTCGCGGGCGATCTTATCGGAATTGATGTGATAGGATCGGATGTCGTCGGTTGGTTCGGTGACGATGTCGACCATGTCCTTTTCTCGAAACTCCCGGGCGACGACCGATCGCACGATCTCGGCGATGGCGCCGATGCTCTGATTCTGGTAACCGGCGTTGAAGATACCCCCGGCCACCCGCTCGTCCGGCAACCGCAGAAGAAGCTGGTACAGGTCGCACATGTCCAGAATGTTCAGGTTCGGGCGTTTCTGCCCGCCGCCGAACACGCGGATCCGGCCGTTGGTGACGGCGTGGTTGGTCAGGATGTTGACCGACAGATCGAGCCTCAGCCGGGGCGAGTAGCCGCACACCGTGGCCGGGCGGATCACCACGCAGACGAAATCCGCGGACTGGTGCTTCAGGAGCAGCGGTTCGCACATGCCCTTGTAGCGGTTGTACAGGGTGATGGGCAGCAACGGGTGCTCCTCGGTGACTTCCGGGGCGTCGCTGACGCCGTAGACCGATGCCGAGGAGGCGTAGATGAAGCGCCGGACGCCGGCCCGCTTGGCCGCGACGACCATCGGTTCGAAGCAGTCCAGGTTGATTGAGGTGCTGAGCGCCTCGTCCAGCTCGAAGCTGGCGTCGTTGGAGATGCAGGCCAAGTGGATGACCGCGTCCATGCCGGCGAAGGCCACCTCCAGCCGGCTGGTGTCGCGGATGTCGCCCTTGATCACGCGCAGTTGTGGGTGCGGCTCCAGATGGTTCCCGAAGAACAGCGCGTCGTAGACGGTCACATGATGGCCGGCGGCGAGGAGTTGCGGGGTCAGAACCGAGCCGACGTAGCCGGCGCCGCCGGTGATCAGAACCTTGTTCATGGGATTGTGCATTCCGGGGTTTCTCGGTGGACGGAGGCGCCCGCGTCATCGATGTCGATGGTGTATCCCGCGGTGGCGGCGTCGCGGTGGAACATGCGCACGGTTTCTAGGGAGAAGGCGTCGAGGCTCTTGCCCAGGGAGGGGATCTTGGCGAGCAGATCGGGCGTCATGGTGATGATGTGGCACCCCGCCTCGTCCGCCTGGATCAGGTTCAGGATCTCGCGCGGGCTGGCCCACAGCAGCTCGGCCCGCGGCCGGGTTGCCAGGATCTCGCGCGCCTGGAGCATCAGCGGGACGGGGTCGATACCGCTGTCCGCGATGCGGCCGGCGAACACAGACACGATCGCGGGCGCGTCGGGGGCGAGGTCTTCAGCAATGCGGCGGATCTGGTCGGGGGTCATCACGGCGGTGACGTTGATCGTCACCCGGTTCCGGGACAAGGCCCGGATCACCGGTCCGGTGTAGGTCCCGTCGGTCGTCGTGACGGGTATCTTGATGTTGACGTTCGCACCCCAGCGCGCGATTGCCTTGGCCTGGGCGATCATGGTCGCGAAATCGTCGGCGAACACCTCCAGCGACACCGGGCGGTCCGGAACGGCGGACAGGACGGCGCGACCGAAGGCCTCGTAATCGGCGACGCCCGCCTTGCGCATAAGCGTCGGGTTGGTCGTGAAGCCTTTGATGAAGGGCTGGCGGTGCAACGACACGATGTCGTCCAAATGGGCGCCGTCCGCGAAGATTTTGACCGACAGGTTGTCCAGAACGCTCATCGACGGCCCCTGCTTCCTGATGCGTGTTCGAGAATAAAGCGCGCCGCGGCCGGCAGAGACCGGACCTTGGCCGAATAGGATGACGGTGCGGTTTCCCGATAGCGGCGGTCGATGAAGATCGTGGAGCAGCCCGCGCCTATTCCCGCCATAATGTCCGATGCGCGATCGCCCACCATGTAGCTTCTTCCAAGGTCGATGTTCAAGGCTGCAGTGGCATCCAGCAGCAGGCCGGGGCGTGGCTTGCGGCAGGGGCATCCCGCTTCCTGGGAATGGGGGCACATCCGGATGTCGTCAATCGGAACACGCCGCCGGAGATGGTCGTGCATGATGGCGACTTCGCTCGCCGCGATGAGGCCGTTGCCAATGTCGGGCTGGTTGGTGACGACGACCAGCAGGAAGCCGGCCTTCTTGAGTTGGCACAGGGCCTCACGCACGCCGGGCAGCAGGCGGAAATCCTGGAGCCGGCGCGGCGCGTAGGGTTTGCCGTGCTGCACGATGCTGCGGTTCAGAACGCCGTCGCGATCCAGGAACACGCCGGGGCGGAGGCCAGAAGCCGGTTCCGGTCCGGGGCCGGCGTGGGTCGACTCCGGGCGCTTTAGCGGATGGACTCCCATTTCATCTCATTCGCTTTCAGGTCGGGATGAGAGACGATCAGATGCCAGATGACTGCCTGGAACGCTTCCGTGTGCGGGGTGACGAGATCGCGTGCCACAGCGGGAACGATCACGCAGGCATCGGCTACTCGGGCCGTATGCCCGCCGTCGCGGCCAACGACGCCCAGCACCCGCGCTCCGGCTCGTTTCGCGACGTCGAGAGCGCGGACGATGTTGAGGCTGACTCCCTTTTCCTCGTCGCCACCACCCACGGAGAAGACGAAGACGGCATCCCTGGCGCCGATCCGACTGCCGAGGAGCCAGTTGGCGAAGCTGCTTTCCCATCCGTCATCGTTGATCCGCGCCGTCAGTTCGGACACGTTGTCGACAGGAGAATAGGCTTCGATGCCGGCGATCTTGCGGAAATCGTTGACGGCGTGGGAGCAATTCCCGGCGCCGCCACCTACCCCCAGGAAAAACAGCCGTCCACCGTCACGCCGCACATCGCGCAAGATGGCGACCATCCGCGCGACGTGACCGACGTCAATGGATCGACAGATTTCTTCGGCCTGCCCCAAGTAAACCCGAACAAATTCTTCGGAAGAATCCATCCCCGTTCCCTTTAGAAATCCGGCATCGCCATCCCCAGGCGGGGCGTCAAGGCGCGCGGTTTCGTTGCTCTATTCTTGCCAACCAGAAAGGACGGCAGCTCCAATTCCTTCGCGTCGAGGTGTGGCGAAATCGGACCCGTTTCCGGTCACCGTGCCCCTCGATGCTGTTTTACCGCCCGTTTGTTACGGAAAGATCAATTTGCCGACGCCGCCGATCCCGAAGGCGAGCCGCATCATCGTTCTCGCCGGGCGTCCGGGCGCAGCGCAAACAGTCGGTCAATGGGCCTGCGGCGGAAGGTCGATGTTGAGACGTCGGTAAAGATCCGACAGCGTCGTCCCGAGCCAGGGGCGCAGTTTCATCTGGAACCAGAGAAGATAGGGTTGCGCCCTCGCCGCGGTTCGAATGGCCTCGATCCCCTCCTCCTCTCGTCCCGTCTCGAGCAGGACCAAGCCGAGGTTGGTTCGGGGCCAGGACAGGTTCGGAGCCATGGAAACGGCCTTGCGCTGGATGGCCTCCGCTTTCTCCAGACGGCCCATGGATTGCGCGAGCAGCCCGACGTTGCTGTACTGGAACCCGGCCAGCATGGTGGAGCGGGTCATGCGATCGTAAACGTCCGCGGCGGCGGCAAGATCACCTCTGGCGTGCAGAACCAGACCCAGTCCCGCCGCCATCTGAACAGCGTCCGGTTCCCGTGCCAAAGCATCGCGCGCGGCCGTTTCGGCTTCGGGCAAGCGTCCGCGCGCCAAGTCCGCCATGGCGAGCTGAAGTGCGCTCCAGGGGTCGGCCGCCGCGTCGTGCTCGAAAATTGCCGCCGCCTCGTCCAGATGCCCGGCGAACTGCAACAGCGAGCCGAGATGCCTGCGCATGTCAAACGACGGAACGGCCTCCTTGAGGGCGCGGCGGCCCGCAGCGATGCCCTCTTCATAGCGGCCGGCCGCTTGGAGGGCGAGGCCGAGATTGGCGTGTGCCTGTGCGTTGTGGGGGGCAATGCCAACCGCGGTCTGCAACGCATCCGCCGCGTCGGGGACCCTGCCCTGCCCCAGCAGCGCCAGTCCCAGATACATATGGGCGTTGCCGTCCTCGTCAGGATTCAGCTCCAGGACGCGGCGCAGCACCCATTCGGATTCGGCCGGCCGGCCGAAATTGTAGAGGGCCAGCCCGATGGGCAGCATCGTGCGTGCCAGAGCCGCCGGAGAGAACCATTTTGTGCTGCCGACGTCCGACAGCAACCGTTCCAGGCCGGACAGATCGCCCGTGCCGAGCCGGGTCAGAGCGACCGCCAGCCGGACCTGCGGGGATTCGGGGTCGATGGCGTCGGCCAGTTCCATGAAGCGTGTGGCAAGAGGCCAGCATCCCGCCGTGAAGGCGGCATTGCCGGCCTCGACCAGGTCGTCGGCAGTGTCGCCGTGGCCGGAGGCGCCATCTGCGGCGATGCCGTCGAGCCGCCCCGCCGCTTCGTCGAACTTGCCCTGCCGGGTCAGAAGCATGGCCGAATAGACCGGAAGCAGGGAACAGTCGGGCCAATCGCGGGCCGCGGCGGCCAGGGAGCCTTCCGCTTCCGCCAGCCGGCCGTTCCGCAGGTGATCCCGGCCGATCCGGAACAGCGCCCTAGCCTGGAAATGCGGGTCGACGGCTTGGGCGTGCCGGAACGCGGCCGTCGCGTCGGCATCCCGGCCGAGTTTCGTCAGCGTCTGGTGAAGTCGGAAATGGGCCTCCACCATGCCAGGGGCGGCATCGACGGCGCGGCGGAAGTGGTCGGCGGCGGCGGCGAGGCTGCCTTCCCGTCGCAGAGCGAGACCCATCTCGTAGAAATAATTGGAAATGGCATCCTCGCGGATCCGTCCGCGCCAAGCGTCGACGTCAATCGTCCCGGCGCTGCGCGCAGGCGCCGATTGCTCCTTCTGCTGGCCTGTGGTCATGACGGTGTTCCGGACGAGGAGGGAGGGTGTTTCCGAGAAAGCGGGTCATTATAGGAGAAGCCATGCCCACGCTCAATGCAGGCCAGGCGGCCGATCATCCCAGCCCTCCGACCAGCGGCGATTTGCGTTCCATCAAGCGGGTTCCCCCCGGTATCCGCCGGCCTTCGAGCGTGTAGTCCGCGCTTGGCGACGTGAATTCCACGATGGTCCGGTAGCTTCCGGAGAAGCCGCTGTCCAGCGTGGGAAGCGGCAGGAAGGTGACGGGGTAATGGACGGCCCTGTCCTTCAGATCGGACGGCATCGGTCCAGGCCCGTTCGCACTGAGCATGGAGGTCTGCACGCCGACGCGGCGGTAGCCGTCAAGCATCGGGAAACGGGCCAGCAGCAGGCTGGGGGCGCCCACGCCAACCATCTCGGCCATGGTCGCCTCCGGGTCGGGGACATATTGCAGCCCGGCCGAACAATAGAGGAGGTCGACCGTCTGCAAGCCGGCGCGCCCCTCCGCGAGGGATGAGGTGAAGGCCAATCCCTTTGTCCTCAGGGCGGCGGTGGCTGCCGCGCGCCGCACGAGGGCCGGTGTTTCGACCACCGTCCAGCGCAGGTCGATGCCGCCCAGGATGCGGGCGACGGTAAAATAGTGGTCCCCGGCACCACCACCCAATTCCAGAACCCGCAAGAGGCGGTCGGTCCGCCGACTGAGCGCCCGTTCGATGGACAGCAAAAGCGGAGCCAGAGGGTCCGTAGGGACCACCCTGTCGGAAGCGCCGTTGAGGGCGGCAGCGGTTTTCCGAACGACGACCTCCGCGATCCGGTCGTCGTCATAGCCGGTGTCGCCGCACGCCGTGAGGGCGGCCGCGTAGGAGCCGTACGTCTGCGTGATGATGGCCATGCTGCTCTCCCCGGCTCGCCGCCGACACCCTGTGCGCTATGAAGGATCGCCGGACCTCTCGGCCGGTGCGGCGTACCAGCCGCCGCGGAACTCGCGTTCGTAGCACATCTCGATGCAGGCCAGATCGTGGTCGTTCTCCTCGAGCTTGGCGGTCTGGATGAGACGGCGGGCGTAGGCGAACTTATCGTTGCTCCAGATTTCGGAGAAGGCCGTGTCCTTGATGTTCCCCATCTTCAGATGCGTCATGCCGGACGGGTTGCAGCAGGTGTAAACGTCTCCGTTCCAGTCGAAGCTGACGTGGTGCCAAGGCTGTCGGCAGCCCGTCAGGGGGCGCACCGGGTTGAAACGCGCGAATCGCTCGTCCGTCGGCTCATAGTCCTTCAGAACCTCCGCGCCCTCCCGCGTCATGGGGCACAGGGGCACCACATCGACGACGTCCGCACCGTTGTCATGGGCGAAGGCCGGAAATTCATCGGCCTGATGCTCGTTGTAGCGGTTGACCACCATCTGGAAGATCATGATCGGGAACTTGCTGTTCCTTTCCCGCTTCCTCTCGCTGAGAAGCTTCGCATGGTCCAGGACCTTACGAAGATCGCCCTGCTTTCTGTACGCTCCATAAGCGTCCTGGGTGGTCCCGTCACAGGAGATGCGCAGAAAATCCAGCCCGGAGTCGATCAGCCCGTCCGCCAGCTCCGGAGTCATGATCTGCATGTTCGTGCTGATTTCACAGATCGTCCCGAAGGATTTCGCCGTCCGGATGATGGAGATCAGGTCGGGGTGGAGGAACGGCTCCCCCCAATTGTAGAGCGAAACCAGGAACAGAGAGGGAAGCTGTTCCAGGATGGTGCCAAGCGTGTCCGTCGACAGCAGGCCGTGCGGCACGGCGGGGTATTGGGAACGCAGGGCGCCGCCGGTCCGGCAGAACGGACACTTCAACTGGCAGTGGGCGGTGACCTCGACCTCCGCGGAGATCGGGGGGAAATCGCCGGCGCGGAACGGTTCGCCCGCCCCTCCGACCCTGGCCTCGACATCGGTCACGTACAGCCCGAGCGCCTTGCGCACGAGGCTGTAGTATTTCTTTGGATCGTAGAGCAACGGCAGGCAGGCACGGAAGCAATCGGCCGCCTCCCGGTGCCGTCCTTGCGCCTCCAGGGCCACCCCCAGACTGAGGTAGCCCTCGGCAAGGTCGGGCCGCTCCCGCAGAAGGCCGCGGCAAAGAAACTCGGCTTGCGCGAGTTGCCCACTCCTGACGTGGTCGCGTGCGGCGTCGAGCGTTTCCTGAATTGCAGTGTCCATGGTCCATGCCCGCAACGGAACAGAGTGGAATCGGGATTGATCGACGATCATATGGGTCGAAATGCCGACGGAAATGTTAATGGAATCGATCGTACGCCAACGGAGCAAGCCACAGCGTCGATGCCCCGCGCAACCTGCCCGTCGGTCAATTCCAAACGCGTTGGAAGGCCGATGAGTCGATCAGCCTTCCTTCCGGTGCGTGGCAGCCCCCAGGGCCGGGCGGAAGCCGTCCACGATTCGCTCACTGAGCACCTCTATAAGGCCGGATAAGGGAGAACGGTCAGGCCATCGGCTTCCGGGCTTCCATGAACAGGCTGTCCGGCTTGCGCACCACGCCGTGCGCATTGGCATCGAGTTCGTAGGAGGCGAAGTCGGGAATGTCCGATTCCCGTGCGCCCACCAGTCGGCAACCGGTGAACCCCGCCGCCTCTAGAAGTCGCCGCAGCGAGAAGCGGTCGTACATCCATTGATGCGCCTCTCCGGCCTTGCGGAAGCGCCCGATCTCCTCGGCTGCGGGAATCCGGGGGAACGAGGCTGAAAAGGCCGCGTCGCCCTGACGGGCCTGACCGATGGCGGCCATGGCCTCGTCTCCGATGCGCCCGACGATATAGTCCTGGGCAGGAAGCGGATCGCGCTGCAGGTGACGCTTCATCTCCCCCCCGCTCTCGTTGCGCACCATTTGGTCGAGCAGCTCCAGGACGATCCAGTCGTAGCGGTCCACCGCTTCAGGACGGTCTTCGTCCGCCTCGTCCAGCCACCGCAGATACTCTCGGCTGATGCGCTCCAGATCGGGGACGGCGACCCGCAGCACCCCGCCGGGCTTCAGCACCCGCAGGCAGTCCCGCAGGAACGGCAGGGCCGCCTGTTTCGGCAGATGCTCCAGCACATGCGAATGGTAGACGGCGTCGAACACCGCATCGGCGAAGGACAGCGGCGTCTCGGCCACATTCTGGGCCATCACGGCCGGTGCGCAGGGCGCGACGTCCACATTCACCCAACTCCGGTGGAAATGATTGCCGCAGCCGATGTTCAGCAGCGCGGGGTCCGCCGGCCGCCGCTCCGTCACCTCGCACAGGAATGTCCGGGTTGGCGTCGCCTCGCCGAGCAGGGGACTCAGGTCGTACGGAACGCTGTCCCAGACGCCGCACACCGCCAGACCGTGCCGGGTGAGCAGGAGGCGGAGTTCGCCTTCGTTCAGGATGACCTCGGCAACCTGATGCCCGTAAGCGCGCTTGTGGAGAAAGGTGGTGGGACGCCGCGCGGTCAGCGGGACCGTGTGGAAGATGCAGAAGCGCCGGGCGACGCGCCGGCTCTCCGCGATGGCCGCCTCGTAATCGACGATGTGCATCAGCGCGACGCCGTTGAAGACGATGTCGACGCTGGCGTCGGGAAATGGCAGGGCCGTCGCGTCGGCGACCTGGAAGGACCGTTCCGGGCGCAGGGTTTTGGCCAGATCGATCAGGGCGGGTGACCGGTCGACGCCGCTGTAGTGTGGTGCCGTTTCCAGAAGATGGTTGAAGACGTCGGCGTAATAGCCGCTGGCGCAGCCGACGTCGAGCAGGGTTGGCTTGGACAGGCCGGTGGCATGGACGGCCTCGGCCGCCACGGCGAGATCGATCCGCGGCGAGCCCGCGCGCATCCCGTCCAGCAGGGGCCGGTAGGCGTCCTCCTGCAATCGCCCGACGTCCGCGAGCGTCCATGCATCGTTCATGATGCCCGCGGCAGCCTTGCGGCTGGTGATGGCGTAGCCGTCGGAGACGGGCACTGGCCGGCTGGAGCCGCCGTCGCCGTCTGTGTAGCGGCGGTTGCCGGGGATCGTCATGCCGTAGAGCGAGGCCAGACGGTCGAACTCCCGCTCAACAAGGGCGAGATAGGGCTTGTAGAGCACCTCGTTGATCAATGGAAGATTGTGTCTGACCCGGTACCAGGACTGGCGGGTATCCCACACGCCGGGGGCGGTATGGGTTACACCGTGGAAATGGAAGAAGACCAGGGGCATCTCGTCGACCCAGATCCGCCCCTCCTCTTCCCGCAGAGAGTAATTGTCGCAGTTCCACAGGGCGAGGTTGGCGCCCTTGTGTCCAAGGACATGCAGTGTGGGATAACGGGCCGGCCATTTGTCCAGATACCTTTGGTCGGCGAAGCGGTCGCCGTCCAGCCGGTCGAAGCACCACGCGATGCAGTCGGCCCGGTAATCCTCCAGACAGCGGCGCCCCACCGGGTCATTCCGCCAGGACACCCAGGCGACGTTGAAAATCCCGTAATCCATCAGCCGCACGTTGGGTGGCGAGAAGCGGTGGGGGACGATCGCCACCGATGCGCCGCCGATCTCGTCGAAGATCGCCTCCGGCGTTGTGAAGAAAAACAGGTCGGCGTCCAGATAGGTGACGAGATCGACCCCCTCCTGCGTCCTCATCACGTAGCGTGGCAGGCAGGGCGTGCAGGTGAAGTAATACTCCACCCGCGACCGGTTCGCTCGGCAGTCGGCGAGTGCCGGATCGAACGCCTCCAACTCGGAAAGACGCACCGGCCGCACGGCCGGCGGCTGCTCGGAGAGGATGCGGTGGGCCGTCTCATCAAGGCACAGAACGTGGATGCGCGCCTCCGGTAGGAACCGGAGGATGGACGCGATCATGGCGAGGCCGCGCGCCGCGTAGGCCGAATCGAAATAGGTGCAAAAATGGCGGATGGGTCCGGCGGCGCCGCTGTTCTCGGGCGGAAGCACAGGCTTCCATGCGGCGAGCGTTGACGCCGCCGCCGGCAGGTGCCGCCGGACGATCGCATCGAAATCATGGACACGCAGTCGCATGCCGTGGTCGGCAAGGCAGCGGTGCCGGCCCTTCCGGGCCATGGCCGCCCGTTCCTCCGGGTGATCCAGATAGTGGCGCACCTTCTCGAGCAGTTCCCCTTCGCTCGAGAACGTCTCGATCTCCTCTCCGACGCGAAAATAGTCCGACAGATTGCTGCGCTGCTCGGTCAGCAGGAGCGCGCCGGCGCCCGTCGCTTCGAAAAGGCGCATGTTCGCCGTTTCGTCTCCCGCCAGATCGCGGACCGTTCCGTCCGGTTCGGACGCCAGCATGGAGCTGCGGGCGTCGAACACGATACGCGCGCTGCCGAGCGCACGGTGCATGTCCAGCCCGAACACTTCCCGGCGCTGCCACCGCGAGACATCGAAGGGCAGTGTGTCCGGCGGCGCCAGCAGGTGGAAGGCGCAATCGAAACCGTCCCGTGCCGCGGCCTGTCCCAACCGCGCCAGCAGGTGGTTGCGCCGTGCGTGCTGGACTGCCGAGGCGGAGCCGGCGAAGACGACGTCGTGGCACGGCTCGATCGCGCCGACGGTGTCGTCGATCCATTCCGGAAAGCCGGGCATGAATTTTTCCGCGGCGCGCGCGCCAAGCCGACGCGCCGCCTCCAGCATCCCGCTCAGCCCCGACAGCACCACGTCGAAGCCGTCCCAGTCGCTGCCCGGCCGGATGCTGGTCGCGTGCCAACCCATGACCAGCGGGGGGCGGCGCGCCAGGGACCGGACAAACCGGCCGTCGAAATCCACCATGTCGGACAGGTAGAGGATGTCGGGGGCGAGGACTTCGACCTGCCGCCGCACGGTTTCGTGAACCGCATCGTGGGTCGGCACGGACAGCCCATGCTCCTTCAGCCAAGCCGCCTGGGCGGACTGAGCGTTGGCGACGATGAAGTGCGCATCGTAACCCAGCGTCTTCAGATGCGGGGCGATGTTGTGGGCGGCGCTGAAGCCGGAGCCCAGGAGCGCCCCGACCTGGACGTCGAACGGTGCCGAGGTCAGATCACGGCGAGCCCGGTAAATCCCGGCGATGCAGGACGGATAGAAACTGTCGACCTGGACGATTCTCAGTGGACCGGGGCGTCGCCCGGTTCCGCTGCGGCCGTCTTGCATGCTTGGCATTGTCTTGCCGTCCCCTTCCTGTGGCCTCGTCCTCCGGACGAGAATTCAACGGCGCAGCCGCACGTAGGTCATCCAGGTGTATGAGGTGGGTACATTGAACAATTCTTTAAGGCTGTCGATCCCCTCTATGTTAAGTCCAGGGATGTCGATGCCGTTACGATGAATATCCCAAAGTGGAGGCATGATATCATAGGTATCTATCGTTTCCATAAGCTCATCCTCTCGGCCGCCCTCGGCAATTATTTGCTCAAGTGATAAATGAGTGTAAGGGTATGGCATGTTGTCATCAAATATTATATGGCGAAAATTTCGCAATTTTGCCGTACGGAGCCGTCTCAATTTGTTATGATGGTCGTCAAAGAAGACAACACTGGTTTCCGCGTCGCGTATTGGATAATCATGCGCGGAGAAGTCCTCATGTGAATACTCGGCGCCAGGAAGGCGATAAACGGGAAGATATTTCGACTGATCGAGGTAGGAATCGAAAGCGAGAACCGGATCAAGGCACATGACGCGCGCTTGTGGAACCGCCTGCCCGATGATCCAGGTTGAAAAGCCGCGCCAGATTCCCGACTCGACGACGAAGGTCGGATCGATCGAGCGCATCAGATAGAAGAGGTTGAACGCGCCCATGGCATGGAGCCCGTTCGAATTGTCGAAGGGGCGTTTCTCATACAACCACGCAAACTCGCGGGCACAGGCGGCGATGTCGTCCTTCAGGGCGTGCCAGTCGCGCTTTTGGAACATGCTCATGCTTCCTGTCTCCATCAATCGACCGGTTCCCACCGGCGGCCACCACGGACCAGGGCGGCGCGTTCCCCGGCGGGAACACAGGCAATCATGTCGAGCGCACTGAGATAGGGGACGAAACCCCCTTCCCTGTGCTGGGAATAGCTGGGATGGCGATAGTCCTGCCGGTAAAGCCGGACGCCCGCGCGGGCAAAGGCGGCCGGCGTATACAGCCCGATATCGATCCCTTTGCGGAAGTTGCAGTAGGCATCGGCCCCCAGGGCGCGGCATATCCCCAGCATGCGCTGTTCGGGGGTGTCGGCCGGCCCGGTTTCCAGTTGCGAGGCGAACCAGCAGGGCGGCAAGGGGATGCCCAGGCCGTCAGCCATGGTTTTTACCAACCTAAAATTGTATTCTGCGACACTCTCTCCAGCAAGGGGGGCGAGCCGGGAACACAGCGCCGCCGCCGAAGGCCATTCTGGGCAGTGCCGGTAGGCGATCTCGATCCGGTGCGAGAGCTCCGCCCACCAGGGCGTGCCGTGGAACATCAGGGCCTTGTCCAGGGTGGTTTCCCGTGGACATGCGGCGACGCTGGCCGAACACCAGGACACGTCGCCCTTGGGCGCGAACAGGCGGTTGCGGACGATGAACGAGCGCCGGACCAACTGCACGTCGTCCAGCACGACAAATCCGTCGATCTGGTCGAGCAGTTCGAAATAGCCGAGCCAGGGCAGGAAGTTGGGCTGGGTGACCGCGATCCGCATCACGACTCCGGCAGTTCCAGATTGGGAACGCAGGGAGCGAGGTCGTAACGCCCCCCATCGACCACCACGCGCCCGTCGCCGTGCAGGTGGACGCGCCCATCGGCGAACCAGCGCAGCACCTGCACATAGGCGTGACGAGTCACCCCCCAGTTTCGTTCGGCCAGACTGGCCGTTGTGTCATCGGGCCGGACGGGAATCAGGGTCTGTGCGATGATCGGCCCTTCGTCCAGCGCCGGCGTAACGAAATGGAAGGTCGAACCGGACACCCGCACCCCGCCGGCCAGCACGGCATCCTGGACGAACAGTCCCCGGAAGGAGGGCAGGAGCGCCGGATGCTGGTTGATCAGCTTCCCGCGGAGCGTTTCGCAAACCTCTGCGGGAACAATCCAGTTGAAGTTCAGCATCACAAGGTCGGCGTCGCTGGCGATGGCGCGGAAGCGGTCCCAATAATCCGGCGTGCCGTGGCGTGGAAGCGTCCGGTCCACGCGCACCGCGCGATCGTCCTGCGGACGATCGGCGACCACGGTGAAGCACAGGTCGCGCAGGGCCGGAGACGCGACGGCGTGGCCGGCGTAGCTTCCCCGCCCCGATATGAAGATCACCACCGAATAGGCCATATCCGCGTCTGTCTTTGCTTGCGACCGGAGCCGGTGCGATCGGTTCAAATGTGATTGACGTGGCCATCGGGCGGAAACTGCTGGGGATCGCGGCGGTTGGCGATCAGTTCCGCCACCGGCCGGCTGAGCATATCGGCGAGGAGACGATTGTACGGGTCGTTGCGGCAGCCTGCAATGCACTGATTGAGGTCGATCCGCTCGCTGATGGCGCCAATGCCCTCGCGCCAAGCCGAGCGGAATACGGTCGCCGCGGTCAGGGGGCCGGCCGACCACAACGGCTCGCCCCGTTCGTTCTTCTCATCCTTGCTCTTGTTGACACAGACGAAGAAGCGCATGTCGGCGGCGTGCCGGTCGGCCGATTGGACGTCGACATCCATGTAGGAGGACAGCCAGATCGACGTGCAGGACTGATAGTGCTGGCCGCCGTTCTTCAGCTCCTCTCCCCAGGCGCTTGCGAACTGGTTGAACTTTCCGTGAACCTGGAAGGTCTCCGTCGCCAGGGTCTGGGCCTCGTCAAGCTGTGCCCGGATATCGTCGAGGCGAAGGTTGGTCCACCGTTCGCGGCGCATATGCCACGGCACATATTTGGGCTTGTAGGCGAGATAGTCGACGCCAAGGTCGCGCGCCATATGGGCGGCCCGCAGGATCTCGTGCACGTTCTCATCGTCGATGGTGAACTGCAGGCCGATGTTCGGGGCGTTGCGCCCCGCCTTCTCGCGGCGTTCGACCAGATCGCCAACGTTCTTCAGAATGCGGTCGAACTGACCTTCGACGCCCCGCTCCCGGGCGTGGGTTTCCGGCGAGGCGGCGTCGAGGGACACGCGGACGAACCGGCAGGTATCGAGGACCCAGCTGGCAATCGCCTGTGGCCCGATGTCTCCATCACGCACAACTTCATCATGCAGGTTGTTGCCGTTCGTGTAGATGCCGATGTCGAGATCGAGATCGTGCTTCATGAACCGCAGGAGCTCGCCCAAATGTGGGTAAAGCAGCGGTTCGCCGGAACCGACAAGCGTGACCGCCTTAAGGCCCAGCGTCGCACGGGAATAGTGAGGATGCCCTTCGGCCTCGTATTCCTGGCCGGCATCGGCGGCTTGCCGCAGGATGTTCTTCAATGTCTCCAGCCCGGCGGTGAAGACGATCTTGGGATTGAAGCGGTATCCGCCGGCGTAGCAACCCTTGCAGAACTGATCGCAATAGGTGACCAGCCCCAAGGTCATGTGGGATGGATAAGAGAACCCCTTTTCCTGAAGATGGAGGACACGGCCTGCGTGCGTCTCAAGCTTTTCACGAAAGTTCAGGTAGGAGAGCCGCGGGGGAAGCTGGATCATGGTGACCTCGACGCACTGAAGGATGGAAAAGGCTGGGAAAGCACCCTCTTCGGGCCGGCACCCTTACAGTCGGGGATGGCTGGAGCCTCGGACTGCACAGGCTGTCTCGCAAACGCGGCTGTAAAAGGCGATCAGGTCGTCTGTGTGCCGGGAAAGCGCATAGCGGTTCCGCGATGCCCGCGCGCCCTGCCGCAAAGCCGGATAATCCAGGCTTTCCAGGAAGCCGCGCGGCCGGTCCAGATCGTCCGGCCGGAGCGTGACCGCACCCCCGTACCGGGTGGCTACAGCCCGAGTAAAACGTCCGGGATGCACCAGGATCGGCAACTCGGCATCGAAATAATCAAAAACTTTGTTCCCGATGCACACGTCATATTTCGCTGATTTATAATAATCATTGGGCAAACCTTTGACATCACGGGACAGTATAAGAATACCAAAGTCGTACTGGCTCAGCTCGGCCGACAGGGCGTCGCAGGCGACAGGGTGGTGGAAATGGAAATACGGATTCTCCTGCATGTGATCGAGATAGGAGCGATACCGAAGGGAGAAATTCTCAGAAAAAGATTCGGGAGGATAAATATGATAATGGATCCGATCCCTTGCGAAACGCTCGGCAAGCCAGAAATGGAAGTTGAACGGATCATCCGCCGAGTCGTCGGAGGTGACGAGATTCCCGACATAGACCACATGCGGCTCTGCGGGAAGAGGCCCAGCCGGGACGAACCGCGGGCTGTCGAGCAGATCAGCCCAGCAGCCGTCCAAAAACAGCTTCCGCGGGGGCAAGCTGATGCCGTTCCTTCGCCAGCCCTTCCAGGGAATCTGGGTTTCCAGGCATCGACAGCAGATGCCATCCGCATTGCGAAGGCAATACTCCTCGCGCGGGATCAGGGGGGTGTAAAAGGCATCCTGGCGAACGGTCATGATGCCGGACAGGACATCGTAGTCGTCAAAGACGACTGGGCCCGGCTTCGCCTCGATCAGCGCCCGGGCGATGTCGAAGCTCCAACTGGCGAAGACGTGATAGACCAGTGGCCGGTAACGCGCCGCCATCGCCACCGCCGCAGCGGGATCGCGGATCTGATGGATCTCGTCGATGACGTGGCTGCTGTGGAACGTGGGCGCGGTTTGCGACAAGAGCACGATCCGTTTGCCGGCGCGCTTTAGGGCTAGAGCGATCTTGGCGACGCGCGGGCCCGGCAGATCCGCCGCCAACACGATCAGGTCGCGATCCCGCGCGCAGCGGTCGGCAGCGGAAAACGGGGCGTGGGAGGGCATGTCCATCTTTCTCATTCCTCCACAACGGCGTAGGGGAGGACCGTCTGCTCGTCCATGCCCTGCCGGTGGATCGGTGCGGCGTCGGCCCAAGACAGGATGGCATGCACCGCAAAGCACCCCAGGACAGACGCGGACTCATGGGTGAGATCCCATGCGGCCGCCTGTCGGGCCCGGTCCAGGGCTGTAAATCCTTGGGCAATCATGGAGGCGACGGGTGAAGACGGCGGGAATTGTCCCGCGACGTTTGCGACGGCCGAGATCAATGAACGCCCGAAGTGAAGATAAAGCTGGCGGGAATACCCGACATCGTGAATCCGATGCAGCGCCGGAAGATCCGTCGGACAGAGAGTGGGAATGCCGGTCATGGCCGCAGCGAGAGGAATCCAGTAATCCCACCATGGCGCACCGATCACAAGCTCCGTCCCGCTGAACAAATCGAGGAGTTCACGATCGAACAGGAAATAATCGTACCCTCCTTTGTACAGCCTACCCTCGCCGTCCTCCAACGAACGGACGTTGCGGCGGTTGCCAAACACCACGCGCCGTTGCGCGAGGATGGCCAGAGCATGGCCTGCCGCCAAGGACCGCGGAAACACGATGTCCGAATTGACAATGGCACAGACGGGAGCCGCGTCCTCGCGCAGAACGCGGAGCATCTCGTCGAGCGGGATCAATGGGCGGCCGCACAGCGCCTCGGCGGTACGGTGCGCCACCTCAAAGCGGACGTTCGGAAAGTCCGGCGCCAGCCGCGCGATTTCCTCCGGCGCGTTCACTGAAACGACGTCGAAACCCAGAGCCAGCCAGGACGATACGGCCGCCTGTTGGTCCGGAAGCCGCTTTGGCATCAGCGATGTGGCGACCGTCACGCCGCAGTCCCGGCGCGGCGCGGTCCGATGCCGTGAAGTGGTGGCGCTACCGAAGGCGGATGCCGCCGTTCGGCGAAATTCTGCCGGCAACGCAAGGGCGTCGAAACAGAGGTCGAGGCCGCCCGCCATGTCGTTGTCGGCGAAGCGGGTCAGGCTCCACCGTGCCTTGAGATCGGCGAAGGTTGGGAGCAGGTTGGCGCCGCGGCGGAAGGCCCGGTCCGCATCACGCCTCTGCCCGTGGTCAACCGACAGGTTGGCCAGTTCATAGAGGCTTTTCGGATCGGACGGGGCCAGGGCCAGGGCACGCCGTATGGCATGCATGGCGGCATCAAAGCGCCCCTCCTCGCGGTGAAGCACGGTAAGCGCGCGCCACCCGAGAGGATCTTCCGGATTGATCAGCAGAAAGCGCCGGAAGGCCGCCAGAGCCATGCCGGTCTGTTCCGCGTCTTTCGAAAGCCATCCCAGGAGGTGCAATGTCGGCGCGTGGTGCGGGTGCAGAGCTAGAGCCCGGGACAGTGCCTGTCGTGCCGGGGCATGCCTCCATTCGGCGAAAAAGAGTGCTCCCAGGGAATAGGCCAAGGCCGCGTCCCCTGGCGCCAAGGCCAGGGCCTCCCGATAGGCCGCTTCAGCCTCGTCCGCTTTCCCCTGGTCTTTGAGGGCATTGCCCAGTTGCCGCAGCAGCTCGGTGTTCCGGGGGGCGAGGCGATTTGCCCTCCGATACGCCTGTTCTGCCGGAAGCACGCGCTCCGATGCCTTATGGACGTTGCCCAGACGGTGCCAGGATGCAGGATGCTCCGGATGGTCGGCGATTGCACGCCTGTATGCGGCCTCTGCTCGCTCCAGATGCCCTTGGGCGCGCAACTGCTCAGCGTGTTGAAACCAGCTTATCGTTCTGGGCATCTCAGCCTGTGGGGTCGGAAATGTTTGTCTCAACCGGGTTCGACAAATTTTTATGCGAGAAGGTTTACAAATTATAAACCGAGCGATGACCCAAATTTTCGTAAAGGGCGCCGTCTTTGTGGAGCGTGCAGAGATGCAAACCCATAAATATAAATAACACAAATATCCCGTAACAATATATTGCATACATCAAGAATGACTTTTTATCCATGATGTCTATATGGGCTTTGTGAAAGCGCATATTCCAGAGTCCGAATTCCCCAATGTCTTTAATAGCCGATCAACATCTGAGAATGATCCTTCTGATGCCAGAGACATGACCCTTGACTACCCATCAACCGACCGGTATCCGTTACCACGGTGAGCCGCGCACTTCTCCACTTTTCCATAGTTGCGGAAATATACAGCTGATACACCGCCCTCGTTGCGTTTTCAAGGAACACTCCCCGCCATTTCCCACTCCCGCCGCATCCCGGTGATCGGGATCGGCTGCGTCGGCCCGGGGTGGCCGTCGCCTTCAATTGGACGGGCGAGGTGGCGGAGGGCGATGACCAACCCCTGTTGCATCCGAACACGCTCAGGATGGTCCAACGACGTTGCCCGACCGATCCTCAGGCAAATGCGATGTCCGGGATCCGTATTCAGCATTCCTTAACCGTCCGCCCGAGATCGTGCCGGAATGCCCATGCCAGACGGCCCCGACATGCCCAGGCGGCTGGGCAGCCCCCTTTCGACCAATCGGCAGACCCCTCGATGACCACGGCTCGGCGTCCGACCATTCTGATCACCGGCGGCGCAGGGTTCGTCGGTTCCAATCTGGCCACGCGGCTGAAGCGCGATCTGCCAGATCACGACATCGTGGCCCTGGACAATCTTCGGCGACGCGGTGCTGAACTGACCCTGCCGAGGCTGAAGGAGGGCGGCGTCGCCTTCCAACACGGCGATATCCGCAACCCCGAAGACCTGACCGAGGTGGGGGCCTTCGACCTGCTGATCGAGTGCTCGGCGGAGCCGTCGGTGCACGCCGGCTACGACGGCAGTCCCGCCTATCTGGTGAACACGAACCTGATCGGCACGGTGAACTGCCTGGAAGCGGCGCGCCGACACGGCGCCGACCTGGTGTTCCTGTCGACCAGCCGCGTGTACCCCATCAAGCCTCTGCGGGCCTTGCCATTGGAACGCCGGGGGAACCGGCTGGCCATAGCCGATGGCGCGGCTGGCCCCGGCTGGTCGGCAGCCGGCATCGGCGCCGATTTTCCGTTGCGCGGCAGCCGGTCCCTGTATGGCGTGACGAAGCTTGCCTCCGAGTTGCTGATCGAGGAGTACGGAGCCCTCTACGGTCTCCGCGCGGTGGTGAACCGGTGCGGGGTGCTGACCGGACCATGGCAGATGGGAAAGGTGGATCAGGGGTTCGTCGTGCTCTGGGCGGCACGGCACCTCTATGGCGGCGGCCTAGCCTATTCGGGTTTCGGAGGGCAAGGCCATCAGGTGCGCGATCTGCTGCATGTGGACGATCTCTACGACCTCGTGCGGCGGCAGATCGAAGGCATGGACCGCTTCCAGGGCTCGGTGTTCAACGTCGGCGGCGGCCCGGAGGTGAGCGTCTCGCTCGCTGAACTGACTGAGGCCTGCGCCCGCCGTACCGGTCGCCGGATCGACATCGCCGCAAAGCCCGAGACACAGCCGGCCGACATTCCCTGGTACGTGACCGACAACGCGGGGGTTCGTGCCGCAACCGGCTGGCAACCGGCGCGCCCGGTGGATGTCGTCCTGGACGATATCTTCCGCTGGTTGACCGACAACCGGGGCATTCTGGAACCGGTTCTGCGGTAGGGCAGAGTTGTGTTAGGACGACGCGGGACGATGCGGGCAGACAGGAAACCGCAGCATCGCTCCACAGCCCATCAGTAAGGAGCGCCATCAATGTCCGTGGTCATCATTACCGGTTCGGCCGGCCTGATTGGCGCCGAAGCCGTCGGTTTCTTCGCGGAGAAGGGGTTCGACGTCGTCGGCGTGGACAACGACATGCGCCGTTACTTCTTCGGCGACGAAGCGAGCACGGCCTGGAGCCGGGAGCGGCTGGAGAAGCGGCACCCGTCCTACACGCACGTCACCGCCGACATCCGCGACCAGGACGCGATCGACGCGCTGTTCGCGCGGTACGGCGCGTCCATCGCGCTGGTGATCCACACGGCGGCCCAGCCCTCGCACGACTGGGCGGCACGGGAGCCCTTCACCGACTTCTCGGTCAACGCCAACGGCACGCTGAACCTTCTGGAGGCGGCGCGGCGCCATTGCCCGGACGCGCCCTTCATCTTCACCTCCACCAACAAGGTCTACGGCGACACGCCGAACGCGCTGCCGCTGGTGGAGCTGGAGAACCGCTGGGAGCTGGACCCGTCCCACCCCTGGGCCGCCCACGGCATCCCGGAGGCGATGAGCATCGACCAGACCAAGCACAGCCTGTTTGGCGCCTCCAAGGTGGCCGCAGACGTGATGGTGCAGGAATACGGGCGCTATTTCGGCATGAAGACCGCCTGCTTCCGTGGCGGCTGCCTGACCGGGCCGGGCCATTCCGGCGCCCAGCTCCATGGCTTCCTGGCCTATCTGGTGAAATGCGCGGTCACCGGCACGCCCTACCGCGTGTTCGGCTACAAGGGCAAGCAGGTGCGCGACAACATCCATTCCTTCGATCTGGTGAACGCCTTCTGGCACGTCTTCCAGGCGCCGCGCAGCGCGGAAGTCTACAACATCGGCGGCGGGCGCCATTCCAACTGCTCGATGGCGGAGGCCATCGCCAAGGCCGAGCAGCTGACCGGCCGCCCGATGGCCTGGAGCTACGACGAGACCAACCGGATCGGCGATCACATCTGGTGGATCAGCGACATCCGGCGTTTCCAGGAGCATTATCCGGGCTGGTCGCTGACCCGCGACATCGACGCCATCCTGGCCGAGATGCACGCCGAAATGACCGACCGGTTTGCCCGCCCGTGACGGCTGGCCAGTGACGGTTGGCCCGAGAATGACGATCCGCGGGGAGCGGTGGAAGGAAGCGCGATGAAGGTCCTGTTCAGCAATCCGCCCTGGTGGGTCAAGCGGTTCGAGTTCGCGGGCGACGACGCCCCGGCCTCCGCCTGGTTCAGCGGCGTGCGCGCCGGTTCGCGGTGGCCGCATACCAACCAGGCCCACTCCTCGCCCGGCAACTTCGTGTTCGGGGAGTATCTGCCTTATCCCTTCTTCATGGGCTACGCCGCGACCTACGCCGCCAAGGCCACCGGGGCGAAGGTCGTCTTCCGCGACTCTATCGCGCTGCGCGAGTCCTACGATAGCTATTTCCGGCATCTGCGGGAGGAGCGGTACGAGTACATCTTCATCGAGACGGCGACGCCCTGCTGGGACCACGACCAGACCATCGTGCGACGCGTCAAGGAGATCCTGCCCGACACCAAGATCGTGCTGACCGGCGCCATGTCCGCCAAGGGCGAGGCGGTGATGGAGCAGTTCCCCATCCACGCCGTCATCCAGGGCGAGTACGAGAAGGGCAGCGTGCGCGTACTGAACGGCGCGTCGGGTGTGCTTCCCCACGAGCTGCTGACGGTGGCGGAGATGAACGCCGCCCCTTATCCCTATTTCGACGAGGTCATCGCCCACCGCTATTGGGACGTGAACCCCGCCGGGCAGAAGGCGCCGCAGCTTCAGGTCTGGGCCAGCCGCGGCTGCCCCTACAAGTGCATCTTCTGCGTCTGGCCGGCGACCATGACCGGCAACGACCCGGACGGCACCGGCAAGCGCTCGGTCCGCTTCTACGAGCCAGACTATGTGGAGGGGATGCTGCGCGATCTGGTTGGACGCTACGGCTACCGGTCCATCTACTTCGACGACGACACATTCAACCTCGGCGACAAGCACGTCCTGGGGATCTGCGAGGTGATGACCCGCATCGGCCTGCCCTGGTCGGCCATGTGCCGCGCCGACACCATCAAGCTGGAGACGTGGCGGGCCATGCGCGACAGTGGCTGCTTCGGCGTCAAGCTGGGCTTCGAGAGTGGCAACCAGTGGGTCAACGACAACATTGTCAACAAGCGCCTGAACCTGGAGACCGCGCGCGCCGCGGTGCATGAGATCAAGCGTCTGGGCATGACGGTGCACGGCACCTTCACCTACGGCCTGCCGGGCGAGACGCGCGAGCAGATGCAGGACACCAAGGCCTACATCGCCAGCCTGCCGCTCGACACCTTCCAGGAGACGGGCTGCGGCGAGATCGAGGGCACGCCGATGTCTACCCTGCGGGAGAAGGGCCATCTCGACCGCTACGCCGGGGCGGCGCTCGACGAGCAGTATCTCTACGTGCCCGACGGCGGCGAGAAGATGCGCCGCCTGTCCGAAGGCGACCTCGCCATCGGGGCCGACAAGGCCAAGAGCAGCTCCGACTATCTGATCCGCCAGTGGCGCGCCCTGGGTGCCGCAGTGATCGAAGCGGCGGCGGACAGCCCGGTGGCCCTGTGGGGCGTCGGCACCGACTTCTTCGAGACGCTGGGGCAGGTGCCGGCGCTGAAGCCGCTCATCACAGAAGGCCGCGTGCGGCTGTTCGACGGCAAGCTGGCCGGCCAGTCGCTGGACGGCGCTCGGGTGGAGGCGCCCACCGCCCTGCCCGGCTTCGCGGGACCGGTCTTCCTGACGCCGCGCATCGTCTCCTCCCGCACGGCGATGCGGCAGGACGCGGCGCGGCTGGGAGTTCCCGCCGCCGCCCTGCGCGACCTCTACGACGACGCGCCTGTTTTGGCCGAGTAAGGCCCGGCGGCGTGACCGGCGGGAGGAGGGGTGGTCAGGCCAGGAACCGGGCCAGCCTCTCCCACCCCGCACCCGGCGTGGCGGCCCGCTTGCGGGCGAACCAGACGGCGGTGACGTGCAGGGCCTCGCCGGTGCGGGCGGCGAAGTTCGGGTTCCCGGAGTCCGGCGCGCCGGTCGTCACGAACCGGTCGAGCGTGGCGTCGCTGAGCGACAGGTCAACCGCCCCCGGCAGTTCCAGTCCGGTGTCTGACAAGGCGTCTCCCAGGCCCTCGGCCTGACGCGGGGTGAACCCCGGCACGCCCGGGCGCCCGTTCAGCCGGATTTCCGCCGAGAAGGCCAGCACCCCGCCCGGCGCCAGACGTTGGTCGATCCAGGCCAGCACCTCCGCCGCCTTGCCCTCTTCCGCCAGGCGCGGCAGCGTGTTCTGCGGCAGGACGGCGGCGTCCCACGGCGCGTCGGCGAACAGATCCCGCCCCGGCATCCCGTGATGGATCGCGATGCGGTCGCGGTGGAAGCGGCGCGGCTTGGCGAGCCAGGGGTCGCGGTCGCCGCCCCCCACCCGCTCCGCGTGGGCCGCCGCCCCCGGCCCGACATCGACCACCCCGACGGCCCGCACCAGCTCGGTCAGCATGAGGTAAAAGCCGTCCACCTCGGCGCTCAGCACCAGGGCGCGAGGGTTCCGCTCCAGCAGCCCCAGCCGGTCGAGGCCGTAGAGGAACTGCGCGCGCTCCCAGGTGCCGCGGCTGCGCTTGAAGAAGTTGTCGATGTTGTTGCGGGCGTCCTCGTCGCGGCGGCGCTCCGCGTCGGCGTCGTCGATGTAGGGAGCCTGGAAGGTGGAGACGTTGGTCCGCACCCGCACCGCCCAGGGCCGCCAGGACGGATCATCCCAATCCTCGGCGGCGGCGAGCTTGCCGAGCGCCGGAGGGCCGGGGGGACGTTCCCGCGCCGGCAGGAGGACTTCCGGGCGCAGCCGGGCGGCGTTGCGGTGGCGCGCCGCCGCGGCCCTCAGGGCGGCCACGCGGTCCGGCGCCACCCGCTCCACGCTGGTCAGGCCGGGCCAGTCGAGGGCGGCGACCAGCGGCCCGCTCCAGCGGCGCGGGTCGGCGGCCTCCAAGTCCTCGGTGGCCAGCAGGGCCTCCAGGTCGCGGCGCATCAGATGCACCTCGCGCGGGGCCGGCGGGACCGGTCGGGTGAGGCGGGCGGCCAGGAAATCCTCCAGCGTCGTCACGGGCAGGGCCTCCGCCCGCGGCTCCGGTTCCAGCAGGCCGCGGACGACGGCGGCCAGCCGGGGGGCGATGCCCTGGAGGGAGAAACGTTCCATCGCCACCCGATGGGCGGCCTCGGCCACGTCCCGGCGGAAGGCGTCGTCGCCGATCAGCCGGGCGAGCGCCGCGGAGTAGCCTTCCATCCCTTCGGCCAGCAGGCCGGACACGCCGCTCTCCAGGCAGTGCGTCACCTCGCCTACCGGAGTGGCGCAGACCGCCACCTTGGCCAGCAAGAACTCGAACATCTTGGTCGGGCTCTTGGCGACGTTGAACTCGTTGGCCGAATAGGGCAGCACGCCGATGTCCATCTCCCGCAGCACGGCGGGGATCTCGGTGGGCGGGATGAACTCGTGCAGCTCGAGGTTGGGCAGGTCCGGAAACCGCTCCCTCAGGCGCCGCTTCAACTCCTCCCAGGCCCGCCCGAAGCCGATGATGTGGAAACAGGCGCGGTCGCGCACGGCGCGGGGAACCAACGCGAATGCGTCCACCGCGAACAGCACGTCCTTCATGGGAATATCGCCCCAGAAGTCGCCGGAATAGAGGATGTTCACCCGGTCCCCGAAGCGGCGGCGCGGCGCGTCCCGCCCGTCGGCGGTGAACAGGTCCTGGTCGGCCACCGTGTGGATCAGGTGCGTGTTCGAATTCAGCGGCGCCAGGAGGGTCTGGAGCCGGTGGCTGGCGGCCACGCAGGCGCCGGCCCGGTTGGCGACCGTGTGGAAGAGCTGGTCGGGGCGCAGGCTGGGGAACCAGGGCTCCAGCCGGCGGAAGGGCTGCATGTCCAGCTCGTAGTCGTCGTAGTCGAGCACGATCCGGTTGCCGCCCCGCTCCGCCGCCAAGGCGGCCGCCAGCATGTGGTAGCCGACCTTCTGGACATAGAGGACCGCCCGCGGGTTGGTCGCCAGCACCCGGTGCGCCTCCAGGTTCAGGCGGATCTTCTCCTCCTCGGGGATGGTGGACAGGGCGCCGGCCTGATCGGTGGCGCCCAGATGGTCGAAGAAGGACAGCACCTCCGCGCGCAGCCCCTGCTGGCGTAGCGCCTTGGCGAAGTTGTAGCAGCGCACCCGCGCGGAGGGCTGCCGGAAGCCGTCCTGGGCCAGGAAAATGACGTCCGCCGCCGCGTAGCGGGCGAGGGCATCCGCGTCGAAGGTCGGCGGCAGGGTCATGGGAACTCGGGGCGGGAGGCGGGAGGGGAACCGCTATCTACCGCCGCTCCGCGAGCTTGGGCAAGCCTTCCCGCATAGGCTGTGACCAGTGCCTTGGCTGTGGCCATTCTGGGACCAATGTCACACACCCAATCGATAGTGGTATGCCAGCTTTGGAGCGCGAGGGAGCAATCCGCAACCCTCGGGACGGGTGGTTTCTCCGCCCGCAGGCTTCAGGATCCCGCATGTCCACGTCCCCGCAACGGACCATCGACATCCCGATCATCGTGAACGCCTGGGGCGTGTCCGCCGGCCAGGCGCCGCATTTCCGGCTGCTGGTCGATGGCGTGATGATCGGCGAGGCCTGGGTCGCCGCCACCTCCAGCACGCCCTATCACTTCACCGCCACGGTCGATCCCGATCAGGCCCACCGGATCTCGATCTGGTACGACAACGACGGAGTGATGAACGGGGTGGACCGCAACCTGTTCGTCGGCTCCATCGTCGTCGACGGGCAGGAGGTCAGGTCGACCGACGCGCGCGCCACCTACGACAAGGGCGCGGTGGACGGGAAGGATGTGGTCGCCGGCCAGATGGGGCTCTACTGGGGCGGCCTGCTGTCCTTCGGGCTGGGGGAGGAGATGTTCGGCGGTCCGCTGGTCCGTCCCCCGCCGAAACCGGAGGAGGTCATCACCCGGCCCATCCCCATCACCGTCGAGGCGGCGCGCGGTGCGTCCGCCACGGGGGCGGTGCGCGTCAAGGTTCTGGTGGACGGCACGCTGGTCGGGGAAGCCGAGGCCGCGTCCGGCACCGCCGAACGCTTCACCTTCGGCGTCACCCTGGACCCGTCCGTTGCCCACACGGTGCAGATCCTGCCTGTGGGAGATCTGACCATCGGAACCGTGGCGGTGAACGGGAAGACCCTCGCCGCCCCCGCGCCCGCCCAGGACGGCTCCGTCACCCTCGCGGTCGCCGCCCCCGTGTTCCAGGGCACCGCCTCGGACGCTCAGGCCCCGCAGGGCGACGCCTTCTACGTGGCGAAGAACGGCAACGACGCCTGGTCCGGACGGCTGGCCGCTCCCAACGCCGAGGGCACCGACGGCCCCTTCGCCAGCCTGGAACGGGCGCAGGCAGCCATGCGCGCCGGAACCATCAAGACCACCTACGTCCGCGAGGGCTCCTACACCCTGACGGGCACGCTTAGCCTCGGCGCGCCGGACAGCGGCGTCCGCATCCTGGGCTATCCGGGCGAGCAGGCGGTCCTCAGCGGCGGCGAGCGGGTCACCGGCTTCGTCTATGAGGGCAACGGCGTCTGGTCGGCGCCACTGTCCGCCGCACCGGGGCTGGACGTCACCGTCAACGGCGTGCGCTACCGGCTGGCCTCCAAGGCGGCCTACGACCCGCAGGACCCGACCACCGGCTGGTTCGTCGCCGAGGCGAGCGCCTACGGCGCCAGCAAGAACGCGCTGCGCTACCGCGCGGGCGACGTCACGACCGCCGATCTGGTGCCGGGCAGCCGGGTCCAAGTCTTCGACACGGAACGGCTCCAGGACGCGATCCTGACGGTCGCCGGCATCGACGCGCTGACGCGCACCCTGACCTTCACCTCTGACGCGCCCTTCACCATGCGCGACGGCTCCACCTTCAAGCTGCTGGGCAACAGCGCCCACGTCGACCAGGTGGGGGAGTTCGCCTACCGCGCCTCGGACGGGCGGCTGGTCATCAAGGCGGGGGAGGACTTCAACGGGGCCGGGGTGGAGGTCGCCCGGCTCGGCACGCTGCTGCGGCTGAACGGCGCCAACGGGGTGACGGTCCAAGGGCTGACCTTCACCAACACGACGACGGACGGCAACGCGCTCGATGTCCTCAACGGCGACGTCAACACCATCGCTGGCAACAGCTTCGTGAACGTCGGCACGGGCATCCGGCTGACCCAGGGATCGGACCGCAATCTGGTCAGCGGCAATTATCTGGACCATCTCGGCATCAACGGCATCGCGCTGACCGGCCAGTCGATCGGCAACACGGTCACCGGCAACCGCATCCAGCACATCGGCGAGGTGCGCAAATACGCCGGCGGCATCATGGCGTCGGGGATCAGCGACACGGTGATCTCCCACAACGACATCGACCACAGCTCGCGCTACGGCATCTCGGTCAAGAACTGGGACAGCGCGACCATCAGCCTGAACAACGCCATCCTCCACAACCGCGTCCGCAACACCGGCGAGGAAACCGCCGACTCCGGCGGCATCGAGCTGCTCGGGCGGTCGAACCTGCACACCGGCACGCGGATCGAAGGCAATTGGGTCGAGCACACCGGCGGCATCGCCACCACCAGCACCGGCCAGTGGCTGCGCGACTACAAGGGCTACGGAATCTATCTGGACGACCTGACCAGCGGCGTGACGGTGACGGGCAACTTCCTGCACGACACCGCCTGGGCCGCCGTCATGATCCATGGCGGCCACGACAACACCGTCACCAACAACGTCAGCGTGCTGGGCGCCAACGGCGAGAGCTTCATCCGCCTCGAATGGGTTCCCCTGGCGGGCGCCGCCGGCATCCCGGCGAACAACACGGTCACCGGCAACCTCGTGTCGGGGGCGGCGCCGCTCGGCGGCTACGTGACGATCCTGTCGGCGGGGCAGAACGCCATCGACGCCAACTTCCTGCACCAGGTCGGCACCTACGGGGCGAACGACCGGACCGGGGACCCGCTGTTCGCCGACACCTACAACCACGACTACAGCCTGCTGCCGCTGTCCCCGGCGCTCACCGCCGGTCTCCAGGATCTCGCCTGGACGCTGATGGGCATCGTCTCCGCTGGCGGAACGACGCCCCCACAGGAGGGTGGCGGGGGTATCACTCCCCTGCCCCCGTCCGATCCCCAGACCAACCAGCCGCCGGCCCCGGAGCCGGTGCCCGATAACGGGACACCCGCCACACCGCCGGTCCTCGAGCCCGACAGCGGCACGCTCCCGACCCCGCCGGCCTCTTCCCCGCTTCCCGACGCCGCGCCGGAACGCCCGTTCGTGCCTTTCAGCCGCACCGTGAATGGGGTGCAGCAAACGGTGGCCGCCTATGCCTATGAGGGTCCGGTGGCCAACCTGCAGTGGGCTTTCCTGGGCACGGCCGAGGACGAGGTGGTCGGCGGGTCGGACGGCAACGACTTCATCCACCTGATGGGCGGCAACGACGCGGCCTGGGGCGGCGCCGGCGACGACGTGCTGGACGGCGGATCGGGCTCCAACTGGCTGATCGGCGGGCCGGGTCACGACACCTTCTTCGTCGATGGCCGTGGGGGCGAGGTCACCTGGTCCACCATCGTCGATCTGGAGCGGGGCGAATGGGCGACCCTCTGGGGGTTCGTGCCCGGCCAGTCCCGGCTGACCTGGGAGGAGATGGGCGGCGCCGACGGCTACAGGGGCGCCACGGTCCGCTGCGACATCGACGGCAACGGCACCATCGACGCCAGCATGACCTTCACCGGATTGGCCGTGAGCACCATGACCGTCACCACCGGCATGGCCGGCAACGATGCCTACATCGCCTTCATCACCCTATAGCCGCCGGCTCCCCTCTCTAACGCCCTTCGCGCTGCGGTATAAGCCGCTGTGTCATGACATGACACGACATGCACCTAATCTTGCCTGCACAAAACGTCTGTCGCATCGACCGCCTAATGGGGGTTGGGCGCCCACGCCCGCGACCCCGGATTTCGGTCACCGAACCCTAGAGTCCAACCTTCGTGGGCAAACGACAACCCTATGTACGGGCGGCGGCGGAAAATGCATCCGGTCGCCGTCCACGGCTCAGAAATCGTTCGGAATCCAGACCTGTCCCTTGGTCAAAGGCACGTCTGGAGGCACGGCTTCCAGAGCCGGGTTCAGGTCGTAGATGCGCTCCAGCCGGACGCCGTGCCGCTGCGCCGCCCGCGCCAGGGTTTCGTCGTCCCGGATGTCGGCCACGCGCCGCCGGGCGTCCGCACGCGGCTTGACGGGGGCCGCCTTGGGGCCGCTGGAAGCCGCCTTGGGCGGGTCCTTCGGCTTGTCCGGCGCTGGGGCGGATGCGGCGGGCAGCCCGGCCAAGCGCTTGCCCAGCTCCGTCTCCGCCGCGCTCAGCCGCTCCAGCGTCCGGTCGGCCTGATCCAATATGTCGGCGAGGCGGCGCACGGCCTCGGGCTCGACCGAAGGGGGCGGTGCCGCCGGCACGGCGATGAAGGGAGGCGACGCTGGAGCCGGTGCGGCGTCCGGTGGCGGCAACGCCGGCGGCGGTGACGGCGAGCGGTCGACCGGCTTGGCCTCGGCCGCGGCCTTCTCCGGTTCCGCCGGCGCGGCGGGTGGCAATGAGGCAACCTCCATCGCCGCAGGCGACGGAGGTGCCGCGAGGCCGGGAAGCACGCTGCGCCCCGCCTCACCATCGCCTCCGGCGGACGACAGCCCGAGCAGCGGGGCCGCCGCTAGGCTGTCGGCTTCGCTCGACGGCGCCGTGACGCCGTTGCTCTGGGTCATGACGACGCCGAGGATGGCCATGGCCGCGGTGCTGGCGATGAGGACCATCGCGGCGTTCCTGGTGCCGCGCAGAACCGCCTTGCAGAAGCGGTCGACCTTGCCGTCCAGCGTCGATTGCGGCGGTCCGGGCCGATCGGCGCGGACATCGGTGCCGGACCGGCGGGCGGCATCCGGAGCGGAATCCACCCCCAGGATATCCCCGGCACCTCCAAGGCGGGCGCTCGGCGACCCATGAACCGGCGTCGCCATCGTCCGCACGGAGGGATGCTCCGCCGCCATCCGTTCCGCCTGGAGCAGACTTTGCCGCGCCGCCTCCAGAACCCCCTCCAGCTCGGTGATCCGCGCGTGCGCCGCGCCGAGCGCCTGGTCGGCCACCGTCAGGCGGCGCTGCAGATCGCTCGCATGGGCGGCGTTCTCCTCGCCCCGGCGCCGGACGTCGGCGAGGACCGCCGCCTTCTCCTCGCTCTGACGCCGGGCATGAGCGAGATCCGCCGCCATCTCGCCCAGGCAGCGCTCCAGCTCCTGCAGCGCGCCTGGCGGATGAAGTTCAACGTCGCCCGGCCCATCCTTCAGCAGGGCCGCGACCAGCGACCCGACGTTCGTCGCCCCGTCGCGCACCAGATTGGCGGCACGCACACTCAGCGGGTCGCCGACCACGGCCAACCCCTGATCGGCGGCGTCAGCCTCGCGGTTCTCCCGCGACAGGGTGGCGAGGCGCTGCGCCATCTCCTTCGCGGGAGCCGTTCCCTTGAAGTTCAGGCGGTGAATGCCGCTGTCGCCGTCGTCGGGCGGTGGACGCGGCGCGTCCGCCATCGGGGAGGGTGATGATCGCTTTGCCATGTCGGGGCTGTCTGAAGAACCGATGGCAGCACGGTAGCCGGGGTCGGCATGGGCGTTCGAGCACCAGCGGGAGGCTGGGCGCCCAATTTTCCGAGCTGGGCGCCCAGCGTTTGGACGTGGGCGCCCACGCATCCGGCCAAGATCGGAAAAGGCGTTTCTGATCATATGGTTACCATTGGGCGCCCAACTTTTCGAGCTGGGCGCCCTGAGATCGGGGCCGGATCGGAAAAGCTGTTCCCGATCAGTGGGTTGGCATTGGGCGCCCAATTTTTAATTTCGGGCGCCCAGTGGGCGCCCTACCTCCCAGCCTGGGCGCCCAGTTCTGAACGCTGGGCGCCCAGCGGGCGCCTGAATGAAGAGGTTGGGCGCCCAGCATCGATGGCCGGGCGCCCGGCCTCCACGCACGGAAGGCTTTTTCAGGCTCTGCGACCAAGGCAAGGCGCCCGCCTTGGGGATGGATGAGGGAAACGGGCGCCCGCCTTGGCCACGCCGTCGGGTCCGGGGGACGGAGAGCAGGTCGCCGGGGCGTCCCTGCGACAACCCGAGCGCGAACACGGGGCGGCGGAGGTCTCCCGTCGGCGCAGGCGGCAGAAACGGAAGGCGCTGAGCGCGCCCCGGCGGACGGTTGAGGACGTCCTGCGGACGTCCACAGGAACGGACCAGGCTTTCCAACGAGCCATGTCGTGGAGCCGGTGGCGTGCCGGGCGGCCGGAAAAGCCGGGCACCGGGACGGCGGACCGGAGGGCAAGGCGATGCCGCACAGCCCAGGATAGCGGAAGTGGCCGAACGCCCGGGGCAGCTGGCGGCCCGGCCCGGGCAGTGCGGCAGCTCCATTTTCAGGGCTTCGGGACGCACGGGGATGGAAGCGTTCCGGGCGAAAAGCACTCCTGGCGATGCCGCGGAACGGCCGTGGGCGCCCGCCTCGCCCGGAGCCGACACAAGGGCGGAATGCAGGGCGCCCAATGGGCGCCTGGACCTCCCGACACGGGTCGGCGACGGAGCGTTTCTCCGCCTGCGGCCCCTCCCCCACCCCGTCCCTTTTCGTAACTGGGCGCCCAATTTGTCGATTTGGGCGCCCAGCATTTGGACGTGGGCGCCCACTGGGCGCCCAACGGAACGCGTTGGGCGCCCAGTGTTCAGAACCGGGCATTTTTGCCGAGCGCCGCCCGGCGAGGCATCCAAGCCGACCGCCGGGGCTCGATTGGCGGCCGCAATGACGGGCATGGTCGACGAATCCACCTCACCATCCCGGACCCCGACGTGTCATGGTGCCCTTGACCGCCGCCTGCATTGCCGCCGTTGCATTCACCTACGCGCCGCTGCTCGGCGATCCCCCTTCCCTGGTGGAGCAGGACCTCTACACGCTCTTTGGCGCCGAGCGCGG
>NZ_JBFUHT010000042.1:0-52677 GCF_056402275.1 Azospirillum sp. P4_B5
ATGACCATGACCGCCTCGACCGTGTCGGTCAGGCGGTTGATGCCCGCCGACATGGTCTTGTAGAAGCCGTCCTTGCCGGTCAGGTCGAGGCGGCGCGACAGGTCGCCCTTCGACACGCCGTCGATCAGCGCGGCGATCTCCTCGCCGATCGCCGTCTCGCGGGCGCGCTGCGCCTCGTCGGCGCGGCGTTCGGCCTCCAGGCGCTCGCGCTCGGCCTCGTCCATCGCCCTCTTCTGGATGGCGTTGTCCTTGAACACCTGCACCGCTTGGGCCATCTGCCCGATCTCGTCGCCGCGGTCGAGGCCGGGAACGGCGACGTCCAGCTTGTCGGCGGCGAGGTCGTGCATGGTCGCGCTCATCGCCCGCACCGCGCCCATCTGGCGGCGGACCAGGAAGAAGCTGATCAGACCGAAGGCCAGCGTGACCAGCGGCGCCACCACCAGGATGGTGCGCTCCACCTCGTCCACCACCCTCATCACGTCGGCCCGCTTCAGTCCGACGAACAGCACGCCGACCACCGAGCCGGAGGCGTCGAGCAGCGGGTCGTAGGAGGTGAAGTAGCGCTCGCCCAGGATGTCGGCCTCGCCGCGGTAGGGCTTGCGCTGCGTGATGACGCTGTCGAAGACCGGCCCGGCGCCCAGCTTGGTGCCGTTGGCCCGGCTGCCGTCGGGGTTCTGCACGGTGGTGGCGACGCGGGTATCGCCGCGGAACACCGTGGCGGCACCGCCGGTCAGCGCGCGGATCTGGTCGACCATGCGGGTGTCGCCGTCGATCCGCACCGATCCGACATGCAGCGCGCCGTCGCGCAGGCTGTAGTCGGCGCCGTTCTGCTTCAGCAGCATGTGGGCCAGCGCCATGCTGCGCTCCCGCTGCTCCTGAGCGGAGGCGGCGCTGCGGTCGCTCAGCACGTGGCTGGAGGCCAGCGTCAGCACGATGGCCAGGATGAACAGCCCCAGCACGTTCAGCAGGGACAGTTTGGCGGTCAGGGAGAGATTTTTCAGCACGTTCGGCCCTATGCGGCAATCGCTCCGCAGCCCTCGCCAACGGAGATAGACAATAAGTCTAATACGGTTTTATCCTTTCGTCCGCGTGCAATTTTTCGGAGACGGATTCCCGCAAACCGTGTGGAAACGCTCCGGTGGGCCGCCATGCAACCGGCGCACGGCCCGTCTTCCTTGGTTGGCCCCGCAAGTGGCCCTAGTTTAGGGCAGCCGCTTTTGGCAACCGATCCAATTCCCGGACCCCTCCATGCGCCGCCGCACCAGCACTCCCAGCCCGGCCCCCTCCTATGCGGAGGCCGCGTCCAGCACCGGCGACATGGCGGCGCTGCGCTCGCTCGTCCCCTATCTCTGGCCGCATGATTCCTTCGAGACGAAGCTGCGCGTGGTGGTGGCGCTGGTCCTGCTGGTCGGCGCCAAGGTGGCGAACGTCTGGGTGCCGCTCTTCTACAAGCGGGCGGTGGACGCCCTGTCGCCGGGGGACGCGGGGGCGCTGGTGACCATCCCGCTGGGGCTGATCGTCGCCTATGGTCTGGCGCGCGTGATGTCGCTGGTTTTCGCCGAGCTGCGCGACGCGGTGTTCGCCAACGTCGCCCAGCGCACGATCCGCAAGGTCGCCTTGTCGGTCTTCCAGCACCTGCACGCCCTGTCGCTGCGCTTCCATCTGGAGCGGCAGACCGGCGGCCTGACCCGTTCGCTGGAGCGCGGCACCCGCGCCATCGAGACGCTGCTGCGCTACGCCCTGTTCTCCATCGTGCCGACGCTGGTGGAGATCACGCTGGTCTGCGTGATCCTGTGGCGGATGTTCGACGGCTGGTTCGCGCTGGCGACCTTCGCCACGGTGGGCAGCTACATCGCCTACACCTTCTTCGTGTCGGAATGGCGCATCCAGTTCCGCCGCGCCATGAACGAGACCGACAACAAGGCCAACACCAAGGCGGTGGACAGCCTGCTGAACTACGAGACCGTCAAGTATTTCGGCAACGAGGGGCACGAGGCCCGGCGCTACGACCAGGCGCTGGCTTCCTACGAGCAGGCGGCGGTGAAGAGCCAGCGCAGCCTGTCGCTGCTGAACATCGGCCAGTCGGCGATCATCTCGCTGGGTCTGGCCGTGGTCATGGGCATGGCGGCGCGCGGCATCGTCAACGGCACGATGACGCTGGGCGACTTCGTGCTGGTCAACACCTACCTTCTCCAGCTCTACCAGCCGCTGAACTTCTTCGGGGTGGTCTACCGCGAGATCAAGCAGGCGCTGATCGACGTGGAATCGATGGTGACGCTGCTGTCGGTGGACCGCGAGGTGGCCGACCGGCCGGGCGCTCCCCCGCTGGCCATCAGGGGGGGCGAGCTGCGCTTCGACGGGGTGGAGTTCGGCTACGACCCGCGGCGCCCGATCCTCAAGGGGGTGAGCTTCACCGTGCCCGCCGGGCGGACGGTGGCCATCGTCGGCCCGTCCGGGGCGGGCAAGTCGACCATCGGGCGGCTGCTGTTCCGCTTCTACGACGTGTCGGGCGGCGGCATCCTGATCGACGGGCAGGACATCCGGGAGGTGACCCAGCAATCGCTGCGCGGCGCCATCGGCATCGTCCCGCAGGACACGGTGCTGTTCAACGACACCGTCTATTACAACATCGCCTACGGCCGCCCCGGCGCCAGCCCGGCGGAGGTCGAGCAGGCGGCGCGGCTCGCCCACATCCACACCTTCATCATGGCGCTTCCCGACGGCTACGAGACCACGGTGGGGGAGCGTGGGCTCAAGCTGTCCGGCGGCGAGAAGCAGCGCGTCGCCATCGCCCGCACCATCCTGAAGAACCCGGCGATCCTTCTGTTCGACGAGGCGACCTCGGCGCTCGACACCCACACCGAGCGGGAGATCCAGGCCAACCTGCGCGAGGTCAGCCGCGGCCGCACCACGCTGGTGATCGCGCACCGCCTGTCCACCGTGATCGACGCCGACGAGATCCTGGTGATGGAGGCCGGGCGTGTGATCGAACGGGGACGCCACATGGAACTGCTGTCGCGCGGCGGCGCCTATGCCGCATTGTGGGCGCGGCAGCAGGAATCCTCCCAGGGGCCGGAACCGGTTCCGGAAGTCCTCGCCCCCACTTAACCTCATCATCACGACGGAGCATCCTTGTGGGACCGGTACGGCAGGCGCTGCGAGAGGCGACCCGCGACATCCATGAACGGCTGGACCGCGCGGCGGTGCTGCGCCCGCTGACCAGCCCGTCGATCACGGCGGACGAGTACCGCGACGCCCTGATCGCCCTGCACGGCTTCAACGCCCCCATTGAGCGGGCGCTGGGCGGCGAGGGGACCGAACGGCTGGACCTGCTGCGCGCCGATCTGGCCGATCTGGGGGTGGACGCCGATGCCCTGCCGGTGGCCGGGGCGCTGCCGGCGCTGGACGGCCTGCCGGCACGGCTGGCGGCGCGCTACGTGCTCGACGGCTCCGCCCATGGCGGGCGGGCGATGCTGCCCAACGTCACCCGTGCCTTGGGGTTCGACGCCACGCGCGGGGCGCGCTTCCTGGCGTCCGCCGGAATCGACATGGCCGGCCGCTGGAAGGCGCTGCTCGCCCGGCTGGAAAGCGATCTGGACACGCCCGAGTCGGTGCAGGCGGCCTGCGCCACGGCGGTCGCCCTGTTCGCCGCGCTGGAGGTCTGGCTGGACGGGCTGGTCGCGAAGGCGGCGTGACGCTTACGGAGGCGGGCGGATCGACGCGGGGGCTTCACCGCGCCCGCCGCGCCCGCTAGGTTCCCTGCATGACCACCGCTCCCGCCCTCAACACCCCCGCCGCGCTCGCCGACGCGGTGCTGCGGGGTGACCGCCGCGCGCTCGCCCGCGCCATCACGCTGATCGAATCGACCCGGCGCGACCACCGCGCCCAGGCCGACGCCCTGCTGGAGACGCTGCTGCCCCACACCGGCAACTCGGTGCGGGTGGGCATTTCCGGCGTGCCGGGGGTGGGCAAGTCAACCTTCATCGAGGCCTTCGGGCAGCACGTCATCGCGCGGGGGCACAAGGTGGCGGTGCTGGCCATCGACCCGTCGTCGCAGCGCACCGGCGGTTCCATCCTGGGCGACAAGACCCGCATGGTGGACCTGTCGCGCGAACCGAACGCCTTCATCCGTCCCTCGCCCGCCGGCGCCACGCTGGGCGGCGTGGCCCGCCGCACGCGCGAGGCCATGCTGATCTGCGAGGCGGCGGGCTTCGACGTGATCGTGGTGGAGACGGTGGGCGTCGGCCAGTCGGAGACGGCGGTGGCCGACATGGTCGACCTGTTCATGCTGCTGCTGCTGCCCGCCGGGGGCGACGAGCTTCAGGGCATCAAGAAGGGCATCGTCGAGCTGGCCGACCTCGTGGTCGTCAACAAGGCGGACGGCGACCTCGCGAACACGGCGCGGCATACCGTCGCGGACTACCGCCACGCCCTGACCCTGCTGCGCCACGGCGACTGGCGCGTGCCGGTGCTGAGCTGCTCGGCCATCACCAAGGCCGGCATCGATTCGGTGTGGGACACCATCGGGGAGCACAAGGCGATCACCGAGACGTCCGGCGTCCGCGCCACGCGCCGAGCCGAGCAGGCCCGCGCCTGGCTGTGGAGCGAAATCCGCGAGACGCTGGTGGACGCCTTCAAGGCACATCCCGCCGTGCGCGCCGACCTGTCCGCGCTGGAAACCCGTGTGACCGGCGGCGCCATCACCCCGACCGCCGCTGCACGCGTTCTGCTTGAAAAGTTCCTCGGACGCGCGGTGGAGTAGGTCCTTTCGGGTATGCTGCACCGCAACATTTCCGTTGCGCCGCGATTCTCCCGTGCATAAGGTGGCGTGGGCGGGAAAGGAGCGTCTTCATGGCGCTTGGGCGAGAGGTTTGCCCGCAGTCTCCTGGGGTATGAGCCGGAGTTGACTTGTCCGACACCGCCTCCGCGTCGAGTCGTCAACGGGAGACCTTAGGACATGGCCGCCAACTTTCTTGATCTTTTCGAGCGCTTCAATTCCCTGGCTCTGGGGCCTCTGGCCCTGTCGCCGCTGGGCAAGGCTGGCGCCGAGACCTACGCCGCCCGCGGCACCCGCGTCGCCGGCGTGATGCAGGACGGCTGCCGCCGCCTGCTCGACGGCGTGAACGCCGGCATCGGCGAGACGACCCACCTCGCCGGTGAATTCGCCAAGGTGCGCAGCCCGGCCGACCTCGTCGCCGTGCAGCGCGAATGGGCGACCGTCGCCCAGGCCCGCGTCGTCAACCAAGTGCAGACCGTCCTCGACGTCTCCTCCAAGATCGCCGCCGAGCTGGGCGTCGCCCCGGTGACCCTGTCGCCGGCCGCCCCGGCGCCCAAGGCCGCCCCGGTGGCTGCGCCGGCTCCGAAGGCCGCCCCGAAGGCGGAAGCTCCGAAGGTCGAGGCGCCCAAGGTCGAAGAGAAGAAGGCCGAGGTGAAGGCGGAAGCGAAGGCAGAGCCGGCTCTCGCCCCGGCGCCGCAGAAGGCTCCGCCGGCCCGCAAGGCTCCGGCCAAGGCCGCCGCTCCCAAGGCCGCGCCGAAGGCCGAGGCGCCCGCTCCGAAGGCGGAGCCGGTGAAGGCCGAAACGCCGAAGGTCGAGGCGGCTCCCGCCCCGGCGCCCAAGCCGGAGGCCCAGAAGGCCGACGTGAAGGCCGACGTGAAGGCCGCTCCGAAGGTCGAGGAAAAGAAGGCGGACGTGAAGGCGGAACCCCCGAAGGTCGAAGCCCCCAAGGCGGACGCGCCGAAGGTGGAGGCTGCGAAGGCCGCCGCTCCCGCCGCCGAGTGATTCCACCGGATCGCGGTCTCCGCCGGCCCGGAGACCGTCGATCGGCGCGCGCCCGTCTCTTCCTTCCTTGACGGGCGCGCGCTTGTTCGACTATAACGCCGCCTCCTTCGGGCGGAATGCTGCCCGGGACCGGGTTTCATTTGCAAAAATAAAGGATCAGTCCGATGGCACGTCGGTGCTCCGTGACCGGTAAGGGCACGCAGTTTGGCAACAACGTCAGCCACGCCAACAACAAGACCCGCCGCCGTTTCCAGCCGAACCTGCAGGAAACCTCGCTGCTGAGCGACGCTCTGGGTCAGATGGTGCGCCTGCGTATCTCCACCAACGCGATCCGTTCGATCGAGCACAAGGGCGGCCTCGACGCCTTCCTGCTCGACGCGAAGGACGACGTCCTCAGCCTGGAAGCGCGCCGCCTGAAGCGCCGCATCGCCAAGGCCCAGGACAAGCAGCAGGCCGTCGCGGCCTGAGGCTGACCGCCTGGAGGCGCCGGAGCGCATCCAGGCGATTCTGGTGATGTCACCGCGGAGCGGCAAACTCCGCGGCCGGGTGCTGAACCCCACACCAGGACGACTCCGACTCTCGGTTGCACCGAATCCCGGTTGAGAGTGCCGGGGGGGGGGGGGGGGGGGGGGGGGGGCAGCAGGCGGTAGCGCGGCGAATCGGGGCCGAACCCAACGCCGATCCCGGCTCCCACGGCAAGGTTCTCGCCGACGAGATGCCGGACGCCGGCCTCCACGAAATTGTCAGCCTTGCCGCGCTCCTCCGACTGCTCACGCACCACGTCGAAGGCCACGGCGGTGGCGGGGCCGACCGGTGCGTTCATTCCGGCGGCCATGATGAAGCGGTTCTCGCGCTCGTCCGAAGCCGGATCGAACCGATGCCGCCAGGACAGGTTGGCGTGCAGGCGCGGCGCGCCGGCGGCGGTCCCGAGCGGCTGGGTCAGGCGCCCGGTGATCCCGGCCTCGGTCGTCTTGCTCCCCGACCCGTAGGGGATGCTGACCAGCGGCTCCACCGAGAGGCCCAGCCGTCCTTGCGACGGTTCACGGATGTTGTATTCGGCGGACAGCGTGACGTCGCCCTGCTGGGCGTCGTCGGCGTTGCCCACGCGGTAGCCGGGATTGACCTTCAGCGCCAGGCCGTTGGCCACACCGACCTGGAGTTCCGGGTCGAAGGACAGGCGGTTGCGCCCGCCGTCCCCCTTCAGCCGCTCGAAGAAGGCGCGAACCTTCACATCGACGCTGCCCTTCTCGATGGCGGCGGCGTCCTCGACGGTGATCGGCAGCTCCGACGACAGCGCCATGCGCTTGTCATCCTGCGCGCGGGCGGTCCCGACGGCAGGCAACCCGGCGGCGAGCAGCCCGGCGGCGAGGGTAAGGCCCGCGAGGGCGGCGTGGCGCATGACTGTTTCCCCGGAACCGGTGGCGTTTGCCGAACAACAGCCGGACGGGGCGAACGGGCCGGGGCGGGGAGGGGGTTATTCCACCGAGTCGGGGTCGTCGGCGTCCACCACCCGCCGGGCGATGTCGTAGGCGAAGCCGGCGCGGCCCAGCGCCGCCAGATCCTTGTCGCGGAACTCCGCGCGCTTCTCCGGCAGGCGGTAGGGGCCGAGCCGGCGGCGGCGGGCCAGCGCCAGGGCGGCGGTCAGGTTCAGGTCGCCCTCGACCTCCTCGTCCAGCGACTCCAGCGCGCGGTCGGCCTCGTCGCGCCCGATTCCCTTGGCGGACAGTTTCTCGCGGATGGCGCGGGTCGAGGTGCCGCGACGGTGCAGGCTGGCCGCGCGCATCTCCGCGTAGGCCGCGTCGTTGAGCAGGCCGCTGCGCAGATAGCGGGCGATCAGGTCCTCGACCCAGCGCGCCCCCTCCGCCGGGTCGGTGCCGTGGGCCTGGGCGGAGCGGTCGACCTTGCACATCAGCACGCGGCGCAGGCTGGCCGAGGAGCTGGCGAAGCGCTGGAGATAGTGCAGGGCCGCGTTCTCCAGATACTGGGCGGTTACGAGGCGCGGCGGCTTGCGGGCCGACGGCTGGTCGCGGGTCATGGCTGTCTCCCGTCCGGGGGCGGTTGCCGGAACGGGCGCCGCGCCCTAAAGTCCGGTCCATTCCTGTTGATCGTGGTGCGATGACTCATCCTCTCCCTCCCATGCCCCGCCAGGTCGGCGCCGTCAACTGGGTCGGCCTGTGGACCCTCTACGCGCGCGAGGTGCGCCGGTTCCTGAAGGTGCACCAGCAGACCGTCTGGGCGCCCGTGGTCACCACCCTGCTGTTCTACGCCGTCTTCGCGCTGGCGCTGGGCGGTGCGGTGCGGATGATCGGCACGGTGCCCTATCTGGAGTTCCTGGCCCCCGGCCTGATCATGATGGCGATGGCCCAGAACGCCTTCGCCAACACCTCCTCCTCCGTGGTGATCGCCAAGGTCCAGGGCAACATCGTCGACATCCTGATGCCGCCGATGGCCCCGCTGGAGTTGGCCTTCGGCTTCGTGATGGGCGGGGTGACGCGCGGCCTGCTGGTCGGGCTGGTCACCGGGCTGGCCATCTGGGCCTTCGTGCCGGTGCGCATCGCCCATCCGGAGTTCGTGATCTTCCACGCCCTGATGGCCTCCATGCTGCTGTCGCTGCTCGGGCTGGTCGGCGGCATCTGGTCGGAGAAGTTCGACAACATCGCGGCGGTGACCAACTTCGTGGTGACACCGCTGTCCTTCCTGTCCGGCACCTTCTATTCGGTGGAGACGCTGCCGCCGGTGTTCTGGTGGATCGCCCATTTCGACCCGTTCTTCTACATGATCGATGGCTTCCGCTACGGCTTCATCGGACGGTCGGACGGCACGCTGGGGATCGGGATTCTCGTCATGCTGGCCGTCAATGGCAGCTTGTGGTGGCTGGCTTGGCGCATGCTGAAGACGGGCTACAAGCTGAAGGCGTAAATCCGCCGGAATTCGGCCGAATTCAGCCGGTTGGCGTAGCCAATCCGTTGACAGCGTGAAGTGACATCTTGATATTCGACGGTTCCCGGCGGGCGAGGGTGTCCGCCGGGCTTTCCTCATTCGGAGGTTTTCGCTGTGATTCCGGTCGTCATGCCCACATATGCCCGCGCCGACATCGTGTTCGAGCGCGGCGAAGGTCCGTATCTGTACGCGACCGACGGGCGACGATTCCTGGACTTCGCCGCCGGTGTGGCGGTGAACGTCCTCGGCCACGCGAACCCCTATCTGGTCGAGGCGCTGACCGCCCAGGCGCACAAGCTCTGGCACACCTCCAACCTGTTCCGGGTCGCCGGGCAGGAGAGCCTCGCCAAGCGGCTGACCGACGCCACCTTCGCCGACACCGTGTTCTTCACGAACTCGGGCGCCGAGGCGTGGGAGTGCGGCGCCAAGCTGATCCGCAAATACCATTACGAGAAGGGCGACAAGGCCCGCACCCGCATCATCACCTTCGAGCAGGCCTTCCACGGCCGCACGCTGGCCGCGGTGTCGGCGGCGCAGCAGGAGAAGCTGATCAAGGGCTTCGGCCCGCTGCTCGACGGCTTCGACCTCGTGCCCTTCGGCGACCTGGAGGCGGTGCGCAACGCCGTGACCGACCAGACCGCCGGCATCTGCGTGGAGCCGATCCAGGGCGAGGGCGGCATCCGCGCCGGCTCGGTGGAGTTCCTGCGCGGCCTGCGCGCGATCTGCGACGAGCATGGGCTGCTGCTGTTCCTGGACGAGATCCAGTGCGGCATGGGCCGCACCGGCAAGCTGTTCGCCCATGAATGGGCCGGTATCACGCCGGACGTCATGGCGGTGGCCAAGGGCATCGGCGGCGGCTTCCCGCTGGGCGCCTGCCTTGCCACCGAGAAGGCGGCGTCGGGCATGACCGCCGGTACCCACGGCTCGACCTACGGCGGCAACCCGCTGGCCACCGCGGTCGGCAACGCCGTGCTGGACAAGGTGCTGGAGCCCGGCTTCCTCGACCATGTGCAGCGCATCGGCGGGCTGCTCCAGGGCCGTCTGGCCGGCCTCGTGGCCGAGAACCCGTCGGTCTTCACGGGCGTGCGCGGCCAGGGGCTGATGCTCGGCCTCGCCTGCGGCCCGGCGGTCGGCGACGTGGTGGCGAAGCTGCGCGCCAACGGCCTGCTGTCGGTTCCGGCGGGCGAGAACGTGGTCCGGCTGCTGCCGCCGCTGAACATCGGCGAGGCCGAGGTGGAGGAGGCTGTGACCATCCTCGCCAAGACCGCGAAGGAGCTGGTGTGATGTCCGCCGTCCGTCATTTCCTCGACATCGACCGGCTGGACAAGGCGACCCTGCGCCGGATCCTCGCCATGGCCGCGACCATCAAGAAGGACATCCCGGCCTACCGCTCGCTGTTCGCGGGCCGCACGCTGGCGATGATCTTCGAGAAGCCGTCGACCCGTACGCGCGTCTCCTTCGAGGTGGGCATGCGCCAGCTCGGCGGCGACGTGGTGGTGCTGAAGCCCGACGACATGCAGCTCGGCCGCGGCGAGACCATCGGCGACACCGCCCGCGTGCTGTCGCGCTACGTGGACGCCGTGATGGTCCGCACCATGGGCGAGGAGCGCGTGCAGGAGCTGGCCGAGTTCGCCTCGGTGCCGATCATCAACGGCTTGACCGACCAGTCGCACCCCTGCCAGATCATGGCCGACGTGATGACCTTCGAGGAGCATCGCGGCCCCATCGAAGGGCGCACGGTGGCCTGGATCGGCGACGTCAACAACGTGGCGGTGAGCTGGGTCCATGTGGCGGTGCGCCTCGGCGTGGAGATCCGCCTCGGCTGCCCGGAGATCTACGGCCCGGCGCCGGAGTTGCTCGACTGGGTGAAGCGCGAGGGCGGGCGGATCACCGTCACCACCTCGCCGGAGGAGGCCGTGCGCGGCGCCGATTGCGTGGTCACCGACGCCTGGGCCTCGATGCACAACACCGACGTGGACGAGCGGGCGGCGATCCTGTCGCCCTATCAGGTGAACGAGGCGCTGATGGATCTCGCCGCCCCCGACGCCCTGTTCATGCACTGCCTGCCCGCCCACCGCGGGGAGGAAGTGACCGACGGGGTGATCGACGGCCGGCACTCGGTCGTCTGGGACGAGGCGGAAAATCGCCTGCACGCCCAGAAGGCCATACTGGCATGGTGCCTCGGCGCCACTATTTAAGAGCACTTGGGGCTGAGAGCCCTTGGAATTGGAGTCATGGCCCGGCGCCTCACTCCGTCCAACCGATCACCGACGATCTCGTTCTGCCTTTCCAGATCGAGGCGTCGCGCCTGCGCGGCCGCATGGTGAAGCTGGGCCCCGCGCTGGACGAAATCCTGACCCGCCACGCCTACCCGGAGCCGGTCGCCCGCTTCCTGGCCGAGACGATGACGCTCGCCATGCTGCTGTCCAGCATGCTGAAGTACGACGGCATCTTCACGCTCCAGACCAAGGGCGACGGGCCGGTCCGGCTGATGGTGGCGGACATCACCTCGGTCGGCGACATCCGCGCCTACGCCCAGTTCGACGAGGAAGCCCTGGCCAAGGCCGCCGACGACGTGGCCATCGCCCCGGCGCCGGCCCTGCTCGGCAAGGGCCACATCGCCTTCACCGTGGACCAGGGGCCGAACACCGAGCGCTACCAGGGCATCGTCGAGCTGTACGGCAAGACGCTGGCCGACTGCGTGCAGCATTATTTCCGCCAGTCGGAGCAGATCGACACCGGCCTGACCGTGTCGGTGGACCAGGAAACCCTGCCGGACGGCGGCAAGGGCGCCTGGCGGGCCGGCGGCATCATGATCCAGCGCCTGCCGCAGGACGCCACGGAAAAGGTGCTCGGCTCCGGCGACGAGGACGCGTGGCGCCGCGCCATGGTCCTGTTGTCCAGCACCACCGGCGACGAGCTTCTCGACCCGGACCTGCCGGCCCGCGACCTGCTGTTCCGCCTGTTCCACGAGGACGGCGTGCGGGTGTGGCAGCCCAAGGCCCTGCGCTTCGGCTGCCGCTGCTCGCGTGAGCGGGTGTCGGACATGCTGTCCAGCCTGCCGCGCGCCGAGGTGCAGGATCTGAAGATCGACGACGGGCGGGTCGAGGTGGTCTGCCAGTTCTGTTCCACCGCCTACCACTTCGACGACGCGGACCTCGACCGGGTCTACGGGACGGCGAAGTAGAGGGCTCCAGGTTCCGGATGCGCTTGGGAAACGGCGCGGCTATAGTGCCGCGCCGTTTTTCCGTCTCACCGGAGCGATCATGCCCACCCGCCGTTTCGTTCTCGCCGCCGCACTCGCCACCATGGCCCTGACGGCCTGCCAGAGCACGCCGCCGCGTCCGGCGGCCCGGCCCATCGACTATTCCAACTTTGGCCCGATCGTCCTGAACGCGGGCGGCGTCGACGTGGTGGACGCCCACCGGCCGGCCGGCACCACCGTCGACCAGCGCATCCCCCTGCCGCCCGCCGAGGCGGTGCGCCGCTGGGCCAACGAGCGGCTCCAGGCCGCGGGCGGGCCGGGCCGCGTCCGCGTCACCATCCGCGACGCCAGCATTGTCGAGGTCCAGCTTCCCAAGACCGGCGGGGTGAAGGGTTACTTCACCAACGATCAGGCCCAGCGCTACGACGGGCGGATCGAGGTCGAGATCGGCGGCGAACTGCCCGGCGAGACGACCTTCCGCGGCATGACCAAGGCGACGGTGACCCAGTCCACCACGGTGCCGGAGAACATCTCGGTGGCCGACCGCGAGGCGACCTTGCAGGACCTCGTCCGCCGCATGATGGACGATCTGAACGCCCGGCTGGACGCCGGTATCCGCAAGGATCTGGGGCCGATGGTGCGGCGGTAACGTTCGGCAGAGGGGAAGTCTTGCCCCCTCCCTGACCCTCCCCCGCTTCGCAGGGGAGGGGATAAACTCCCTCTCCTGCGTCAGCGGGGGAGGGAAGGGGCCCGCGGCGTCAGCCGTGGGAAGGGTGGGGGCAACAGCTCACCCCAAACACAGAAAGGGCCGCCCATTGGGCGGCCCTTTCCGTTCCGATCCGTCCGGACCCGCTGATCAGTAGCGGTAGTGGTCCGGCTTGAACGGGCCTTCGACCTTCACGCCGATGTACTCGGCCTGCTTGGCGGAGAGCGTGGTCAGCTTGGCGCCGATCTTGTCCAGATGCAGGCGGGCGACCTTCTCGTCCAGGTGCTTCGGCAGGACGTAGACCTTGTTCTCGTAGCTGGCGGCGTTGGTCCACAGCTCGATCTGGGCCAGCACCTGGTTGGTGAAGCTGGCGCTCATCACGAAGCTCGGGTGGCCGGTGGCGCAGCCCAGGTTCACGAGACGGCCCTGGGCCAGGACGATCAGGCGCTTGCCGTCGGGGAAGACGACCTCGTCGACCTGCGGCTTGACCTCTTCCCACTTGTAGTTGCGAAGAGCCTCGATCTGGATCTCGCTGTCGAAGTGGCCGATGTTGCAGACGATGGCGCGGTCCTTCATCTGGCGCATGTGGTCCAGCGTGATGACGTCCACGTTGCCGGTCGCGGTGACGAAGATGTCACCCTGCGGGGCGGCCTCGTCCATCGTGACGACCTGATAGCCTTCCATGGCGGCCTGGAGCGCGGTGATCGGGTCGATCTCCGTCACCAGGACGCGGGCGCCCTGCGAGCGCAGCGAGGCGGCGGAGCCCTTGCCCACGTCGCCGTAGCCGGCGACCACGGCGACCTTGCCGGCCACCATCACGTCGGTGGCGCGCTTGATGCCGTCGACCAGCGACTCGCGGCAGCCGTAGAGATTGTCGAACTTCGACTTGGTGACGCTGTCGTTCACGTTGATGGCCGGAACCTTCAGCGTGCCCTTCTTCATCATCTCATAGAGACGGTGGACGCCGGTGGTGGTCTCCTCCGACAGGCCGCGGACCTCGGCCAGCATCTCCGGATACTTGTCGTGCATGATCTGGGTGACGTCGCCGCCGTCGTCCAGGATCATGTTCGGGGTCCAACCATCGGGACCGCGCAGGGTCTGCTCGATGCACCACCAGAACTCCTCCTCCGTCTCGCCCTTCCAGGCGAAGACCGGGATGCCGGCGGCGGCGATGGCGGCGGCGGCCTGGTCCTGGGTCGAGAAGATGTTGCAGGACGACCAGCGGACGGTCGCGCCGAGAGCGGTCAGCGTCTCGATCAGCACGGCGGTCTGGATGGTCATGTGCAGGCAGCCGACGATGCGGGCGCCGGCCAGCGGCTTCGTCTCGCCGAACTCCGCGCGCAGCGCCATCAGGCCGGGCATCTCGGTCTCGGCGATGGTGATTTCCTTGCGGCCCCACTCGGCGAGGCTGATGTCCTTGACCTTGTAGTCGGTGAAGTTGGCGGGCGCGGCCATCGGGGGGTCTCCTGGGCGGCTGTTTGCGGTACAGCAATGATGAGGGGCGGGCGCACCGGCCCGCTGTGGCGTTGGTGTAGCAGCGCATTCGGAACCCCGCAAGCATAAAGATATCTTTATGTTTGCGGGGTTGACCATTCGGCGGCGTCCACTGCGGCCCGGCGGACCTTTTCCCCGGAGGCCGGCGTTCCCATAACCGGTCTGCGACCGACGGGAGGCATGGGACGGGCGATGGCGCTGGCAGGATTGAGGGCACCCGGCTTCTGGACGAGGCTCGGCCGGCACGAGTTGCGGCTTCTCGTCGGCATGGCGGTCAGCGCCGGGCTGATCCTGGCCTTCGCCCTGCTGGCCGGCGAGGTCATCGAGGGCGAGACGGCGGCCTTCGACCGCGCGGTGCTGATGGCGCTGCGGGTGGCCGGCGATCCGACGACGCCGCTGGGGCCGCCCTGGCTTCACAACGCGGCGCGCGATGTCACGGCGCTGGGCAGCATTACGGTGCTGTCGCTGATCACCGCGGTGACGGTGGGCTTCCTGCTGCTTCGGGGAAAGCGCGGGGCGTCGCTTCTCGTGCTGTTGTCGGTCGGCGGCGGCATGGCGATCAGCGGCCTGCTGAAGAACCAGATCGGACGGGAGCGTCCGGACATCGTCCCCCACGGCGACATCGTCTTCACCGCCAGCTTCCCCAGCGGCCATTCGCTGCTGTCGGCGGTCGTCTTCCTGACGCTGGGCGCGATGCTGGCGCGCTTCGTCGAGGGAAGGCGGCAGAAGGCCTACGTGCTCGTCGTGGCGATGGCGGTGACGTTGCTGGTCGGCTGCAGCCGCGTCTATCTGGGCGTCCATTGGCCGACCGACGTCCTGGCGGGCTGGTGCGTCGGGGCGGGATGGGCCGCGCTGTGCTGGCTCGTCGCCCTGTGGCTGCAAAGACGCGGTGCGGTCGAACCGGAGGGTGAAGACGGAACGGTGCCGGATCGCACTTGACCCCGCCCGGCCTCAGCCGATATTTCGGGTTATCCCGTCGCTCAACCCACTGCATGTCGATGCCCGAAGGCGCCCTGGACCGTGAAACCCTGCAAGCTGTCGGCGTGCTGAAGCGCGCCGTGGACGAGGCGCGGGTGCCGGGCGTGCTGGAGTTCCGGATGCTGTCCAGCGCGCTGGACCGCACGCTGGAAACGGAAGACGTGCATGAACTGAACGAGGCCAAGCGCGTTTACGAGACGTTGGACGGCGAATGCCGGACGCTGGTCGTGGAGCGCGCCACCACCCTGGCCCGTGCCGAGGCCGCCGAACGGCGGGTGCCGCATGGGGAAGGGGAGGCCGAGGTCGCCCCCATCGCTGCGGCGAAGCCGCAACCCCCGGCGTCGCCGCCTTTGGCGCCTCCTCCCGGGGCGCCGCCCGGCCTGCGCGGCGGCAGGACCATGCGTCCGGCCACCGGTTTCCTGGCGGCGCTGAACGGCGTTCGCTCCGCCTCGCGGAGCCAGCCGCCGGGGCAACCAAAGGCGGACGGCGCTCCCGACAGCCGCGCCACCGCGAAGTCGCGGCTGATGGCGGCGGTGGAGGAGCGGCGCGAGAGCGACCAGGGCACGCGGCTCCATTCCGGCGGGCCGCCATCGGACAGCGACTGACAGAGATGAGGATGATCAGGGAATGACAGCGTTCAGGGTCGGGGATCAGGTGACGATCCACAACAGCCAGACCGGCCCCGAGAGGATCGCCACCGTCGATGCCTTCACCGAGGGCAACCGCTGCATGGTGCTGTCCGACGGCACCAAATGGCGGGCGGACGGCCAGCGCCAGTGGCGCGTCGGCAGCGGCTATTACAAGGGGCCGGTGGTCGAGCGGACGCGGCCCGGCGACGTCGACATCGTGACCCGGCGCCGCGCCATCGGCGTGATCCGCAAGTTCGCCCAGGACCTGAACATGGACAGCCCGTTCGACGCGGCGGCGCTGACCCGCATCGTCGAGCGGATTCAGGCGGAGCAGGCTGCGGCCCCCAAGCCCGCAGCGTCCGAGGACTGAGCTTCCGAAGCCGCCGGCCCGTTTCCGTCGTGGGAGGGACGGGGGCTCCGTGCGTGTTGCGTTGGTATGCGAATGCGTATCATTATCATGGTATGCAGCCGTGAACCGGCCAGGCAACCGCATTCGGGCTGAACTCACATGACGGTCAAGAGGAAGGACGGAACGCCGCATCCGAAACCGGAGGCGTCCGCTCAGGGCAAGGCCGTTCCCCGCGACCAGGAAAATCGGCTGTCCCGTGGCCGTCTGATCGTCGCGCTGGACGCGCTGCTGTCGAAACGGAACGTCACGCTGGCCGCCCGCGACCTCGGTCTGCAGACATCGGCGCTCAGCCGGCTCCTGGGGCAGATGCGCGAGGCGTTCGGCGATCCCCTGTTCATCCGCTCCGGCCGCGGCCTGGTGCCCACGCCGTTCGCCGAAGAGTTGCGCCCGCGCGTCCAGGCGATGGCCCGCGGGATCGACGCTCTGTTCGAGCCGGCGGCGGAACGCCCGGCGCTCGACGAAACCTTCGATCCGCGCTGGAACGTGCCGACCGGCATCGCGGCGCCGCCGCTCCAGGTGCGGCCCGCCGGCCTGCTGGAGGGGCAACCGTCGCCGGCCCGGGTCGACGCGAAACTGCAGAGGATCGGGCCGGATGCCCCGGCGCAGGACCGTCTGGCCCGCCACATCGGCGTGTTGGGCATCGCCGGGGGCGGCCATGGCCGCCCGCTGACCGCCGAGGAGGCGGAGGAGGCGATGACCATCATCCTGGCGGGCGAGGCCGATCCGGTCCAGGTCGGCGCGCTTCTCGGCATGATGCGGATGCGCGGCTCGACCGCGCCGGAACTGGCCGGGATGGTGCGGGCGATGCGGGCGCACGTCGCCGCCGGGCTGGGCCGGACGATCCAGGCGGACATCGACTGGCCCTGCTTCACCTCGCCCAACTACCACAACCCGCCCTGGTTCTTTCACGCCGCCCGGCTGGTCGCGCAGGCCGGCCACCGGGTGCTGCTGCACGGCGGCACGGGCTGCAGCGCGGCCTCCGGCCGGTACGAGTTCATCGCGCCCACCGTGGGCATCCCGGTCTGCACCAACGCGCGGGAGATCGCGGCGGCTCTGGCGGCGCAGCGGATCGCCTACGCCCCGCTCGCCGCCCTGTCCCCTCAGATCTACCGGCTGATCGGCCTGCACCGGCTGACCCAGACCCGTTCCGCCGTGTTCGAGGCCGTGCATCTGCTGAAGCCGGCCAAGGCCAAGACCTCCCTGCTGGGCGCGGCCAAGCCGACCTACCGGGAACTGCACCGCGACGCCGCCCGCATCCTCGGCTGGAAGCACATGGCCGTGCTGGGCAGCGTGCGCGACGTCGCCCAGTTCACGCCCTTCCGCCCGTCCTCCATCCACCGGCTGGTCAACGGCGCGGCGGAGGACCTCATCCTGCCCGCCTGCATGGAGGAGCCGCCGCCGACGCCGCGCCCGCGCGGCACCAGCCTGGAATATTGGCAGGGGGTGTGGACCGGTGCGGTGCGCGACGCGCGGGCGGAGCGCATCATCGTCGGCACCGCCGCCTTCGCCCTGTTCGCCCTTCCCGGCGCCGCCGGACCGGCCTTCGCCGACGCCCTCCGGCTGGCCGAACAGCTCTGGAAGGCCCGTCTCGGGCAGGGCGCGATGGCGGTCCGGATTCCGTCCTGACGGACAAAAGACGTTCGGGCCGCGGCGCCCCCGCATATTGAGAATAATTCTTATTATCGTAGTTGCTGCTTTGCAACAGCCCGGTTTCGCACGCTCCCGCGCGATCCTCTGAAAACGCCTGAACAGACATTTTAACTCGTTGTAGCACATATGAAAAGCGGGTGTCGGCCCACGTCTGGGCGGGCTGCCGGAGGGTCCCTCATGGGCCTTCGCCAAACGACATATCCCCGCATGCGATGGGGCTGAACAAGGGTGATTTTGCAATTTAGAATTATTCTGAATGATCGCCGTTGAAGGGGGCGCCTCCCCGCTTGGTAGATACCCGCCGCTGATCGGCGCATCCGCCACGACGTTTTTTCGGGAGAGCCTCATGTTGCAATCGAATGTCCCCGACCGCCTCCGACCCATCATCGCCGGCGCCGCCGCGACGGCGGGGCTGGCGATGTCCTTCTCCACCCTGGCGACGGTGGCCGAGGCGCAGACGGCCGGTGCGGGGGCCGGTTCGGGGACCGGGACCGCGCCGGGCACCGCGGCCGGTGACGCCACCGTTCTCGACCCGGTGCGGGTCGGCGCCGACCGCCCGGCCGACACCGGCAACGTGAACGCCAAGCCCACCGGCATCTCCCGCCTGCCCGACACGGTCAAGGACACGCCTCGCGTCGTCAACGTCATTCCGGAAGAGATCATCGAGCAGCAGCGCGCCACGACCCTGGAACAGGTCCTGCGCAACGTCCCCGGCATCACCATCTCGACCGGCGAGGGCAACGGCGGCCAGAACGGCGACCAGTTCCGCATCCGCGGCCTGACCGCCCGCGGCGACATCTACACCGACGGCCTGAAGGACTTCGGCGTCTACACCCACGACGTCTTCAACACCGAGACGGTGCAGGTCTTCAAGGGGCCGTCGGGCAACGGCTTCGGTGTCGGCAACTCCGGCGGCGTCATCAACCAGGGCACCAAGAAGGCCGGGCTGGACAAGCGCTACAAGGTCGAGCAGTCGGTCGGTTCCGGCCCCACCTACCGCACCACGGTGGACGTGAACCAGCCGATCAACGAGACGACGGCGCTGCGCATCAACGGCCTGTTCCACGACCAGGACGTCGCCGACCGCGACGAGGTCGAGGCCAAGCGCAAGGGCATCGCCGCCGACCTGGGCGTGGGGCTGGGCACCCCGACGACCTGGCATCTGAACTACTCCTACCTGAAGGGCGAGAAGATCCCGGATATGGGCGTTCCCATGATCCGCGGCCGCGACGGCACCTTCCGCCCGGCGACCGAGTTCGGGCTGGACCGGTCCACGTCCTACATCCGCGACCAGGACCGTGACGACACCGACAACCACGTCGTCACCTCGACCCTGGCCCACGAAGTCAGCAAGACCCTGTCCTTCTACAACGACAGCCGCTACAGCCATTACAAGCGCGACTTCGCCGCCACCACTCCCGGCGCGCCGACCGCGCCCAACACCACGCTCTTTCTGAACGGCGGCAACCCGGTGATCGGCTACGGCGCCGGCGGCGGCCTGGCCTTCAAGCAGAAGGGCTGGGGCGTGCAGAACGTCGCCGGAGCGAAGGCGGAGGGCAACTTCCTCGGTCTCTACCACAAGGTGAACGGCGGCCTGGACCTCAGCTACCAGAAGGACGAGCGCCGCGGCGGCAGCTGGGTCAACCGCACCAACACCCAGACCATCCGCAACCCCAGCCACAGCTACCCGGCCAACGCCTTCCTCACCTATCCGGCGACCGGCGTGCGCGAGTCCAGCGTCGCCAACACCGGCCTGTTCGTCACCGACCGCGTGTGGCTGTTCGACCAGCTGTCGGTGCAGGGCGGCCTGCGCTGGGATTACTTCCGCAGCACCTTCCGGGCCGCCGACCCGGCGGTGGCGGGCGGCAGCGCGACCACCCGCACGCTCAGCCCGTCGGCCAGCCTGATCTACGAGCCGACCAAGGACGCGTCGCTCTATTTCTCCTACGCGCGCTCCAACAAGCCGATCGGCGTGGACATCGCCGCGCAGCTCACCAACGGCTCGGCGGAGAATCCGCGCGACGGGCGCGACTTCGACCCGGAGAAGACCGACCTGTACGAGATCGGCGGCAAGGCCGACTTCTTCGGCGGGCGGCTGGGTGTGAACGGCGCGCTGTTCCAGATCGAGAAGAGCAACACCTACTCGGTCGATCCGGCCACCGGCACGGTCACCGACGGCTTCTCCGAAGCCGGTCTCGGCACCCGCATCCGCGGCTTCGAGGCCGGGGTGAGCGGCAAGGTGGTCGAGGGCTGGAGCGTCTACGCCAGCTACGCCTACCTCGACGGCGAGGTGAAGGAGTCGCGCACCAACGCGGCGGTCGTCGGCAACGAGGCGCCGAACGTCCCGAAGCACAACGCCAGCCTGTGGTCGACCTACGAGTTCGCCCCCGGCGTCGTGCCCGGCAGGGTCATGGTCGGCGGCGGCATCCAGTACGCCTCGGAATATTGGGCCGACAGCGCCAACACGGGCCGCGTGCCGGAGACGGTCTCGCTGGACAGCGTGGTGTCCTACGAGATCAACAACCTGTCCCTGGCGCTCAACGCCTACAACCTGACCGACCACCGCAACTACGCCTCGGCCTTCAACGCCTCGCGCGCGGTGCCGGCCTCGGGCCGCACCTTCATGCTGACCGCCGGCGTCACCTTCTGATCCCGGCCAGGCCGGACCGCTTCCCGGACCATCCTCCGGGGGCCGGTCCGGCCTTCTTCTTCTGCAAAAGGATTCCTCCCTGTGCTTCTGCAAATCCCCGACGTTCTGACCGCCGACGAGGTCGCCCACTGCCGCGCGGTGCTGGAGGCGTCGCCCTGGGTCGATGGCCGCGTCACTGCGGGTTCCCAGGCGGTGCTGGCCAAGAACAACCTGCAGATCCCGGAGGAGAGCGACACCGCCCGCGAGCTGGGCGTGGTCATCCTGAAGGCGCTGGGCCGCAACCCGGCCTTCAATTCCGCGGCTCTGCCGCTGCGCGTCCTGCCGCCCATGTTCAACCGCTACGACCTGGACATGACCTACGGCAACCATGTGGACAACGCCATCCGGGCCATTCCGGGCACCGGCGGCCTGCGCCTGCGGGCCGACGTCTCCACCACGATCTTCCTCAGCGATCCCGGCGAGTATGACGGCGGCGATCTGGTGGTCGAGGACACCTACGGCACCAAGGGCGTGAAGCTGCCGGCGGGGCACGCGGTGGTCTATCCGTCCAGCAGCCTGCACCGGGTGACCCCGGTGACGCGCGGCTCGCGCTGGGCCTCCTTCTTCTTCACCCAGTCGCTGGTCAAGGACGACGGGCTGCGGGCGATGCTCTACGACCTCGACGTCGCGATCATCGACCTGCGCCGGGAGCTGGGTGACCAGCACCCGTCCGTTCTGGCTCTGGTGAACCACTACCACAACCTGCTGCGGCGCTGGGCGGAGGTGTGATGGCCGGCATCGCTTCCTGTTCGACGGAAGGGCCGGGCATCATCGACGTGCAGCTCGCCCTGGGGCAGCAATGCCTCGACCGCGGCGGTGCCGCGCGGGCCCAGGCGGTGGAGTGGTTCCGCATCGCCGCGCGCAGCGGCGACGCCCGCGCCGTGAACATGCTGGGCCGCTGCCACGAGCACGGCTGGGGCGTGCCCGCCGACCCCGTCCAGGCCGCCGCTTACTACCGGCGGGCCGCCGAGCTGGGCGATGCGTGGGCGCTGTTCAATCTGGCCGACCTGCATTGCCGCGGCGTGGGCGTTCCGGCGGACGACGCCGAAGCCTACCAGCTCTATGCCGCCGCCGCCCGCCAGGGCAACGTGAAGGCGCTGAACATGCTGGGCCTGTTCCACGAGGCCGGGCGCGCGGTGGCCGAGGACGGGGCGGGCGCCCGCCGGCTCTTCCAGGCCGCCGCCGAGGGCGGGGATTGCTGGGGCCGCTTCAACCACGCTCGCCTGCTGCTCCAGGACGGGCGGACGGAGGAGGCGCTGGCGTGGTTCGCGCGGGCGCTGGAAACCGGTTTTCCCGACTTTTACCGCGGCATGGCCGCCGCCCTGGCCGGCCAGCCCGACCCGCGCCTGCGCGCTCTGGCGCGACGGGCGTGCGAGTTGGCGGAGGACATTTCCTGAGGACATCCACGATGAGCGTTCCCGCCGACACCGTCTCGCTTTACGACTACGAGCGTCATTTCACCGCCCGCGTCGATGCGGCGACCCGCGCCTACATCGCGGGGACCGGGGCGGACGGCATCACCCGGCAGGCCAACCGCGACGCCTACGACCGGATGCGCCTGATGCCGCGCGCGCTGCGCGACCTGTCGCAGGCCAGCGCCACCACGACGCTGTTCGGGCAGGCCATGCCCTATCCCATCCTGATCGCGCCGATGGCCTTCCACCGGCTGGTCCATCGCGACGGCGAGCGGGCCACCGCCCAGGCGGCCGGCCTCACCGGCACCTGGATGACCGTGAGCACCCAGTCCAGCGTGACGCTGGAGGAGATCGCGGCGGCGGCCGGCGGGCCGTTGTGGTTCCAGCTCTACACCCAGCCGCGGCCCGAGGACACGCTGGCCCTGGTGCGGCGGGCGGAGGCCGCGGGTTACCGCGCGCTGGTGCTGACGGTCGACGCTCCGGTCAACGGCCTGCGCAACATCGAGCAGCGCGCCGGCTTCCGGCTTCCCGAAGGCATCGCGCCGGTCAATCTGGCCGATCTGGCGCCGGACGGGTTCACGCCGTCGCGGCCCGGCAGCCCGGTCTTCCAGGGCATGCTGCACGCCGCGGCCACCTGGGACACGGTGCGTTGGCTGTGCGCCGAGACGCGACTGCCGGTGCTGCTGAAGGGCATCATGAACCCCGACGACGTCTACCTCGCCATCAAGGCGGGGGCGGCGGGCATCATCGTGTCGAACCATGGCGGGCGGACGCTCGACACGCTGCCCGCGGTGGCGGAGGTGCTGCCGCTGGTCGCCGCCCGCGCGGCGGGCCGCCTGCCCATCCTGGCGGACGGCGGCATCCGGCGCGGCACCGACATCCTGAAGGCGCTTGCGCTGGGCGCCGACGCCGTTCTGGTGGGCCAGCCGGTGCTGCACGCCCTGGCGGTCGGCGGCATGGCGGGGGTGGTCCACATGCTGACCATCCTGCAGACCGAGCTGGAGGTCGCCATGGCGCTGAGCGGACGGGCGCGGCTGGCCGACATCGACCGTTCGGTGATCTTCGACCCGCCGCGCCTCTAAAAGACTCTATTGGTAGTACAGCGCGATGCGCTGGCCGGCGTTCTCCATCACCTGGGCCTCGACGCCGTAGACGTCGCGGATGACGTCGGGCGTGATGATGACCTCCGGCGGCCCCTGGTGCACCACCCGGCCGTCGCGCATCGCGACGATGCGGTCGGAATAGCATGAGGCGAAGTTGATGTCGTGAAGCACCAGCACGATGGTCTTGCCGAATTCGTCGGCGGTGCGGCGGAACAGCTTCATCATCGCCACAGCGTGCTTGACGTCGAGGTTGTTCAGCGGCTCGTCGAGCAGGATGTATTCGGTGTCCTGGCACAGCACCATGGCGATGAAGGCGCGCTGGCGCTGGCCGCCCGACAGCTCGTCCAGGAAGCGGCCGGACAGCGGCTCCAGGTCCAGATAGCGCAGCGCCTTGGCGATGTGCTCGCGGTCGGCTTCGGTCAGGCGGCCCTTGCTGTGCGGGTAGCGGCCGAAGGCGACGAGGTCCTCCACCGTCAGGCGCGACATGATCTGGTTGTCCTGGCGCAGGATGGACAGGCGGCGGGCCAGCACCTCGCCGGGGGTCGTGGTCACGTCCAGGCCGTCGACCGTCACCGTGCCCGAGGTCATCGGCAGCAGGCGGCTGACGATCGACAGCAGCGTCGATTTGCCGGCCCCGTTCGGCCCGATCAGCGAGATCACCCCGCCCGCCGGCAGGGACAGGGACACCCCGTCGACGACGACGGTTCCGTTGTAGCGTTTCGTGATGTTCTTGACGTCGATCATCGGGCCGAACCCCGCACCAGGATGAACAGGAAGGCGAGACCGCCCACGAACTCGATGACGATGCTGAGCGCGGCGTTGTAGCCGAACACACGCTCCAGCACGAGCTGGCCGGCGACCAGCGTCAGCACGGCGAGCAGCACCGCGGCGGGCAGGATCAGCGCGTGCCGGTGCGAGCGGACCACCAGATAGGCGAGGTTGGCAACCAGCAGCCCGAAGAAGGTGATCGGTCCGACCAGCGCCGTGGACACCGACACCAGGATGGACACCATCACCAGCACCGCCATCACCGCGCGCCGGTGCTCCACGCCGAGGTTGATCGCGGCGTCGCGCCCCAGCGCCAGCACGTCGAAGGTGCGCCGCCACCGCCAGCCCGCCAGCGACACCGCCAGCACGACCAGCGCCGACACCGTCAGCAGCTCGACGTCCACCCGGTTGAAGTTGGCGAACAGCCGGTCCTGCACGGTCAGGAAGGCGTTGGGGTCGATGATGCGCTGAAGGAAGTTGGTCACGCTGCGGAACAGCACGCCGAACACGATGCCGACCAGAAGCAGCAGATGCAGGCTGCGCCGGTTGTCGCCGCGTCCCGCCCCGTTGAACAGCCACCAGTAGAGCAGGCCGGAGAAGACGACCATCGACGCCACCTCGACGCCGAAGCGCAGGCGCGGGTCGAGCGTCGCGACAAGGCCGCTGCCGAACTGGAACACCAGCCCGGTCTGGATCAGCCGGTAGAGATAGTCGAAGCCCATCACCGACGGGGTGAGGATGCGGTTGTTCGTGATGGTCTGGAACAGCACCGTCGACACCGCGATGGCGTAGCCGACCAGCACCATCGCCGCGATCTTGGTGCCGCGGAAGGCCAGGATGAAATCCCAGCGGCCGCGCGCGCCCAGCGTCATGTACAGCGCGATGGACAGCAGGGTGAGCGCCGACAGGCCGCCCAGGACGACCATCGGCGACAGGCGGCGGTCAGCCGGCATGGCCGTTCCTCCGCAGCAGGAGATAGAGGAACAGGGCGCTGCCGATGACCCCCATCATCGTTCCGATCGGGATTTCGTAGGGATGGATCACCAGCCGCCCGGCGATGTCGCAGGCCAGCACCAGCCCGGCCCCCATCAGCGCGACCCAGGGCAGGGACCCGCGCATGTTGTCGCCGCGGACGAGGCTGACGACGTTGGGAACGATCAGCCCCAGGAAGGGGATCATGCCGCAGGTCGCGATCACCGCAGCGGTGGTCATCGACACGATGACCAGCCCCAGCGCCATCACCTTGCGGTGGTCGATGCCCAGGTTGGTGGCGACGTCTCGCCCCATCCCGGCGACGGTGAAGCGGTCGGCCGCCAGATAGGCGACGCCGGTCAGGACGGCGCTGAGCCACAGCAGCTCGTAGCGGCCGAGCAGGATGGCGGAGAAGTCCCCCATCTCCCAGCCGCGCACCGATTGGATCAGGTCCTGGCGGTAGGCGACGAACTCCGTCATCGCCGTGATGACCCCGCCCAGCATGATGCCGACCAGCGGCACCACCAATGGCGAGCGCAGCGGCACCTGCCGCAGGATCGCCAGGAACAGCCCCGTCCCGGCCAGGGCGCACAGGCTGGCGACGGCCATCCGCCCGAACACCGGCATCTCCGGCGCCAGCAGCGAGACCATCATCATGCCGAAGATGGCCGACTCCGCGGTCCCGGCGGTGGAGGGCTCCACGAAGCGGTTGCGCACCAGCATCTGGAGGAGCAGGCCGGACACCGCCATGGCGGCCCCGGCCAGGATCAGGGCCAGCGTCCGGGGCAGGCGGCTGACCAGCAGGACCTGCGCGGCCTGGTCCGGGGCGCCGCCGAACAGCGTCGCGAGGCTGACGTCGCTGACGCCGACGAACAGGCTCCAGACGGCCAGCAGGCCGATGCCCACGGTCGCCAGCGGGAGTGTGGCGATTGGCAGGGGCTTCACGGATCAGGACTTTCCGGACAGCGCCGCCAGGAGATCGTCCACGTCCTGCTGGAGCGCCTGCAGCCCGCCGCCGACGATGTACCAGTTGCCGCCGTTCAGATAGACGACCTGATTCTTCTGCCAGGCGGTGGTGCGGCGGACGATGTCGTTGTCGAGGAACTGCCGGGCCGGCTTGCCGTTCTGCCCGATGGCGGCGTCGCGGTCGATCACGAACAGCCAGTCCGGGTTGGTCTCCAGGATGAATTCGAAGGAGATGGCCTGCCCATGGTTGGCGACCTTCAGATCGGGGGCGGCGGGCTGGATGCCGAACTCCGTGTGCAGGATGCCGAAGCGCGACCCCGGCCCGTAGGCGCTCATCTTGCCGCCGGTGGTCAGGACCAACAGGCCCTTGCCGGCGTTTGCCGCGGTCGCCTTCAACTCGGCGATGGAGGCGCGCAGCCGGTCCAGCTTCTGCTTGACCAGGGCGGTCTTGCCGAAGATGCGGCCCAGCGTCTCGGCGTTGGCGATGGAGCTGGCCAGGAAGTCGGTCTGGTCGGTCGTCATGTCGAGCGTCGGCGCGATGCGCGACAACTCGGCGTATTTCGGGGCGGAGCGGCCCCCGGCGATGATCAGGCCGGGCTCGGCGGCGTTCACCGCCTCGTAGTCCGGCTCGAACAGCGTGCCGATCTTCGCGTAGGACGGGCCGTCATACTTGGCGAGGTGCGGCGGCTTCAGCCCCGTGGGCACCCCGGCGATCGCGACGCCCAGCGCGTCGAGCGTGTCCAGCGCGGTCATGTCGAAGACCAGGACGGGGTCGAGCTTCGGGGGAAGCCGGGTTTCGCCCTGCGCGTGCCGCACCGTCATGTCCTGGGCGCGGCCCGGAACGGGCGCCAGGGCGGCGAGGCCGACCACGGCGGCGGTCATGGCGAGGGCGTGGCGTCGGGTCAGCTTCATCCTTGAATCTCCTTCAACTTCACCGGGACGGCCTATGCCGGAAGGGCGGGCGCACTGTGGTCCCGATTGCGGCGAATCGTCAATGCGAATCGCTCGCATTCGCAGTATGCTTGACGGGTGTGGCTCAAGAATGTCGACCTCCTCTCCTGGGGTGGGGGAGGGGAAACGGTGCGGTCGAGGCTTGTCATTCGATAGGTCGCGATATATCTAGAACCTATCGAAACATAGTGGAGCCCCTGTCATGAGGTTTTTCCCTAATCCCTTCTGCGGCCGGATGCGCCGCCATCATCCCGGCTCACACGGCGATGGTCCCCATGGTGGCGGTCCCCGTCACGCCGCCGAGGGCGGCTGGGGCCATGAGCGTCACGAGCGGCGGGGCGGCCGCGGCGGTCGGCGCGGCGTCTTCGAGGCGTCGGAACTGCGGCTGGTCCTTCTGAAGCTGATCGCCGACGAGCCGCGGCACGGCTACGACCTGATCCGCGCCGTCGAGGAGCTGACCGGCGGCGGTTACGTGCCCAGCCCCGGCGTGATCTACCCGACCCTGTCGCTGCTGGAGGAGATGGGCCACATCGCCAAGGCCGACGCCGAGGGTGCGCGCAAGCCCTTCGCCGTGACTCCGGAGGGCACCGCCCAGCTCGCCCAGGACGCGGCCACCGTCGACGCCCTGTTCGCCCGCCTCGCCGCCCTGGCGACCCGACGGGCCCACACCGACGGCGCTCCGATCCGCCGCGCCATGGAAAATCTGCGCGCTGTGCTGATGCACCGGCTGGGGCGCGAGGGCGTCGATGCCGACACGGTGCACGCCGCCGTCTCGATCATCGACGAGGCGGCCCAGCGCATCGAACGTCTTCCCTGAATCACCGGCCTGAATCACCGGCCTGAATCACCGGTACCAAACAGAAGGATCATCATGAGACACGCCAGCAGCGTCCGCGTTCCGACCCCGAACGGCAGCCGCTATCTCCAGCAGCTCTGCAAGCACTGGGCGCACAATCTGACGGTGGAGTACACGGCGGAGGCGGGGAGCGTCGTCTTCCCGCACAACGCCCGCGGTGCCGATTGGCCGGGTGATGCCACCCTGACGCTCCAGGCCGGGCCGGACGCGCTGGACTGCCGGTTGGACGCCAGTTCCGCGGAGCACCTCGCCGCCCTGAAGGGGGCCTTGGAGCGCCATCTCGACCGCTTCGCCTTCCGCGAGGTTCCGCTGGCCTACCCCTGGCGGGACGAGGCGGCCTGACCCGGCCGTTCCTCTTGTCCTTGTTCTGACAGGGGGTTTTGTCACCGGAATGTTCCCCGGCATGCATGGATATGCCTTGAACTCCCCCACCCGAATACGGGAAGAACCATCCTGAAGAAACAGGGGTGGCCGGAGGGGGTATCCATGCCGAAGCGCGGCAATGGTGGGGTGGGGCGTTTTTCCGGCTGGCGTGCCGTCCTGGGCGCCTGCGCCGTCGCGGCGCTCGGCGCCGTCGCGCCGGTCGCGTCGGCGGCGGAGCTGTCGATCGTCTTCACCTCGACGATGGCCGACATCGAGCCGGTGGAGGGCGAGGGCGGCCTCGCCAACCTCGCCACGCTGCTGCGCACCAAGCGGGCGGAGGGCAACACCCTCTTCCTGCACGGCGGCGCGTCCCTGACCGCGGGCGTCCTGTCCACCTTCGATCGCGGCGCCCACATGATCGACCTGCTGAACGAGCTTCAGCCCGACATGATGGCGGTGACCAAGCGCGACCTCGGCTTCGGCAAGGACGAGCTGACGCTGCGCAGCTACGAGGCGCGCTTTCCCTTCGTCAGCGCCACCACCATCGACCGCAACACCGGCACGGTGATGGAGGGGCTGGAGCCGTCGGCCCTGCTCGAGACGCCGGTGGGCAAAGTCGGCGTGGTCTCGGCGATCTCGCCGGAACTGACGGTGCAGTACATCGTGCCGGACATCGAGGTGCGCCCGCCCGCCTCGATCGCCGCGGAGGCCCGCGCCCTGCGCGCCCAGGGCGCCGACTATGTGGTCGCCATCCTGGACAACGCCCCGGAGGCGGTGGAGGCGCTGCGCGGCGAGCCCGCCATCGACGCGCTGCTCCAACTTTCCGCCACCGGCAAGGACGTGCTGGAGGCCAATACAGGAAAAGTCTTCGGCGTCCACGTCAACGTGAAGGGATCGGCCTTCGTCCTGCGGCTGGACGGCGACGGCAAGGCGCCGCCCGCGCTGGCCGGCGCCGACATCGTGCCGCTCGCCGGGCTGTCGCCGGACGCCGTGATGGAAAAGCGGGTCGGCGTCTATCTGGCCCGGCTGTCGGAACTGCTGGACATCAACATCGGGACGACGGCGACCCCGCTCGACACCCGCCGCGCCGCGATACGCACCGGCGAGAACGCCTTCGCCTCGCTGATCGCCGACGCCATGCGCGGCCATTTCAACACCGACGTGGCCTTCATCAACGGCGGCAACATCCGCGGCAACCGCCAGTACGAGGCGGGGACCATGCTGACCCGCCGCGACATCCAGCGCGAACTGCCCTTCCGCGACACCATCATCGCCGTGACCCTGCCCGGCAAGGCCCTGCGCGAGGCGCTGGAGGTCAGCGCCGCCGGGGTGGACAACCAGAAGGGCAGCTTCCTCCACCCCTCCAACATGGCGGTGGTCTACGACCTGAAGCAGCCGGCGGGCAGCCGCGTCGTCTCCGTCACGGTGGGCGGCAAGCCGCTCGACCCGAACGCCGGCTATTCGGTGGCGCTGCCCAACTATCTGGCCCAGGGCGGCGACGGCTACGGCATGCTGAAGTCGCCGGGCGCCTCCTCCTCCGGGGCCGGCGGCAAGCTGCTGTGGGAGATCATGGCCCAGCACCTGACCGACCGCGGGACGGTGTCACCCCGCCTCGACGGCCGCATCACCGAGCGTCGATGACGACGGAGCCAGCCTCGACCGCGCCGATCCTGCGCGCCCCCTTCCGGGGCGGCGTCGGGCGGCGCGTCGGGCTGGGCCTGCTGGTGATGGTGGGTGTGCTGCTGGGCGTGTCAGGTACGGCGCTCTACGACCTCGCGCAATTCCGGCACGCCCTGTCGGACCTGTCCAACGGGGCGTTGCCGCGCATCACCACCGGGGCGGTGCTGAACGGTGGCCTGCAGCAGGTGCTGTCGCAGGCGACCCGGCTGGGCGGTGCGACCAGCCATCCCGAACGGCGGGTCACCCTGGCCGAGCTGACGGCCAACCTGACGGCGGTCACCCGGTCGGCCCAGGCCTTGTCGGACATCGAGGGCGGCGCCACGCTGGCCGGTGTGCTGGGGACGCTGGTCCCGACGTTGGCGGACCTCGACCGGCTGGTTGCCGAGCGCATCGACGCGGCGGCGCGGAGCGACGATGCGCTTGACGAGACCCGTCGCCTGTCGGCGGAGGCCGGCGCTCTGGTCGCCGCCGTGCTGCCGACGCTGCCGCCGGACCGGCTGGGGCCGCTGACCGCCTGGACCAACACGGTCAACCGCGTGTTGAACGAAAGCACCCACGCCGGCAACAGCCGTTTCCAACGCGAGATCGCGCGCGCCCAGCGGGACGCGGCGGCGGCGCTGTCGGCCCTGCCGGCGCTCCACGCCGGGCTGCCGCCGGAGCAGGCGGACCGCTTCGCCGCCCTGCACCGGCGGCTGGAGGCGGCGCTGCTCGGCCCCACCGGCCTGCTGCCCAGCCTGATGGAGCGGCAGGCGGCCATCGCCCGCAGCAAGGCGCTGACCAACCAGGTGCTGGTGATGGTCGAGGAGGTCGTGAAGATCTCCCACGCGTTGTTCGAACGGATCAACGCGGCGGCGGCGGGGGAGGCGGACGGCCTGTCCGAGCTGGCCGCGACGCAGAACCGCATCCTGGTCGGGCTGGGGGCGCTGGGCTTCCTGGTGGCGCTCGGCGTGTATCTGTACCTGCGCCGCTTCCTGACCCTGCGTCTGGTCCGGCTGAACGACGCGGTGCTCGACCGGGTCGAGGGGCGGGAGACGCCGCTGCCCGACGGCGGCACCGACGAGATCGCCACCATCTCGCGCTCGATCCGCCACTTCCTCGACGAGATCGCGCGCCGCCAGCAGCAGGTGGAGGAGGCCCGCCACCGCGCCGAGGAGGCGTCGCGCGCCAAGGGCGATTTCCTGGCGAACATGAGCCACGAGATTCGCACGCCGATGAACGCCATCCTGGGGCTCAGCCACCTCGCCCTGCGCGCCGGGCCGCCGCCGCGCCAGCGCGGCTACCTGACGCGCATCCGCGCCTCGGCCACCGCGCTGCTCGGCATCATCAACGACATCCTCGATGTCTCGAAGATCGAGGCGGGCATGCTGACGCTGGAGCGCGTGCCCTTCGACCTGTCGGCCGTGCTCGACATGGTGGCCGGCACCGCCGCCCTGTCCGCCGAGGAAAAGGGGCTGGCCCTGCGGCTGGAGGTCGCCCCGGACGTGCCGACCGCCCTGCTGGGCGACCCGCTGCGGCTGGGGCAGGTGCTCCTCAACCTCGTCAACAACGCGGTGAAGTTCACCGAGAGCGGCAGCGTGGTCCTCGGTGTGACCGCCGCGCCGCGGATGGCCGGGGAGGGGGAGGCCGAGCTGCGCTTCGCCGTGCGCGACACCGGCATCGGCATGACGGCGGAGCAGGTCGCCCGCCTGTTCCAGCCCTTTGCCCAGGCCGACAGCTCGACCACCCGGCGCTATGGCGGGACCGGGCTGGGATTGGCGATCAGCCGGCGGCTGGCCGTCATGATGGGCGGCGGCATCGCCGTGGACAGTGCGCCCGGCCTGGGCAGCACCTTCCGCTTCACGGTCGCGGTCGGCGTGCAGAACGGCGCCACCGCGGCGCTGCCCGCCCTGGCCGATCCAGGGCTTGCGGGCTTGCAGGTGGACGAGCCGCTGCGCGGCCTGCGCGTGCTGGTCGCCGACGACAACGCCGTGAACCGGCTGGTCGCGCGGGAGTTGCTGGAGGACGCCGGGCTGGCCGTCACCGCGGTCGGCAGCGGCGGGGAGGCGGTGCGGCTGGCGCTGGAGCCGGGGGCGGGCTACGCCGCGCTGCTGACCGACGTCCAGATGCCGGACATGGACGGCTTCGCGGTGGCGCGGGCGATCCGCCGCCAGTGCGGCCCCGACCGCCTGCCGATCATCGCCATGACCGCCCACGCCCTGGAGGAGGAGCGGCGGCGTTGTCTGGACGCTGGGATGGACGACCACATCGCCAAACCGGTGGAGCCGCACCGACTCGTCGCCGTTCTGAACCGCCGGCTGAAGCCGTTCGGGCGGCGGGAGGCTTTGCCGGTTGCCGAGTTCGTAGAGACGGATGCCGGGCTTCCCGACTCGTTGGAGGGATTCGACCTCGCCCCGGCGCTGGCGCGGATGAACGGGCGGGTGCGCACGCTGCGCCGGGCGATCCTCGACTTCCTCGACCGCTACGGCGACGCGCCGGTCCGGCTGGAACACTTGCGCAGGGCGGGAGACGGGCCGGCGCTGGAACGCTTCGCCCACGGGCTGCGCGGCAGCGCCGGAACGGTCGGCGCGATGGCCGCCAGTGCCGCCGCCGCGGCGCTGGAACTGGCGGCGCGCGAGGAACGGTGGGAGGCGATGCCGGGGCTCGCGGCCGCCCTGTCCGCCGCCCTCGGCCCTGCGTTGGACTCGGCGGAAACGCTGCGCGCCGCGGAGATGGCCGTGGAGGTCGTGCCGGAAATCCCGATGGTTCCTCTGGTCAGCCCGAAAGGGCTGGAGGAGGCGCTGCATTCACTGGAGGAGGCGTTGCGCAGCGGCAGCCTGTCGGCGGCGGCCCGCTTCGCCGCTCTGCGCGGCCTGCTGGCCGGGCGCGGCCATGACGAGGCGGTGGACAAGGTCGGGCGGGCCGTGGAAGCGTTGGACTTCGCCGCCGCCCGCGCGGCGCTGGAACGGCTCACCGCCGCATGCAACAGGGAACGGGACCGGGAGACGACGCCGTGAGCGGTGGTCACATTCTGATCGTCGATGACGACACGGCCAACATCCGCGCGCTCGCCAGCGTGCTGGAGGACCGGCACGAGGTGCGCTTCGCGACCTCCGGCCGCCGCGCGCTGGAGCTGGCCTCCGCCGACCCGCCGGAGCTGGTGCTGCTCGACGTGATGATGCCGGGGCTGGACGGCTACGCGGTGTGCCGGCTGCTGAAGACCGACCCGGCCACCGCCGACGTCCCGGTGATCTTCATCACCTCCCTGTCCAGCCCGGAGGAGGAGGCCTTCGGGCTGGAGACCGGCGCCGTCGATTACGTGACCAAGCCCTTCAGCCCGGCCATCGTGCGCGCCCGCGTCGCCACCCACCTGTCGCTGCGCCGGGCCAACCGCAGCCTGAAGGACGAGAACGAGCATCTGGAGGCGCTGGTCCGCGAGCGCACGCGCAAGCTGGCCCAGGCCCAGCGCGAGAAGATGGCGGCGCTGCGCCAGATGGTCGCCGGCGTGGCCCACGAGATCAACACGCCCATCGGCGTGGCGCTGGGCAGCGCGTCCCACCTCGGCGACCGGGTCGCCGCGATGACGGAGCGGCTGGCCGCCAACCAGCTCCGCCGTGCCGAGCTGGAGCGCTTCCTGGCTAGCGCCGGGGAACTGGCCGCCCTTCTGTCCGGCACCATCGCCCGCGCCGGGGAGATCGTGCGCTGCTTCAAGGGAGTGGCGGCGGACCATGGCGGGCTGCGCCAGACCATCGCGCTGAAGCCCTTCCTCGAACAGGTGACGGAGAGCCTGCGCCCGCAGTGGGAGCCGTTGGGGCACCGCATGGCGGTGGACTGCCCCGCCGACCTGCGCATGGTCAGCAACCCGGCGATCCTGTCCGCGATCCTGGAGCAGCTCGTCCGCAACGCGCTGGAGCACGCCTTTCCGGCGGGGCGGAGCGGGCTGGTGACGGTCGCGGCGGCGGCGGCCGGGCCGGACAAGATCCTGCTGTCGGTCGCCGATGACGGGGCCGGACTTGCCGACGGGACCGCCGGGCGCATCCTGGAGCCCTTCTTCACCACCCGCCGCGGCACCGGCTCGGTCGGGCTCGGCCTGAACATCGTGGACAATCTGGTGTCGGACCGGCTGGGCGGATCCTTCACCATCGCCTCGCGCGCCGGGGGCGGCACCTTGGCGACCCTGCATCTGCCGGCCCGCACCCCGCCGGATTTGTGAGCGCCGGGGCGGTGTTGCAGGGGGCCGCCGGCCCGGGCCCTTGCGGATGTCCGCGCTCTTGTCTCGCCCAGGAGGGAATCTGTGATGACCGATCACCGCCAAGCCCGCGCTGCCTTCGCCGACCTTCACCGGACCGGCTGCTTCGTCATTCCCAATCCGTGGGACGTCGGAAGCGCTGCGATGCTGAAGCATCTCGGGTTCCGCGCGTTGGCCACCACCTCGGCGGGCTTCGCCTTCGCGCGGGGGCTTCCCGACGCCGATTGGGCGGTGCCCTGCGGCGACATGCTGGCCCACATCGCCGACATGGTCGGGGCAACCGACCTGCCGGTGAACGCCGATTTCGAGTCCGGCTATGCCCATGACTGCGAGGGTCTGGCGCGCAACGTGCGTCTCTGCGCCGACACCGGCGTGGCGGGCCTGTCGATCGAGGACGCCACGGGCGACCCCGCGAAGCCGCTGTACGACGTCCACCATGCCGTCGAGCGGGTGGCCGCCGCGGCGGAGGCGTTGCGGGGAACCGGAGTCCTCCTGACCGCACGTTGCGAGTCCCTGCTGGTGAATCACCCGGCGGCCGTCGAGGAGGCGTTGCGTCGCTTGCCGGCCTACGCCGCAGCGGGAGCGGATGTCCTCTACGCGCCGGGCTTGCGGACCCCGGACGTCATCAAGGCGGCGGTCGACGCCGTCCATCCGAAACCACTCAACCTGCTGGTTTCGTCCCCGATCGGCCTGTCGGTGGAGCAGATCGCCGCCTTGGGCGTGCGACGCATCAGCCTGGGCAGCGGGCTCAACCGCGCCGCCTGGGGCGGCTTCCTGCGGGCGGCCCGCATGCTGGCCGACCACGGGCGCTTCGACGCCCTCGACGAGGCCGAACCGTTCGATGCGCTGAACGGCTTCTTCCGGACGCATGGCCGGCGAACGCCCTGAACGGCGGCTCGCGGGCTTCCCGCGGAACACGAGAAGCCCAGCCCGGCGGGAGTTACGGCCCGGACGACCGGCCCCGCGGGGTATCGAGGAAGAAGCGCAGCATCTCCCGTGACGCGTCCGGCCCGCGCGGATCGGTGTAGGAGCCGGCCGGGCTGCCTCCCGCCCAGGCGTGCCCGGCGCCCTGGATCGTCCATTGCTCGCACAGCGCAAGGCCGGAAGCGTCGGTGTGGACGCGGCGGCTGTAGCCATGCCCGCCCGGCACCTGGCCATGCTCCACCGTCGTCCGCAGCCCGGCCGCGCCCGCCCCGGATTGCGCGATGACGTCGTCGCCGTTGCGGGGATGAACCGTGCTGTCCCGATCGCCGTGAAAGACGATGGTCGGCACCGGGCGGGCGGAGGGCCGCCCCACCGCTCCACCTCCCTGGCGCATGGCCGCGAAAGCGGAGGGAATGTCGTGGGCGGCGCCTTGGGGAAGGCCGGAATGCACCCCGACGGCGGCATAGAGGTCGGGATAAGCCGCTCCCATGATGACCGCCGCCGCACCGCCGGCCGACAGGCCCGCGACGAACACGCGGTCGGCGTCGACGGCATGGTCGCTCATGACCCGCTTGGTGATGCCCGCGATCAGCGAGGGCTCGCCGTCGCCGCGCCGCTGGTCGGCGGGGTTGAACCAGTTCCAGCACCTTTGGGCGTTGGCCGAGGACGGCTGCTCCGGGTAGACGACCAGACAGCCATGCTCCTCCGCCAGACGGTTCATGCGGGTGCCGGCGGCGAAGTCGTCCGGCGACTGGGTGCAGCCATGCAGCATCACCACCAGGGGAAGCGGCCGGCCGTCGCGACGGTTGGCCGGAACATAGAGCTTATAGGAGCGCGTTCCGGCCGCGTTTTCGTAGGACGCCGTCGTGAAGGAGGCGCCGTCCGGCAGCGGATCGGCGGCCGGACGGGCGAGGCCGCCCACCCCGAGGTCGAGGCCCGCCGGCATGGCGCGGGCGGCGAGGCCGCGCAGGGTTTCGCCCAGGCCGGCGCGCGGTCCGGAATGGAACCGGCCTGCAAAGGCGCTGCCGGGCTTAAAGGCGCTGCCGGGCTTGAAGGCGTCGGCGGGCTCGAAGGCCGTGGCGCGGCGTGGCGGCGCATCCGGGATGTCCGGCGAGGCGTCCACCCGAAGCGGCTCGACGTCGATGATGGTCGGGCCGGCGCCGGGAGGTGCCGCGGACTCCCCTCGCAGCAGGCGTTGAACGAGGGCGGTCGCCCCGGTGAGGTCGCCGGCTCGGGTGAGGCGCAGCGCCTCGGCCATTCCGGCGGGGACACGGTCGGTCATGTCGGGAGCTTTCTGGGCTCGGACGGGGCAAGCGGGAAGGTCCCGTCCGTCGTCTTTCAGGAATGCGGCCTGCGCCCTCAGCGCATGCGGTCCGCAAGGGCCGCCTTGACGGCGCTGCTGGCGTGCAGCGCCCCCAGCACGGCGATCGACGCGATGGTGGCGCGGGCGAGGTCGGGGGTGACGTCCTGGGCGATCGTGGCCAAGCCGAGGACACGGATGTCGAGCATCTCTCCGGCATCCCGCGCCGCCTCCAGATCGCCGCGGCTGTAGTGGCGCAGGCCGAGATCGACGCGTTTGCGCGTCACGGCCTGCCGCAAGGCGTCGCCATGGCGGTCGATCTGGTTGCGGATGGCGGTGCGGATGAGGTCGGTGCGGTTCGCGTAGAACCCTTCCTGCACCAGGAGATCGATGTGGCCGAGGTCGACATAGCCGAGGTTGATCGTGATCTTCTCGCTGTCCCCAACCTTCGGCTTCTGATCGCGGGCGTTCTCTGACATCGTTTCGCCATCCCATCACCATCCACTGGGATGGTAAATGGGAGTGATGACGCGTCGATCAAGGGGAGGGCGTCGTCATGGTGGCGAGCGGTTCACGACCGCAAAGCCAAGCGAATGTCCCGGCTTCCTTTCCGGGGAGGGGTGGGACCGATCCACTGGACCGGATCCACCCCCTTGCCGCACGCCTTACTGGCCCTTGCCGTCCGAGGGAACGGCGGCCGCCTCGCTGGAGGAAGCCGGAGTGGAACCGCCGGCACCCTTCGCCGGGCTGCCGGGCACCCACCAGCGGCGGGCCTCAGCGTCCGCGCCATCCGGAGCCGCATCCGCACGGGTCTTCAGCATCGAGAAGACAATGGAACCGCCGACCAGGAAGGCCGTGATGCCCAGCGCCACCGCCGTCGGCATCTTGTAGATGTCCACCATCATCATCTTGGCGCCGACCACCACCAGAACCAGCGACAGGCCGTATTTCAGGTAATGGAAACGGTGGATGATCGAGGCCAGCGCGAAGTAGAGGGCGCGCAGGCCGAGGATGGCGAAGACGTTGGAGGTCCAGACGATGAACGGGTCGGTGGTCACCGAGAAGACCGCCGGGATGGAGTCCACGGCGAAGACCAGATCGGTGAACTCGATCAGGATCAGCACGAGGAACAGCGGCGTCATCATCCGCACGCCGTCGCGCATCACGAAGAACTTCTGCCCCTCGTAGCCGTCGGTCATGCGGAAGCGGGAGCGGACGAACTTGACGATCCGGTTGTTCTCCATGTCCGGCTCGTCGTCCACCGACATCAGCATCTTGATGCCGCTGAAGATCAGGAAGGCGCCGAAGATGTAGATGATCCAGTGGAATTCCTGGATCAGCGCCGTGCCCGCCACGATCAGCACGCCGCGCATCACCAGCGCGCCCAGGATGCCCCAGAACAGCACCCGGTGCTGGTACTGCGGCGGCACCGCGAAATGCGTGAAGATCAGCGCAATGACGAAGATGTTGTCGACGCTCAGGCTGTATTCGATCAGGTAGCCGGTCAGGAACTCCAGCCCCTTCTCGGAGCCCTGAAAATGAAAGACGCCGGCCGCGAAAATCATCGCCAGCGTGGAATAGGCCGCGCAACGCATCAGCGCCTCGCGGCCGGAGATCACATGGGATTTCTTGGAAAATACACCAAGATCAAAGGCCAAAAGCACGGCAACGAAGACGGCGAAGCCGGCCCACATTAAAACGATCTGGTCCATGGAACTGTCCCTTGCTTCATGCACTCCGCTCCCGCAAGCGGAGACTTCGATCGTCACATGAGCAGTCCGACATCACCGATGCGCCACGGCGGGACGCATCGGCCAGAGGGGCCCGGACTGGAATCTCGACCGCAAGGTCTGCGGCCGACGGAAAAACGCACGCGACGGCTCGGCCGCGGCGCGTCAGGACACCCGTCTCCATCGTTTGCCGTGGAGACGTGGCGGTCGGTCAGGATGCTGGTGTGGCGCGGTCCATGTCGATGTCTCCCAAAGGCCCGTCGGGTGCCGTCGTCCGGCGGTGGACCTTGTGGGGGAGCGGGACCCAGGGGGGAGGATAGGGCCAGCTTCCGCAAGGCCGCGCCAAGGCGACGGCTCAATGGGAAGTCCGACATCACAGCGCCGGGCGACGCTGCCAGAGGGGCCCGGACCTCAACCGTCATGTAGTCAGACCCCGGCCCGGCGACAAGAGGGTGGCGCGCCCTTCGCGGACCGTGATCGGCGTATCGGCGGAATGCGGCTTGACCGGAGCCGTTCCGCCCGCGTAGCTTCGCACCCGACGGTTGCCCGAAAGGGCTGAAAATGGGAACACGGTGCGGACCCCGCGGCGATTCGCCGTGCGAGGGTTCTACGCCGGGGCTGCCCCCGCAACTGTAAGCGGCGAGTCGTCCATCGGAATGCCACTGGGATCGCGATCCTGGGAAGGCGATGGGCCGACGATAACCCGCGAGCCAGGAGACCTGCCGTCAGTCGTGGTCACACGCGAACACGTTCGGGCGGGGTGCACCGAAGGTCGTCGAACCGGGAGTCCGTTCGCGGAGCGTCCGGTGGGACTTCGTTCGCGGTGACGTGCCACCGGCGTCCCGCCCGAGGTCTCAATGAGTGTCCGCGTTCCCCGCCTTCACCGGACGGCGTCCTTCGCCGCCCTTCTGGGAAGCCTTGTCCTTCCCGTGTCGGCGTTCCCCGCATCGGCCTTCGCCGATTCCACCGCCATCACGACGCTTCCGCCGGTCTCGGTGACCGCCAACCGCGTCCCCACCGCCGCCGAGGAAACCGGCAGCGCCCTCACCGTCATCACCCGCGAGGAGCTGGAGCAGCGCCAGACCCGCCTGCTGTCCGACGCGCTGCGCGCGGTGCCCGGCGTCGCCGTCAACCGCGGCGGCCCGATGGGCACCCTGACCCAACTGCGCATCCGCGGATCGGAGGGCAACCAGACGCTCGTCCTGATCGACGGGATCGAGGTGAACGATCCCGCCGCCGGTTCCGAATACGATTTCGCCAACCTGCTGGCCGGCGACGTCGAGCGCGTCGAGGTGCTGCGCGGCCCGCAGAGCGCGCTCTACGGCTCCGACGCGGTCGGCGGCGTCGTCAACATCGTGACCCGCCGCGGCGCGGGCGCCCCCAAAATCCGCGCCGCCGTCGAGGGCGGGTCCTTCGGCACCGCCGCCGGGCGGGCCTCCTTCGGCACGGGGACCGACCGTTACGACCTATTTCTCAGTGGCCAGGGCGTCACCAGCGACGGCGTGTCGGTCGCCGACAAGCGGCTCGGCAACCCGGAGAAGGACGGCTACCGCAACGGCACGCTGACCGGAAACGCCGCCGTCCGCCCGACCGAGCGCAGCGAGATCGCCGTGACCGGCCGCTACACCCGCTTCCGCACCGACACCGACGGCTTCGTCGGCGGGCGCGGCGCCGTCGATGACGGGACCAGCACCGCCGGGGAGCAGTATTTCGGGCGCCTCCAGGGCAAGATCGCCCTTTTCGACGGAAAGTGGGAGCACATCGTCGGCCTGACCCATGGCCGCCAGCAGCGCGATTACCGCGACGACGCCAAGACGGTGACCAGCCGCTACGATGGGCGCAAGACCAAGGCCGACTACCAGACCAACCTGACGCTGAACAGCGGCCCCGCCGACCATGTGCTGACCGCCGCCGTGGAGCATGAGGAGGACAAGGCGATCAGCCGCAGCAGCTTCTCCAGCTTCGACCGCTCCATCGGCTCCACCGGGCTGGTGGGCCAGTACAAGCTGGGCCTGTTCGACCGGCTGACCCTGACCGGCAGCGTCCGCCACGACGGGAACGACCTGTTCCGCGACGCCACCACATGGCGCACCACGGCGGCCTATCTGATCGAAGAGAGCGGGACGAAGCTGCGCGCTTCCTACGGCACCGGCGTCAAGAGCCCCACCCTGTTCGAGCTGTACGGCTACACCGCCACCTACGCCGGCAACCCGACCCTGAAGCCGGAACGGGCGCGCGGCTGGGACGCCGGCTTCGATCAGGCGCTGTGGGGCTCGCAGGCCTCCGTGGACGGCACGTGGTTCGACCAGCGCATCCGCGACCTCATCACCGGCACCGGGCGGACCTCCGTCAACATGCCGGGCGAGTCCCGCGTCCGCGGCTTCGAGCTTGGCCTGTCGGTGGAGCCGCTGGACCGGCTGACCGTCCGCGGCTCCTACAGCTGGACCGACGGCGAAGATTCCACGGGTGCGGAGCTGGTGCGACGGCCCAAGCAGCTCGCCAGCCTGACCGTCAACCACCGCTTCCTGGAGGACCGGGCGAACGCCAACCTCGGCGTAGTCTACAACGGGCGATCAAGCGACTGGGCCTACGATCCCTTCTACAACCGGCAGGTCGTGAGCCTCGCGCCCTACACGCTGGTCAATCTGGCCGGCTCCTACGCGCTGTCCCAGGGGGTCGAACTCTTCGGGCGGGTGGAGAACCTGTTCGACCGCCAGTATCAGGAGGTCTGGACCTACGGCGCGCCGGGCCGGGCCGGGTATCTCGGGCTGCGGCTGTCGCTGTGAGGCGGACCCTTCTCTGGCTGGCCGCCGCCCTCCTGCTGTGTGCGGGAGGGCCGGCGGCGGCGTGGGAGGCGCCGCCCGACAAGCCGCAGCGCATCGTCTCCCTGAATCTCTGCGCCGACGAGCTGCTGTTGCGGCTCGTCGGGCCGGAGCGCCTCGCCGCGGTGACGTGGCTGGCGCGCGATCCCCGCGCCTCCACGGTGGCGGATCTGGCGGCGCGGGTGCCGGTCAACCATGGGATGGCGGAGGAGATCCTGCCCCTGCGCCCCGACCTGATCGTCGCTGGGCGCTACACCACGCGGGTCGCGGTCGGGCTGCTGAGCCGTCTGGGCGCGCCGCTGCTGGAGCTGGACGTCCCGCAGAGCGTGGACGGGGTGGCGGAGCAGATCCGCGGCCTCGCCCGCGCCGTCGGCGAGCCGGACCGGGGGGAGGCGCTGGTCGCCGACCTGTTCGCCCGCCTCGACGCCCTGCCCCCCGCGCCGCTGGGACCACGCCCGACGGCGGTGGTGCTCCGGCCCAACGGCTTCGTCGCCGGGTCCGGGTCGCTGGTCGACGAACTCCTGGCCCGCGCCGGGCTGGAGAACATGGCCGACCGCCTGCCGCTGGGCAGCCAGGGCGCCCTGCCGCTGGAGGCCATCATTCTGGGCGGCGCGGACGTGCTGATCGTCGACGCCGCGCCCGACGCCCCGCCGTCGCTGGCCGGCGCCCTGCTGCACCACCCGGCCCTGAAGGCCTTGAAACGTCAGGTCCGCACCCTGTCGCTGCCAACCCGCCTGTGGACCTGCCCCGGCCCGCAGATCGCCGAGGCCGCGGAGCGGCTGGCCGCCGCGCGGGAGGCCGTGCCATGAGCCGGGAGTCCCGCATCCCCTACCCCGCCCTGGTCGGCGGGCTGATGGGTCTGGCACTGGCGCTCTGCGCGGTGTCGGCGGCGGTCGGCTATGTGCCGTTCGACCTGGGCGCCGCTTTGTCCGACTGGCTCGCCGGGCGCCCCACCCTGGGCGCGCTGGTGCTGGCCGAGCTGCGCCTGCCGCGCGCCCTGCTCGGCCTGCTGGTCGGCTTCAGCCTGGGGCTGACCGGCGCGGCGATGCAGGGTTGGCTGCGCAACCCGCTGGCCGAGCCGGGGCTGCTCGGCGTGTCGAGCGCCGCGGCGCTGGGCGCGGTGATCGTCTTCTACAGCGGCCTGTCCGCCGCGCTGTCGCTCGCCCTGCCGCTGGGCGGCATGGCGGGAGCCGCCTCCACTGCAATTTTGCTGAACCTGATGGCGGCGCGGGGGGCCGGAACGGCCACGCTGGTCATCAGCGGCATCGCCATCAACAGCCTTGCCGGGTCGCTGACCGCGCTGGCCCTCAACCTCGCCCCCAACCCCTACGCGGCGCTGGAGATCGTGTTCTGGCTGATGGGGTCGCTGGCCGACCGCGGCACCGACCAGCTCTGGCTCGTCCTGCCGCCGATGCTGGCGGGCTGGGTGCTCTGCCTGTCCGGCGCCCGCGCGCTCGACGCGCTGACCCTGGGGGAGGACGCGGCGCGCAGCCTGGGCTTCGACCTCACCGGTCTGCGCGTCCGGCTGATCGCCGGGGCGGCGCTGGCGGTGGGCAGCGCGGTGTCGGTCACCGGCGCCGTGGGCTTCGTCGGGCTGGTGGCGCCGCACCTGATGCGCCCGCTGGCCGGGGCGCGGCCCGGACGGCTGCTGCTGCTGGCCGGTCTGGCCGGGGCGTGCCTGACTCTGGCCGCGGACATCGCGGTCCGGCTGCTGCCGACGCGGCCCGAACTGAAGCTGGGCGTGGTCACCGCCCTGATCGGCGCGCCCTTCCTGATCGCCCTGATCGCCCGGCTGCGGCGGGAGGAGGCGTGATGCGCATCGAAACCCACGGCCTGTCCGCCAAAGCCGGCGGGCGGACGATCCTGACGGACGTCCATCTCGCCATCGAGCCCGGCGCCTTCACCGGGCTGATCGGCCCGAACGGCGCCGGCAAGACGACCCTGCTGCGCCTCCTCGCCGGTCTCGCCGAGCCGGCGGCGGGCCGCGTCACCTTCGACGGGAGGTCCGCCGCGCAGGTCGGACGCCGGACGCTCGCCCGCGCCATCGCCTATCTGCCGCAGAGCGGCCCGGTGCACTGGCCGCTGCGCGCCGAGGCGCTGGTCCTGCTGGGCCGCCTGCCCCACCGTGGCCCGCTGGGCGGGGTCACCGCGGCGGACCGCGCGGCGGTGGAGCGGGCGCTGTCCACCGCCGACGCCGCGCACCTGCGCGGGCGGATCGTCGGCACCCTGTCGGGGGGCGAGCGGATGCGCGTCCTGCTGGCCCGCGCCCTGGCGACCGAGGCGCCCGTGCTGCTGGCCGACGAGCCGGTCGCCGCGCTCGACCCCGGTCATCAGCTCGCCTGCATGGCACTGCTGCGCGACGCCGCCCGCCAGTGGAGCGGCGTGGTGGCGGTGCTGCACGACCTGACCCTGGCCGCCCGCTTCTGCGACCGGCTGATCCTTCTGTCGGACGGCGGCGTGCTGGCCGACGGGCCGCCCGACAAAGTGCTGACCGACGACACCCTGCGCGCCGCCTACGGCATCGCCGCCCACCGTGGCGAGACCGGCGGCGAGCCCTTCCTGCTTCCTTGGCACACCCTGCCATCCTCGACGCCAAATCCGGAGACGACCCGATGAGCGACCTGTCTTCCCTGCTGCGCGACGCGCTGAACGATCCGGCCACCGGCTGGAGCCTCGGCGCGTTCGGCGCCATCGCGGAGTTCATCCGCGACCCGGACGAACCCGTCGTCCTGCGCGGCGACGGCCCGGAGCTGGAGGCGCGGACCGCCCGCGGCGGGCTGCGCCTCCGCCCCGTCCCGGCCATCCGCCCGGTACCCTACCGGACGCGCAACGGCGGCCTCGCCGTGGCCCTCTGCCTGCCCCGTCACGTCGGCGCCATGAACCGGCGCGGCGTGGTGACCGAGCTGGGTCCCGACCGCGAGGCCATCGCCGAAGCGGACCGCGGCGCCCTGCTGTTCGACCTCGGGCTGGAGGTCTTCCAGACCGACGTCTGCGTGCGCAGCGCCGATCCCGCCACCATCGCCCGCCTCCGCGCGGTGGTCGGGACGGAGCTGCTGGCGCCGGGCAACCCTTTGCCGCCCGACCTGCCGGCGCTCAGCCCCGACCGTGTCTTCATCGGCCCCTTCGGGCGGATCGAGGTCAGCCAGCCGATTCCGCCGCCCGACGGCCGCAGCCCGGAGGGTCCGCACACCCACGTCCTGCCGAAGCTGTTAGCCCACAACCGGACCCACGCGGCGACCGTCCCGATTCCGGACGGCTGGGTGCCCAGCCTGTACCTGTCCCCACCCGCCGAATCCCACGCCGCGTGGGAGGGGCTGGGGCGCTGAGTCCTTGCCCCCTTCCCAACCTTCTCCCCGCGAAGCTTCGCGCAATCCATGAACTTGCGCTGGGGATCTGCGCCGACAGCGGAGAACGGTTGGGGTGGGGCTTGCGGGAAGCTGAGAGGAGGCAACGTCGAAATGACTTGACGATCAGAAGCGGCGGAAGGGCGCGCGCTCGACGGCGTTCGCCTCCCAAACCCGTGTTCCCGTGATCATGGCCACCGAGCATGGCGCAGGGCTCGACCCGGATGGCCCACCCCTGCACTTCCTGGGTGAGGGCGCGGTTTTTCTGCAACGCGGCCTTGCGTCCGGCGCCGGTGCGGGAGCGCGGGAAATGTTTCACCATTATGAATTTATGGATATTCTGCGCAACCATTGAACGTCCCCGGCCGCGCCGGCGGATCGCGGCTGACGCAGGAGAACGGGCAATGACCGGACGGACCTCTCCCATCGCATCGGCGGTGCCGGGACGCATCCGCGTGCGCCACCCGTTGCTGCGCGGCAACGACCGCTTCCAGGAGGCGCTGGGCCGCCTGGAGGCTCTGGACACCGTTCGGGTGACCGAGAGCAACCCGGCGGTGGGCAGCTTTCTGCTGAGCTACGACCCCGCCGTGATGACGCCGGATGACGCCCGGTCCCGGGTGGAGGCTCTGCTGTCGGCGGTTCTGCACCCCGCGGAGGCCCCGCCGCCGTCGGATGCTCCGGCTCCCGCCGCGGAGGGCAAGCCCGCCGCTCCGGAGCTGAAATGGCGGCTCAACCGCGCGGCCAAGATCGGGATGATGGGCAGCATGGCGGCGACCCTGGCGGCGTTGGGGGTGGGCAAACGCGTTCACGCCGGCTTCGGCACGCTGTTCGTCGCCTTCATGGTCGTGCACATGACCGTGCAGCGCAAACGCCTCTTCCAATGACGGACCGAAAACCGAGCATGCCCGACGATTTCCTGAGCCGGCTGGCCGCCGCCCTGACCATCGCGCACCACATTCCGGGCCGGGTGCGGCTGAAGCTCGACGGCGCCGCGGAGCGCGGTCTGGCGGCGCTCGCGGACGACGCCAGGGTGCTGCACCGGGCGCTTGCCGGGGCGGAGGGCATCCGCTCCGTCGCGCTGAACCCGCTCGCCCGCTCCTGCACCATCGAATACGACCCCACGGTGATCCCGCCCTCGGCGTGGCCGGATCTGCTGCGTGGGGAAGCCAGCGCGGCGGCCGGGACGCTGCTGCGCATCGCCACCGCCGGGTTTGCGGGCGGTGCGCCCGAAAGGAGACCATGATGCTGCCGCTTCTGACCTTCGCGTCCGGCGTGATCGCCGGGGCCATCGGCGTCCGGATGATGAAGAATGCCAAGGCCAAGGCCGATCCCACGATCGCCGACCTTAGGGCCGCCGACCTCAAGACCGTCGATGTGAAGGCCGCCGCGCGCGAGGGCGCCGGCAAGGCCCAGACCGCGGTGCGCGAGGCCGCGGTCACCGGCCTGCTGGCCATCGAGCGGACCTCCGCCGGTCTGCGCTCCCGCCTCGCCACGCCGGTGGAGGAAGCCTCCGCGGATGCGGCGCCCGCCGAGGCGGAGCCGGTGAAGGACGATGTGGCGGAGCCGGTGAAGACCGAGCCGACGCCGTCCGCCGCACCGGGGGCCGCGTGAAACGCGCGAAGCGGCGCGGCAAGGCGCGGGGCTCCGGCACGCTCGCCGCCGACTTCACGCGCGGCATGGTGGCGACCGGCCTGCTGACCGCCGTCCAGGACCGCTGGGTGACGGGCGCCGAGCCTCCCGCGCCACGCACCATCCTGCGCCATGGTCTGCAGGGCGGTGCCGCTCTGGCCGCTGCCAGCGTCGCCGCCGACGCCCTGCGCAACCGCGATTACGCGCGCCTCGCGCTGGCGGTCGCCGCCGGGGCGGCGGGCGTGGTCATGATCGAGCATCTGCTGAATCCGGCGGAAGAGCCGCCGCAGGAACTGCCGAAGAACGAGGACCTCCATGGCTAAGAAGACCAAGAAGGCGTTGAAGAAGCTGAAGAAGCAGCAGCGCCAGTACGAAGCCGCCATGGCCGCCGGCGGCGCCTCCATTGGAGGTGGCATGGGCGCCGGCATGGGTCGGGGGCAAGGGCTTCTCGGCGGGCTGAGCGGCCTTCTCCCGTCGCGCCGGTCCGAGCAGTTCCTGGTCGGGCTTCTGGTCGGGGCGGCGGCGGCTTATGTGCTGTCCGACGAGGAGCTGCGCGGCAAGATCGTGAAGTCCGGCCTGAAGCTGTACGGCAACCTGGCCGGCGGCCTCGCCGAGATGAAGGAGCAGATGGCCGACCTCCAGGCCGAGCTGGAGGCGGAACAGGCCGGAGCCTCATGAGCGGCCTGCCCTGGTTCCTGCGGCTGGAGCCGGTCCACCAGGTTCCGGGGCGCATCCGGCTGCGCTACGCCTGCCGCCCCGGCACCCCCGCCGACGCCGCGACCCTGCACCGGGTGGTTGAGGCGGTCGCCGGCGTGACGTCGGTTCGGGCCAGCCGCGCCGCGCGGTCGCTGGCCGTCCGCTACGATCCCGCGGTGACCGACGCCACGGCGCTGTGCCTCGCGTTGGCCGCCCTGCCGATCCCCGAAACGGCTCCGTCAGCCCCTGCGGCGGAGGGCGGGGAGAATCATGGCGTGACGCTGGTCCGCAGCCTCGCCACGCTGGCCGCCGGCTTCCTGCTGCCCATGCCGCTGCGCCTGCCGCTGTCGCTGGCCGTCGCGATGCCGATGCTGCGTGAGGGCATGGCCATCTACGGGCGGGAGGGTATCAACTCCCACGTGCTGGAAGCCGCGGCGGTGTCGATCTCCCTGGCGCGGCGGGATTTCACCGCGGCCAACACCACCGTCTTCATGCTGGCGCTCGGCGAATACATGGAGGAGTCCATCGCCCGCCGGTCAGACGCGCTGCTGAAGCGGCTGCTGCGCCCGTCGAGCGATCAGGTGTGGCTGCTGCGCGACGGCGTGGAGATCCAGGTGCCCGCCGACACCGTCATGGTCGGCGACAGCGTGGTCATCGGCGCCGGAACGGTGATTCCGGTGGACGGCACGGTGCTGAGCGGGGAGGCGACCGTCAACGAGGCCGCCATGACCGGCGAGAGCGCACCGGTGGTCAAGCAGCGCGGCTCCACCGTCCTGTCCGGCACGCTGATGGAGGAGGGCCGGCTGGTCGTCTACGCCGAGCATGTCGGCAGCCACACCGCCGCCGCCCGCATCGCCGATTACGTCGAGCAGTCGCTGACCGCCAAGAGCGAGGCGCAGCTCGACGCGGCGCGTTTGGCCGACCGGCTGGTGCCCACGGTGCTGAAGCTGGCCGGCGGCTCCTTCCTGATGACCGGCGACTGGCGCAGCGCCGCGTCGGTGCTCCAGGCCGACTATTCCTGCGCGCTGAAGCTGGCGACCCCGGTGGCCTTCAAGTCGGCCATGTACGGGGCGGGGCAGGCGGGCATCCTGATCAAGGGCGCCAACGCGCTGGAACGGCTGGCCCAGGCCGACACGGTCATCTTCGACAAGACCGGCACGCTGACCACCGGCGATCTGCAGGTGACTGATTCCATCGCCTTCGACCCGACCTTCAGCCCCGACGACCTGATCTGCCTCGCCGCCTCGGTGGAGGAGCATTACTTCCACCCGCTGGCGATGGCCGTGGTCAACGCCGCCAAGGAGACGCACAACCGCCACTTCGACCATCAGGAGGTGAAGTTCATCGTCGCCCACGGGGTGGCCAGCGTCATCGACGGCAAGCGCATCGTCGTCGGCTCCCGCCACTTCATCGAGGACGACGAGGGCATCGACACCACCGCCCACCGCGCGGCCATCGACGCGCTGCACCGCGACGGCAAGACGCTGCTGTTCATCGGCTTCGGCGGGGTGCTGGCCGGCGTGCTGGCGCTGAAGGACAGCGTGCGCGCGGCCAGTGCCGCGACCATCGCGCGGCTGCGGCGGGCCGGGGTGACGCGGGTGCTGATGCTGACCGGCGACCACCGCGACCGCGCCGCCGAATTGGCCGACGCGCTGCATCTCGACGGCTTCCACGCCGACCTGCTGCCCACCGACAAGGCCCGCATCATCGAGGATCTGAGCCGCGACGGCGCGCGCATCGCCTTCGTCGGCGACGGCATCAACGACGCGCCGGCGCTGGCCGGCGCCCATGTCGGCATCGCCATGCAGAAGGGGGCGGACATCGCCCGCCTGACCGCCGACGTGGCGCTTCTGGAGGACCGGATCGAGCGGGTGGCCGACGCCAAGGAGACGGCGAACGCCGCCATGGCGCTGATCGCCCGCAACTACCGCCTGACGGTCGGGCTGAACAGCGCGATCCTCGGCGCCGCCGCGCTGGGCCTGCTGTCCCCGGTGGGCACCGCCGTCCTGCACAACGGGACCACGATCGGGATTTTGTTGAACGCGTTGCGCCGCGCGCCGGCCGCGGGCCTGCCCCCGCCTTGACCCTGGGCCGAAGGCCGGATGCCAGGGCCGGGATGGGGCACCCCGTTCGCGCGCACCCAAAATTGTCACGGACTTCCCGGTTGTCGGGTGGATGAAGACTCCAGCCCCGGATGTTCATTCGGGTGAGACGTATCCTGGAGCCATCATGACGCACATCCGCTTCGCCCCCAAATCCCTCGCCATCGCGCTGCTGGCCGGTGTGGCGGCCTTGGGCGCGGGGGTGTCCCCGGTCCTCGCCGACCCCCCGGACTGGGCGCCGGCCCATGGCTGGCGCGCCAAGCAGGAGCGCCATCATGACCGTCATGACCGCGAACGCCATGAGCGCGGCCGCCACCACGACCATGGCTACATCGACGGCGGCTACGGCGACGGGCGGGTGGTGATCGTCCGCCGGCCCCCGCCGGTGGTGGTCTACGAGGAGCCGCCGGTCGTGCATTACGCCCCGGCCCCCGTCTACATCGAAGAACCGCCCCCGGTGATCGTCCAGCAGCGGCCGCGCGTGGTGCGCGCCCTGCCGCAAGTGGTGGAATGCGGGCCGCTCGACGGCGACTTGGTCGGCGTGTTGGGCGGGGCCGCGGTCGGCGGGCTGGTCGGCTCGCAGTTCGGGCGCGGCGACGGCAAGCTGGCGGCGACCGCCGCCGGCACGCTGGGCGGCGCCATGCTGGGCGGCGCGATGACCCGCGGCGGCGGATGCTAAGCCCGCATAAAGGTCAGCTCAAGAGTCAGCCCACGCCCCAGCCGCCGGTGTCCGGGAAGGGGACCGGCGGGGTCGGGGCCGTGGTGACCGCTGACGGTGCCACCAGCCCCTCGGGCAGCGGCGGCGCGTCCGCCGGGGTCGGCAGCAGACGGGCGGCCTTCGCCCACCAGCGCGGCTGCGCCGTTTGGATCGACCGGGCGGCAGCCGCCGCCGCCGCCGCATCCGCATAGAGGCCGAAGCAAGTCGCCCCGCTGCCCGACAGGCGGGCCAGCAGGCAACCGTCCGTGCCCTCCAGCGCCGCCAGCACCCCGGCGATCACCGGGGCGACGGTCAGGGCCGGTTCGGTCAGGTCGTTGCGCCGCTCCTTCAGCAGCGCGGCCAGCGCCACGGCGTCGACCGGCGCCTCGGTGAAGCGGGCCGGGGCCGAGAAGACGCTTTTGAAAGCTCCGTTGCGCGCCTTGAACACAGCGGGGGTCGGCACCGGCACACCGGGGTTGACCAGCACCGCGAAGGTTTCCGGCAGGACGGGCGCCTCCTCCAGCACTTCCCCCACACCGCCGAAATAGCAGCTCCGCCCGGCAACGCAGACCGGCACGTCGGCGCCCAGCGATGCCGCGATCTCATAGAGGCGCGGGTCGGTCACCGGCACGTCCCACAGCCGGGCCAGGGCGCGCAGCGTCGCCGCCGCGTCCGCCGAGCCGCCGCCGATCCCGGAGGCGATGGGCAGAACCTTCTCCAGCACGATCATCGCATCGGCCTCGCGGCCCAGCCGGGCGGCCAGCGCGTGGGCGGCCCGGATGACGAGGTTGTTCGCCGGATTCTCCCCCATCAAGGCCGGGCCGAAGGGGCCGGAGATGGCCAGCCGCGGCCCGACCGGCGGCAGGTCCACCCCGCGCAGCGCGATCCGCGCCACGCCCGGCTGCACCGTCACCCGGTCCGCCACGTCGGCGAAGGCGACGAGGCTGTCCAACTCGTGATAGCCGTCGTCCCGGCGGCCCACCACATGCAGATAGAGGTTCAGCTTGGCCGGCGCGGCCTCGGCGATGGCGCTCATGGTCGGGTCCCCCGAAACGAAAAGCCCTTCTTCCCGGCAGGGGGAAGAAGGGCTTTATGCGGCATGGGTGCGGCGAGCGCCAGAGCCTATGCAGGCGCGGCTTACTGAAGCTTCGGTGCCGCGGCCTCGGCGGCCTTGGGGTCCACCAGACCCTTGTCCAGCTTGGCCCGGATGTCCTCTTTCTGCGGCTCCTCCTCCGCGGTGCGGAGCGCGCGGGTCCATTGGAAGCGGGCCTCGTTGCGGCGCCCGACGCGCCAATAGGCGTCGCCCAGATGGTCGTTGATGGTGGCGTCGGTCGGCTTCAACTCCACCGCGCGCTCCAGCTTCTCCACCGCCCCTTCGAAATCGCCGGTGCGGTAGAGCGCCCAGCCCAGGCTGTCGACGATGTAGCCGTCCTTGGGGCGCAGGGCGACGGCCTTCTCGATCATTTTCTTGGCCTCCTCCAGGTTCAGCCCGCGGTCGACGTAGCTGTAGCCCAGATAATTCAGCAGGAAGGCCTCGTCCGGCTTCAGCGCCAGCGCCGCCCGCAGGTCGCGCTCGGCGTCCGGCCAGCGGTCCACCTTGTCGTAGGACATGGCGCGGGCGTAGAGCACCGCCCAATGCCGCTCCTCCGGCGTGCCGATGCGCTCCAGCGCCTTGCTGTAGCTGTCGGCGGCCTCGCCGTAACGCTTGGCGACGCGGTACAGGTCGCCCAGCCGGATCAGCGCGTCGGTGCGCTCCGGACGCTCGGCGGACAGGGCGGAGAAGGCGGCGATGGCGTCGTCGGTGCGCTCCAGCCGGGCGAGGCTCTCGGCGGCGCGCAGCCGGGCGGTCCAGCCCAGCACCGGGTCCTTCTCCAGCGCCTGGAACTCGACCAGCGCGTCGGCGTGGTGGTCGCGGTTCTCCATGATATCGCCGATCATCAGCCGCGCCAGGGACAGGTCGGGGCGCAGGTGAAGGGCGATCCGCCCGAACAGCAGGGCGGTCTCCTCCGCCCCCTCGTGATGGATGGCGCTGCCCAGGTCGAACAAGGCCTCCGCCAGCCCCTGCTTGGCGTCGGACACCACCGGGGGGGCGGCCTTGCCCTCGTCCAGCGCCTTCAGCGCCGGTTCGACCATCAGGCTGTCGGGATTGCCGGCGCGGAAGGACTCGTACAGCTTGCGGGCCTCGTCCTTGCGGCCGGTGCGCTCATAGAAGCTGCCGACGATCTGGATGACGCGCAGCGGCGCCTCCTTGTCGATCACACGGGCGAAACGCTCCCCGGCGGCGTCCTTGCGCCCGCCCAACTCCAGCACCAGACCGGCGTGCAGGTCGTGCAGGGCGGCGAAGCCGCTGGCGGTGGAAAGCGGCTCCAGCGCCTTCAGCGCCGCGTCGGTCTTGCCCTCCGCGGCGGCCAGCCAGGCGTCGATCAGCGGGCCGATGTACTTCGCCATGCCTTCCTTGGGCATGCGCGCGGCCATGGCCTTGGCTTCCTTCAGCTTGCCGCGGGCCAGATTGTCGGAGGCCAGCAGGGCGATGGCCATCTGCGGGTCGTTGTCCTGCTCCAGCAGCCGCTTGGCGAGGTCGATGGCGGCGTCGAACTGCCCTTCGCCCAGCTTCAGCAGATAGGTGCGGCGCAGCAGGGTCAGGTCGCCCGGGTCGGCGGACAGGGCGTGCGCCATGAACAGGGCGGCGGCGGCCCAATCGTCCTGGCGCTGGGCGAAGCGCCCGGCCAGATAGCTGCCGGTCGCCGAGGTCAGCGACGGACGCTCCGTCGTTGCCGGGGCCGCGGCGGCGGCGTGGCCGGCCGGCAGGAGGCCCGCCGTGGAAAGGAGCAAGGCACCGAGCGCCGTCCGGCCAAACCGGGTCCGCCCAAATCGGAATGTCATCATGCCGCGTCCACCTGCACGCCTACGGAGTCCGGATCAGGAAAGCCTGAAACTCGATTCCTCAATGTAACACCAACCGCGGGCAAGGGTTAACCGCGCTGCGGGCCAAGCCATCGCATGTCTCGGCCGCCCGTCGCCGTCAACACCACTCGGCGGCGACCCGTCCGATGATCTCCGGGCGGAGGACGTCGACCGCGTGGGCGTCCATATGGGCCGCCAGCGACTCCGGCATGTCCGGCGACAGGGCCGCCCCCTCCACCCGCCAGCGGGCCATCCAGGACAAGGTGCGCAGCCAGGTCAGCCGGCGCAAGGGCCGGCACCACGGGCGCACCGCCTCGGCCAGCGCGGGCGGCACCGCCGCCTCCCAGGCCGCGTGGAACGCCGCGACCTCGTCCGGCGCCAGCACCGTCGCGACCTCCCGCTCCCACATGGTGGAGGTGTAGAGGCTGGCGTGGGCGAGGTCGATGGCCGGGTGGCCGTACTGGGCCTTCTCCAGATCGGTGAACCACGCCTTGCCGGTGGCGTCGATCAGGAAGTTGCCGGGGTGGACGTCGCTGCCGACCAGCGTGATGGGGATCGGCGCCGCGCAGCGGAAGGCGCGGGCGTCGTCGAGTTCCCGCTCCAGCAGGGCGAGGACGTCCGGCGCCAGCCCGGCGCGCTCGAACCACACCGCCTGCCGCTCCACCTGGGCCAGGGTCGCCGCCACCGGGTCGGCGGGGGCGGGCAGGGGGGCACGCTCGCTTTCCGGCGGCAGGGGCAGGGCGTGCAGGGC